>NZ_CAJMZL010000018.1:0-145101 GCF_905220305.1 Caballeronia sp. J97 | reverse complement strand
AGTTTTTTACCCACAGGCCGTTAGGCATGGGGAAGCAAGCGCCGCGCACGGTCGTGGCGCGGACCGAAGCCGAGTCGAGGCGCAAGAAAAAGCAGTCGCGAAAGACTGATACAAGACGAGAGAGAGCCGATGACGGGTGTCTACAATCCGCTGCTGGTCTGTCTGTCGCTGGTGGTCGCGTTCCTCGCGTCCTACACGGCGATGGAACTGTCCGGCGGCCTGAACGCGCTGGCGAGCGCGAAACGCCGCCCGGCATGGCTTGCCGGCGGCGCGTTGTCGATGGGCGTCGGCATCTGGTCGATGCACTTCATCGGCATGCTCGCGTTCTCTTTGCCGATCGCCGTCGGCTATGACTTTTTCATCACCGCGGCGTCGCTCGTGCTCGCTATCGGCGTGTCGTTCATCGCGCTCGCCACCGCGAGCCGGGGCGCGCTATCGCGGCCGCGCCTCGTCGTCGCCGGCACGATCATGGGCGCGGGCGTCGCCGCGATGCACTTCGCCGGCATGCAGGCGATGCAGATGTCGCCCGGCATCGACTACACCGTCTGGAAGCTGGCGCTTTCGGTGGCGGTCGCGATCGTCGCGTCGATGGCCGCGCTCTGGCTCGCGTTCACGCTGCGCGCATCGGACCTGGAGAACCTCGTCGTCAAGCGGCTCGGCGCGGCCCTCATCATGGCGATCGCGATCACGGGCATGCATTATCTCGGCATGAACGCGGCCAATTTCGCTTCGGGCAGCCTGTGTCTCGCCGATGCGAAGCTCGACGCGAACTGGCTCGCACTTGCCGTTACGGCGATGTCCTTCACCGTGCTCGTCGGCACGCTCGCGCTGCTCGGCTTTCATACGAGCAGCCTGTCGATTTCACTGAAGCGCGCGAACCGGCAACTGCATTATCTCGGTACGCACGATGCGCTGACGAACCTGCCGAATCGCCAGCAACTCGCGCTTCACATCGCGCAGGCGGTCGCCGGGAGCGCGCGCCGCGCGTCGCCGTTCGCGTTGCTGTTCATCGATCTCGACGGCTTCAAGTCGATCAACGATTCGCTCGGCCACGGCGTCGGCGACGATTTGCTGAAGGTGTGCGCCGAGCGCTTGCGTCAGGACCTGCGTCATACCGACATCGTCGCGCGGCTCGGCGGCGATGAATTCGTGATCGTGATCGAGAACGCGGCGGAGACATCGTCCGCGGTGGCCGTCGCCAGTGGCGTACTGCGGCGGCTCTCGCAGGAGATCGTCGTCAACGGCTTGCCGCTGCGTGTGAGCGCGAGCGTCGGCATCGCGTTTCATCCTCGCGATGGTGCCACGGCCGACGAACTGCTCCACAGCGCCGACGCCGCGATGTACGCGGCGAAGCAGAGCGGGCGCAACACGTACCGCGTGTTCGAGCCGCAGATGAATCACACGGCGCTCAAGTCGCTGATATTGCAGCGCGACCTGCAGCGCGCGTTGAACGAGAACGAACTGAGCCTGTCGTTCCAGCCGAAGTTCAGCGTCGCGTCGCAATCGGTCACGGGCGTCGAAGCGCTGATTCGCTGGCGTCATCCGGAGTTGGGGGAGATCGCGCCGCTCGAATTCATTCCGATCGCGGAGCGCTCGGGGCTCATCGTCGAGATCGGGGAATGGGTGCTGCGCGAAGTGTGCCGCAACATCGCACTGTGGGATGCGGATGGGCTGCCCGCGATTCCCGTGTCGGTGAATCTGTCGCCGATCCAGTTCAACGTGCCGGATCTCGTCGGGCGCATCGATGCGCTGATCGCGGTGGCGGGCGTCGATCCGTCGCGGCTCATGTTCGAGATCACCGAGACTACCGCGATGCAGAACGTCGACAAGACGAGCCGCACGATCGAAGTGCTCCAGTCGCGCGGATACACCGTGGCCGTCGACGATTTCGGCACAGGCTATTCGAGCCTCGGCTATCTGCAGCGCTTTCGCTTCGATCAGATCAAGATCGACGGCTCGTTCGTGCGCGATCTCGATTCAGCGGGGCAGCGCGGCAGCGCGTTGCTGTCGGCGGTCGTGACGCTCGCTCGCGCGTTGCAGATCGAGGTGGTCGCGGAAGGCGTGGAGACGGAGTCGCAATTCCGCACGCTCGGTGAACTCGACTGCGATCAGATGCAGGGATTTCTGCTGAGCCGGCCGATGCCTGCGGCCGAGTTTCCAGGCTTTTTGAGCGGCATGGCGGGACGCGTCGTCGCGGCCGGACGCGTTTGCGTCACGCCCGCTGCCGTGGCCGCTTCGTAACGCGCGTCGGTCTCGCGCATACCGCGATCACGACGGCGTAGGACCATCACGGCGCGAGCCAGCCACGGCGTATCGGCCACGACAACACCTTGCGATAGAGCGCGGTCAACACGCGCATCAACGGCTCTCCCGCACGGGCCCAGAGCGGCGCAACGCTTCCGTAGGCGACGCACGACACGCCCACCGCGCCCGCCATATCGAGCGGAAAATGCACGCCGATGCGCACCCGCGCCCATGCGATCGCAACCCCCGCGACCGTGACGAGCAAGCCGCAGCGCCACAGCCCTGCCATCAGGAACGTCAGCGCGACACTTGCGAACAGGGTCGCATGATCGCTCGGAAACGATGAATCCGGCGCATGTTCGATGAAGGTATGGCCGAGGCCGATCATGAACGGCCTCGGATGCATCCAGACCATGCCGATCAACTGATTGAGCCCGAGCGCGAGGAAGGCGACACAGCACGCGCGAACGGCCGCGCTTCGTTGGTTTCGTCCGCCGAAAAGCCAAAGCAACGCGAGCAACGCGGGAATCAGATAGAGAACGTCATTGGCGATGGCAACCGCGACGTCGATTTGCCATCGCGGTGTGTCGGGCGTCGCGTTGATCGAAAGGAACCACGCGTGGTTGAGCGTTTCGAGTGAGTGCATGCGGCAGGTTCGCTGGCTACGAAGATTGAGCCGATCGTAGCGGGCGAACCTTATGTGAGACTTAGCGGCTTGCTCCGCGTTACTTTGGCTTCGAATTCTGCGCGATGGCTTCGTCGGTTTCCCAGCCGCCGCCGAGCGCGCGAAAGAGGTTCACCTGGTCGATCGCGACCTGACCTTCGGCGGCCGCGACCTGTGCGGCTACGCCGGTGAGCGTGCGCGTCGCATCGAGATCGTTGAGGAAGGACTCGCGTCCCGCGCGATACAGGCGGTTGGTTTCATCGGCCGATTCGATCGCCGACTTGTACGCGGTGCGCAATGCATCGGCGCGCGTGGTGTCCGATGCGTATGTCGCGAGACTGCTCTGCGTTTCCTGCAGCGCCTTCAGCACGACGCCATCGAAATGCGCGAGCGCGCCGCTCGCCGATGCTTCGGCCTGGTGAACGCGGGCGCGCTGGCCGTTGATCGGAAAGCTCCAGCTGATGAGCGGCCCGAATGCCCAGCGGTTCGTCGCCGGGCCGAACAGGTCTTCCACGATGCCGACCGAGCCCGCCGATGCACCGATACTCACCGACGGATACAGCGCCGCGGTCGCTACGCCGATACGCGCCGTCGACGATGCGAGCTGCCGCTCGGCCTGACGCACATCGGGACGGCGCTTGAGCAGGGCCGCGCCGTCGCCGACGGGAATCGGCGCGCGCAGCTTCGGAAGCTTTTTGCAGGCGAGGGCGGCTTTGGGCAACTCGGCGGGCGCGCGCGCGAGCAGCATCGCGAGCCGATACTGCGCGACACGGCGGCGCGCGACGAAGCGCGGAATGTCGGCGGCGAGCGTATCGGCCTGGGTCTGTCCGCGCGTGACTTCCGACTGATTGCCGCGACCCGCATCGCGCAGACGTTGCGTGAGCTTCACGCGCTGCTTCTGCAAGTCGAGCGATTTGCGCGCGATATCCAGTTCTTCGCCCGCCGAGCACGATTCGACATACGCCCGCACGACATCCGCGACCACCGTGATGCGCGCGAGATCCTGCGCGGCCTCGACGGCTTCATCGTCCGCGTTCGCCGCTTCGACGCCGCGCTTCAGTTTCCCGAACAGATCGATCTCATAGGAGATGGACAGATCGACCACGCCTTCGTTGACGACCGGAAGCTTCTCCGTCAACAGATATTGTTCCGCCGATTCCTGCGCGCGCTGAAACGCGGCCGAGGTCTTGCCGGAGAAGCCGCCTTGCTGATTCGCGAACTCGACTTCGGCGCGCGAGCGCGCGAGATTCGCGGCGGCGACGCGCAGATCCGTATTCGACGCGAGCGCTTGCGTGACGAGCTGATCAACGACGGGATCGTCGTAGAGACGCCACCATTTGACGGGCACTTCGCCTTGCGTGACGGGCGCCTGATCCGCGCCGTCGATGGCCGCGTTCGCGTAGGGCGTGTTGAGCGCCGCGTTTCCGGGCACCGTGTAGTTCGGTCCGACGGTCGTGCAGCCGAACAGCGCGAAGGCCGACGAAGCGGCGATGGCGATCGCTTTCATGACGCGCACGCGGTTCATTGCGACGCGCCCGACGCCGGGGCCGATACGCTCGAAGTCGGTGCGGGCGCCGACGCCGGAGAGGTCTCCGACGCCGCGCGCCTGGCCGTCTTCGGCCCGATGCCGCGCACCGACACCGTCGCCGTGCGGCCCGCGATCATGCGGAAATCGGCGGGGATTTCATCGAGCGTCACACGCACCGGAATGCGTTGCGCGAGACGTACCCAGCTGAATGCGGGGTTCACGTTCGGCAGGAGACTTGGGCTTTGCTGACGATCGCGATCTTCGATCGCCGCGACGATGCTCTGCACATGGCCGCGCAAAAGGCCCGGCTCGCCCATCACCTTGATGTCGACCGGCTGGCCGATATCGATTCCGCCCAGCTTCGTTTCCTCGAAGTAGCCATCGACGCGGAACGAGTGCATGTCGACCACGGAAAGCACCGCGCGTCCCGCCGACACGAATTCGCCGACGCGAGGCGCGCGATCGTTGAGATAGCCGTCGACGGGGCTCACGATTTGCGTGCGTTGCAGGTTCAGACGCGCGGTATCGATCGCGACTTCGGCATCGGCGAGCGCGGCCGTCGCCTGCTCGACGCGCGAATGCGTTTCCTCGACCACTTCGCGCGCGACCAGATTGCCGAGCGTGCGGTTGCGCGCGTCCTCGCGGCGCGCCTGATCGAGCGTTGCGCGGCGTTGCTGCGCGGTCGCCTGCGCGTTGCGGAGCGCGAGCGTGTAACGCGCCTGATCGATCACGAAGAGCACATCGCCTTTTTTGACCTGCTGGTTGTCGACGACCTTTACCTCGGTGATGAGGCCGGATACGTCGGGCGCGACCTGGATCACGTCGGCGCGCACGTGGCCGTCGCGCGTCCACGGTGCGAACATGTAGTAGTCGACGAGCTTCCACAACACGACGCACGCGATCGCGACGACGATGAGCGTAAGCAGAATCTGCCCGAGAGAGAACCAGGTTTTTTTCACGAGATGAGCCGCTGCGAAACGATGACGACAACACCCAGCACTAGAACATAGATGCCGAGATCGAAAATGGAACGGTGCCACACGAAGCGATAGAAGCCGACGCGCGCGAGCACGGTGCGAATCGCCAGATTCACGATATAGGCGATGAACATCAGCACGAGCACGGCGGGCACGAACACGCCGAGAATGTCGATTTCGCCGATCATGTGTGGCGTTCCGATGAAAAACGAATGAACATCATGCCGGCTCCTCACGCGGCGGCGCGCCGCTGGCGGGCCGGGGCTGCTCCTGCGTCGCGGGCGGATGCAGCGACAGGCGCATGCCGACGAGCGCATGCAGCGTATCGCGCAGCCATTTCTCCGCGACCACATCCTGCGACTGCGCGAGTGCGCGCGAGGTAACCTGGGCGCTCGTCGTGTCGATGCTGCGTATCAGTTCCGGCGGCACGGGCTGGCGAGCGCGCCGCGCGATGCAGAGTTCGAAGTAGCGGCGCAACGCGTCGAGCGTGGTGTCGACAGAGGTCTGGATTTCCGCGGGCAGCTTGCGGCGCGTGCGGCGCAGATCGAGCGCATTGAGCGCGACGCGAAAATCGCGGAAGCTCTCGATCGACGGATGACGATGCGAGTCCGTCGCCGCATGACGCGGCAGGAGCTGCATCAGCCGGTCGAGCATGCGCGCGTAGAGATTGCGCTGATCCTCGATCACCACCGACGACGACGCGCTCAGCACGATATCCGCCCACGCCGAGCGCGTGAGGCGCGCGGCCGCGAGCTCCGCGCCGAAGGGACGCGTGACGAGCGTCCAGACGAAAGCGAAGAGCAGGCCGGCGACACCCGCGAGGTTGCTGTTGAGAAACACGAAGAAGTTCGCTTCGTACGCGCTCTGGATGCTGATGAAGGTCGCCGTGTTCACCGCGACGAGCATCGTGATGAGACTGAAGCGCGGATTCGTGGTCAGCGTCCCGATGATCAGAAACGGCACCGAGAAGATCACGACGAGCATCGCGAAGTCATGCACGTTGGGCAGCACGACGAATACGTAAAGCCCCGCGAGCACGACGCTCATGCAGGTCGCCACGAAGAACTTGAACAGCTGCGGCGCGGGTTCGTCGAGCGCCGCGAAGAAGCAGCATGACACGGCGGCGAGCGCCACGGCGGACGCGCCGTCGTTCCATCCGGATTCGATCCACAGCGTGGATGCCACGATGATCGCGCTCACTGCGACACTCGTCGAAAAGAGCATCATGCCGCGATCGAAGAAGCGCGCCGTGCCGCCGAGACGCCAGTGCCGGAAGTGCGGACGCCAGTCGCTCGTTTCGTTGAGAATGGCCGCGCGCAATGCGCGAATGTCCTGCCATACGTCGATGACCTGGCCGAGTCGCCAGAGCGCGTTCGAGAGCAGCGCGCCGTCCGCGCTCGCCAGCGCTTCGACGGAAGGGCGCATCGCGGCGATGCGCTCGCGCAGCGCATCGGGCGCGCGCTCGTTTTCGACATCCTTTTCCGCGCGCGGCGTGGGCGAGCCGACCCAGGCCGCGACATCCTTCAGGAGCGCTTCGAGGCCTTCCGGATGCTGGCCATGCTTGGCGATCAGTTCAATGAGCGGATCGGCCATCGACGAAATCAGCGGCAGGAAAATCTGCATGCGTCCCTGCAACGCGCGCGCGCGACGGATGATGTCGGGCCGCGTGTGATCGTAGGTCAACTGGCTCAGCAGCAGTTCCAGGCCGTTCACCGTGGAGGCGAGCCGTTGCCGCGCCGCAGAAATCGATGCGCCCGCGATATGCCCCGAGAGCGTTTCGCTCGCGTAGAAGGCGGCGTCGCGAAACCACGCGTCCGTTCGTGCGATCAATGTGGGAGCGAGCCGGCTCGGAAACACGACGCTGCCGACGATGCTCGCCACGATGATGCCGAGCAGGATCTCCTCGGTCCGCGTGATCGCGAGATCGAACACGCTGGCCGGATTGGTCACGGTCGGCAGCGCGATCAGCGGCAGCGTGTAGCCCGCCAGCAGAAAGACATAGCTGCGCGCGCTGCGGTCGAACATCGAGAGATAGAGCAGCGTGCCCGTCCACAACGCGACGATCACGCTGAAAAGGATCGGCGACTCGACGAAAGGCGGCACGATCAGCACCGCGCCCGCCGCGCCGATCATCGTGCCGAGCGTGCGATACAGCGCCTTCGAGCGCGTCGCGCCGACGAACGGATTCGACACGATATAGACGGTCGCCATCGCCCAATAGGGACGCGGCAATTCGAGCGCGAGGCCGATATAGAGCGCGATCATCGCGGCAGCGAAGGTCTTCGCGGAAAAGAGCCACTCGCGCGCGGAAGGAAAGGGCATGGCGCTATGCTCCGCGTCTGGCAGCCGGGCGAGCCGGCCTGGCGGCATCGTCGATCGCTTCGAGCGCGGCGAGCAGCTTCGCGTCCGGCGACGCGCTGAACGCGTTGAGCACGCGCAGCGTCGTTTCCAGATCTTCGCGGCTCACGCCTTTCAGGAGCCGCGCGCGCAGCGTGACGAGGCGCTCTTCCATGCGCGCGGTGACGGCGCGGCCTTCCTCGGTGAGCGTGATGGTCTTCGCGCGCTTGTCTTCGGGATCTTCGTCGCGTCGCACGAGACCCGCCGCGCAAAGCTGATCGAGCAGCCGCACGAGCGACGGCCCTTCGATGCCGACGTGCTCCGCGAGCGTCACCTGACGCACCGCCTCGCCGAGCCGGTTGGCCGTGAGAAGCGGCACGGCGCATGCTTCCGACACGCCGTAGGAGGCGAGCACGCCGTGGCTCGTGCGGCGCCAGCGACGCGCGGCAAGCACGAGCGTGCTGCTTACGGAGCGGCGCAGAATGTCGAGATGGGTCATGCGGCGGAATTATAGCGACAAGTTTATTCGTTAGCATCCTATCGACTATTTCAAATTGTGCGGGTTCAGTGCGCCCGGTTGCGGAAATTGTCGTGCTATCTTTTCGGCTCGATCATCCCGCACGCGCCGCCATGCCGATCGCCTATCTCCGTGGGCTGACTTCGCCCAGCCGCACCGATTCCGCCAACCGGCGCCTCGGTTGCGCGCTCGCCTTCGTCGCGGGCGCGGCCAATGCGGGCGGCTTTCTCGCCGTCGGGCAATATACGTCGCACATGTCGGGGCTCGTTTCGTCGATCGCCGATAACCTCGTGCTCGGCCAGGTGGCGCTGGTGTTCTCAGCGATCGGCGCGGTCGGCGCGTTTCTCTGCGGCGCGGCGACTTCCGCGATGCTCATCAACTGGGGACGCCAGCGCCGCGCGCATAGCGTGTTCGCGACGCCGCTGCTGCTCGAAGCCGCGCTGCTGCTCGTGTTCGGCATGCTCGGCGCGAATCTGGAAACGCATCGCGTGTGGGACGTGCCGATGACCGTCGCGCTGCTGTGCTTCGTGATGGGCCTGCAAAACGCGATGATCACGAAGATCTCGAAGGCCGAGATCCGGACGACGCACGTGACGGGTCTCGTGACCGACATCGGCATCGAAATCGGCAAGAGCCTGTACTGGAACCGCGGCATCGCGCGCGACGACGCCGCTTATGTGCGCGCGAATCACGCGCGTCTCATCCTGCTGAGCTCGCTCTTCGCGATGTTCATTCTCGGCGGATTCGCGGGCGCGATCGGCTTCGCGCACCTCGGCTTCGCGACGACCGTGCCGCTCGCCGCGTTGCTGCTGCTGTTCTCGTCCGTGCCGCTCGCGGACGATTTCGCGGCGGGGCGGCGTCGCGTGCGGCGTTAAGCGACTTCGGCGGCGTCGGCGGCCTCCGCGACGATCCAGTCGCGAAAGAGCTTCATTCCATGCGAAATCCGCCGCGATTTCAGCCATGTGAGCCAATAGCTGCCGGTCTTGACCTCGATATCGAACGGGCGCACGAGCAGCCCGGCCTGCAGCTCGCGCACGAACATGCGCGACGGCGCGAGCGCGACGCCCGCGCCTTGCACCGCGGCTTCCACCATCAGACGCGACGAGTCGAAGACCGGGCCGTTCATCGTCCACGCGTCGAGGCCGGCGGCGTCGAACCATTCGATCCAGTCGTCCGCGCGATAGGAGCGCAGCAGCACTTCGCCGGCGAGATCGGACGGCTTGCCGAGACGCCGCGCGATATCGGGTGCGCAAAGCACGGTGAGCGGTGCATCGAGCAGGCGGGCGTTGTGCGTCGCGGGCCAGATGCCCGCGCCGAAGCGGATCGCGAAGTCGAGCCCTTCAGAAGCCGGATCGACGAGATTGTTATGCGTGAGCAGGCGCAATTCGACAAACGGATGCGTCTCACGAAACGCTTTCAGCCGCGGCATCAGCCAGCCGACCGCGAACGTGCCGACGACGCCCACCGTCAACACTTCGTGAAAGTGGCCGCCTTCGAATTGCTTGAGCACGGCTTCGATGCGGCCGAACGCATCGCTCAGCACGGGCAGCAGCGCGCGCCCTTCGTCGGTCACGCTCAGGCCGCGCGGCAAGCGCCTGAAAAGCGGCGTGCCGAGCCGCTCCTCCAGCGCGCGCACTTGCTGGCTGACGGCCGCCTGCGTGACGTTCAGTTCCTGCGCGGCCCGCGTGAAACTCAGGTGCCGCGCCGATGCTTCGAACGCGCGCAGCGCATTCAGCGGAAGATGAGGTCGCATGGCTCACATAAGATTTTCTATTGCCTGCGGTAAATTATCCTCGATTGTCGAAGTGCGCAAAAGAGCGGATATTTCGCTTCGTTCCAATCATGTAAAACCAGAACGAAGGATCAAGACGATGAAGTTTCGTGCGCTGAGTCTTTTGGCGACAGCCATTTTTTCTTTTGCCGCGATGCCCGGCGCCGCGCAAACGGGCGATGCGGCGAGCATCGAGGCAACGGTCGATCGAACCATCAAGCCGTTGATGGCGCTGCACGGGATCAGCGGCATGGCGGTGGGCGTCGTCGTGAACGGCGAGCCGCATGTGTTCGACTACGGCGTGGCGTCGAAGGCGACCGAACAGCCCGTCACGCGCGACACGCTGTTCGAGCTCGGCTCGATCAGCAAGACGTTCACCGCGACGCTCGCGTCTTACGCGCAGATCGAGGGCGATCTTTCCCTGAGCGATCCGGTGAGCAAATATCTTCCGTCGCTCGACGGCGCGCCGTTCGGCAAGGTCTCGCTGTTGAATCTGGGCACGCACACGCCGGGCGGCCTGCCGCTCCAGGTGCCCGACGAGGTCCGCGACAACGACCAGTTGATGCAGTATTTCAAGACATGGCGTCCGGCCGGGCCGCCCGGCACGATCCGCACTTATGCGAATCCGGGCATCGGAACGCTCGGCCTCATCACGGCGAAGAGCATGAAGCAGGACTTCGATGCGCTGATGCAAACGCGCCTCTTCCCGGCGCTCGGCCTGACGCACAGTTACATCCACGTGCCCGCTTCGAAGCAGCGCGATTATGCCCAGGGCTATGCGAAGGACGACGCGCCGATCCGCATGAAAGGCGGCTTGCTTGCATCGGAGGCCTACGGCGTGAGATCGACGGCGGCGGACATGACCCGCTTCCTGCAGATCAACATGAACATGGTGCGTATCGATCCGGCTTTCCAGCGCGCCGTCGACGCCACGCACACGGGCTATTTCCAGGCCGGGCCGATGACGCAGGACCTGATCTGGGAGCAGTATCCGTATCCGGTCGCGTTGCAGTCGCTGCTCGACGGGAACAGCGCGTCGATGATCATGAACGCGATGCCCGTCACCCGGATCGATCCGCCGCAAGCCCCGCGCGACGACGTGTGGATCAACAAGACCGGCTCGACGAACGGCTTCGGCGCATATATCGCGTTCGTGCCGAAGGCGCGCGTGGGCATCGTGATGCTGGCGAACCGGAACATCCCGAACGAAGAGCGCGTGAAGGCCGCGTATGCAATCATCACGTCGTTGACCGGCCAAAGATAAACACCACCACGGCGATGCGAATCGATCCCTACAGTCTCGAGCTCTTCATCTCGGTCGTCGAAGAGGGATCGATCGCGCGCGCCGCGAGCCGCGGTCATATCGCGCCATCGGCGTTGAGCCGGCGCATCGCGGATCTCGAAGCGGCTCTCGGCGTCGCGCTTCTCATCCGCTCGCCTTCGGGCGTGCAACTGACCGAGGCGGGGCAGCACGCTTATTCGAGCGCGCGTTCCATTCACGGCCAACTGGAGCGCATGGCGCGCGAAGTCCAGTCGATGAGCGGTCAGATCGCGGGCGTCGTGCGCCTCTTTGCGAATGCATCGGCGATCGTGGGCTTCTTGCCCGAGCGTCTGACGCAGTTCAAGGCGCGTTATCCGCTCGTCGATATCGCGCTGACAGAACAGATCAGCGACGAAGTGACGCGCGCCTGTCTCGACGATCGCGCGGATGTCGGCATATCGGCGAGCACGAAGCCGCACGCGGGTCTCGATTCATGGCATTTCGTCGACGATCCGCTGATGGTCGTCCTGCCGCCCGGTCACGAGCTCGCGCAAGCGGACGCGCTGAGCTTCGCCGACGTGACGCGCTTTCCGCTCGTCGCGCTGCAGGCGGGCGGCTCGCTCGATCAGACCTTGAAGGAGCACGCCGAAGCCGCGCGCGTGCCGCTGAACGTGACCGTTACCGTCAACAGCTTCGATGCGCAATGCCGCATGGTCGAAGCGGGCCTCGGCATCGGCATCGTGCCGACGAGCGCGGCATCGGCGTTCGCGGGCTCGCGCAACTTCGTGCGCGTGCCGTTGGGCGAGACCTGGGGCAGCGGCCGTTGCCTGCACGTGCATGCGCCGCGCAAGTCCTCGCGTCTGAAGGCGGTGCAGGCGCTGATCGATACGCTGATCGGCGAGGGTTAATACGGACATCGCATCTCGCGATGCCCCCGGTGCCGAACGAACACTTCTGGCACGCGCGCGTGTGCGTCTACATTGGCATCGAAGGAGAATGCGATGGCCAATCTGGATGTGAGCGGGCGAATCCTGTTTCTCGGCGCGGACCCGGCGACAGTCGAGCGGCAACTCGCGGGCGAAGACCTGACGCTCGATGAAGCGGGCACGCTGCGCGACGATGTATCCACCGACGAGATCACGCCGATCAGCGTGCTCACGCGCTTCGACGAACGTCTCGGCCAGTGCCCGTATGTCGGCTTTCATGCGGGCGGGCGCAATCCCGTCGGCCACGATGCCGTGCGCGCGGGCCGCTTTCAGGTGACCGTCGCGGGCAATCGCTACGGGAAGGGTTCATCGCGCGAGCATAGTCCGCTCGCGGAGTATTACGCGGGCATTCGTCTCGTGATCGCGCGCAGTTTCGAGCGGATCTACCGGCAGAACGCGGACAATCTCGGGCTGTTCACGTCGACCGATTTCGGCCTGATCGAACGCATCCGGCGCGGCGAGGCGATCGGGATCGATGAACTCGTCGCCGGCCGCGATCCGTTGGCGGCGGCGATCCTGAAGAGCGGCGGCCTGTTGCGCTATGGGCAGTTGCATATGCAGCGAGTCGGCGTCGGCGCGGCGCCGCGCGATGACGGGCCGCGCACGCTCGTCGAAAAAATCCTCGCCCGTCACGCATTGACGACCGATGCGACGAATGCGTCGCTCGAACCCGGCAACGGCATCTTCGTGCGCGCGGACTGGCGCTTCATCCACGAGTACTACACCGGCATGGCCGCGCACATGCTGCACGCGACCTTCGGCCGTCCGCTGGCGCTGCACGAGCCGCGCAGCATCCTCGCGTTCGAGGATCATCTGTCGTATTCGCATCGCAGCGAGCTGCATATCAGGAACGGCTTGCTGCCGAACGTGCGCGAACTGTCGAAAGCGCATCGCACTTTCGCGCGCGACTACGATGTGCGCAATCACGGCTATCTGAACGAAGCGAGCAGCGAGCTCGACGAAGGCTCCGAAGGCATCTCGCACGCGATGATGGCCGAGCGTTACGCGTTGCCGGGTCAGGTCGTCGTCGGCACGGATTCGCATACGCCGCATAGCGGCGCGCTCGGCTGCGTCGCGTTCGGTGTCGGCACGACGGACATGGCGAACGCGTTCGTCACGGGCGCGGTGCGCATGACGGTGCCGCAATCGTTGCGTATCGAACTCGCTGGACCGGTGCCGGCGGGCGTGACGGCGAAGGATATCGTGCTGCATCTGCTTGCCGATGAGCGCATCCGCACTGGCGCGGGCGTCGGCAAGGTATTCGAATTCGCGGGCACGGCCATCGCGGGCCTGTCGACCGACGAGCGCACGACGCTCACCAACATGACCGCCGAACTGGGCGGCTTCACCGGCATCGTCGCCCCCGACGACGAAACCGTGCGCTTCCTGAAGGAACGGCGCGGCATCGACTTCACGGTCGAACCGTGGATGCTCAGCGATGAAGGCGCGCGCTACGCCGATGTCATCGAGATCGATTGCGCGCGTCTCTCGCCGATGCTCGCCGCGCCCGGCGATCCGGGCAACGGCATCGCGCTGCAGACGCTCGATGAAAGGCCGGTCATCGATATCGCTTACGGCGGCTCGTGCACGGCGGGCAAGCGCGAGGACTTCGATCATTACCACAACGTGCTTGCGTGGGCGGCGCAGCGCGGCCTGCGCGTGCCCGACAACGTGACGCTCTATCTGCAATTCGGCACGCAGGACGTGCGCGACTATTGCATCGCGCAAGGTTATGTCGATGCGTTCGAACGCGTCGGCGCGATTTTGCTGCAACCATCGTGCGGTGCGTGCGCGAACTGCGGGCCGGGTTCGTCGACGCAAGCGCAGCAGGTCACCATCAGCGCGATCAACCGGAATTTTCCGGGCCGCTCGGGTCCAGGACAAGTATGGCTCGCGAGCCCGCCGACCGTTGCGGCGAGCGCGCTCGCCGGCCGTATCGCATCGTTCGCGGAGTTGCAGCAATGCTTCATTAAATAGGTATTCCTAATCACCTATCGCCGCCATCGATGCGGCATCATAAAACATTCAGGAGACAGCAATGGCCATCATGCAGGGCACTTCGCGTCTGCACGACGCCGCGAACCGCGCGCTAGCGGACGCGCCCGCCGTCGCGGACACGGCGGGCATCTCGGCGCGCCTCGACCGGCTTCCGGCGACGCGCGCGGTGTGGAAACTCGTCTTTCTCCTGAGCCTCGGCTTCTTCTTCGAACTCTACGATCTGCTCTTTACCGGCTATATCGCACCGGGTCTCGTGAAGAGCGGGATTCTCACGTCGACGACCGCGGGGCTCTTCGGCACGACGGGCGTCGCGAGCTTCATCGCCGCGTTGTTCTGCGGGCTGTTCATCGGCACCATCGCGTGCGGCTTTCTCGCCGACCGCTACGGACGCCGCGCGATCTTCACGTATTCGCTGCTCTGGTATGTCGCGGCGAATACCGTGATGGCGTTTCAGGACACGGCGCTCTGGCTCAACTTCTGGCGCTTCGTTTCGGGGCTCGGCATCGGTGTCGAGCTGGTGACCATCGGTACGTATATGTCGGAGCTTGCGCCGAAGCACTTGCGCGGCCGAGCGTTCGCCATGTGTCAGGCGATCGGCTTTTCCGCCGTGCCGGTCGTCGCGTTCCTGTCGTATCTGCTGGTGCCGCGCGCGCCGTTCGGCTTCGACGGCTGGCGCTGGGTCGCACTGGCGGGCGGCGTGAGCGCGCTCTTCGTCTGGTACTTCCGGCGCAATCTGCCGGAAAGCCCGCGCTGGCTCGCGAGCAAAGGCCGCATCGACGAAGCCGATGCCGTGCTTCGCCGTCTCGAGGACCAGGTCGCGCTTCAGTACGGCAAGCCGCTGCCGACGCCGGGCCCGTCCGATCCGATTGCGAGAAAGGCCGGTTTCGCCGACATGTGGAAACCGCCATATCGCAAGCGCACGCTGATGCTGATCGTCTTTCATATCTTCCAGACGGTCGGTTTCTATGGCTTCGCGAACTGGGTGCCGACCTTGCTCGTCAGGCAGGGCGTGACGGTGACGTCGAGCCTGCTCTACACGACCGTGATCGGACTCGCCGCGCCCATCGGTCCGTTGCTCGGCTACTGGATCGCCGATCGCTTCGAACGCAAGCATGTGATCGTGTTCATGGCGGGCGTGAACATCGTCGCGGGCCTGCTGTTCAGCCAGGCATCGGCAGCCGTGATGATCGTGACGCTCGGCGTGTTGCTCACGCTCGCGGGCAACATCATTTCGTTCACGTATCACACGTATCAGCAAGAGCTTTACCCGACGACGATTCGCGCCCGCGCCGTCGGCTTCGTATATTCATGGAGCCGGCTCTCGGCGGTGTTCAGTTCGTTCGTGATCGCGTTCGTGCTGAAGGAGGCGGGCGTGACCGGTGTGTTTGGCTTCATTGCGGGCGCGATGCTGCTCGTGATGCTGTCGATCGGCCTGATGGGGCCGCGCACGCTCGGCCGATCGCTCGAGAGCATTTCGCATTGAGCACGCGTCACGCATGCGTCAGGCGCCGCATGCGTGAATCAGGAATTGCTGCACGGCAGTCGACGGAGCGCTCAACGTAGCGCCCTTGCGCCAGATCATGCCTGCTTCCATGTGAGGAATGGCGTCGTTCACGGGGCGCGCCTCGATGCGCTTGCCTTCGAGCGACCACGGCCGAAACACCATATCCGACAGCACGGTGACGCCGAAGCCGTGCGCCACGAGCCCGCGCAGCGCCTCCATCGAACTCGTGCGAAACGCGATGTTCGGTTCGAGGCGCTTCTTGTGCCAGTAGCGCATCGTCGATTGCTCGCCTTCGTCGACGGTAATCAGTATGTAGGGATGCGCGGCGATATCCTTCAGCGATACCGCCTGCTGCTGCGCGAGCGGATGCGAAGGCGCGACCCACAACTGCCGCCGCGAGCGCATCAGCACCTGACTGTCGAAGCGATTCGCGCGCTGCAGATTCGATAGCAGCACGACGCCGATATCGACATCGCCATTGGCCACCGCATCCTCGATCTGCGGCCGCTCCATGTCGCGCAGATCGAAATCGATGAACGGATACGTCGCACGAAAGCGCGCGAGCAGTTCCGGCAAAAAATACCCGAGCACCGTATAGGACGCTGCGATTCGCGCGACGCCATGCATATCGTGCGCGCGAAACGGCGGCATGTGCATCGCGTCGCGCGCGGCGTCGAGCACGCGGCGCGCATGGTTATGGAAATCCTGGCCATCGGGCGTCAGCGCGACGCCTTGCGGCAGGCGCTCGAAAAGCCTGGTGCCGAGCGCGTTTTCGAGGGCCAGCACCGCATTCGTGATCGCCGATTGCGACACGTGCTCGTTCGCCGCCGCCATCGAGAACTGGCCGGTTTGCGCGGCGGCCACGAAATAGCGCAATTGTCTGAGCGTGAGATCGAAGGCCATCTGATTTTCAGATACCAGAGTTGTTTATTCGTGATTTTACGATGGCGAATCGGCTTCCTATACTCGGCAAAAAAACAATTTCCGAACCTGGAGACGAGTCCCCCATGAATGCACCCGATCGCGCCGCGCTTACCGCAGCAACCGTCACGCTCGACGACAAATACACGCTGGAAAAAGGCCGCGTCTATATCAGCGGCACGCAGGCGCTCGTGCGTCTGCCGATGCTGCAGAAAGCGCGCGACCGCAAGGCCGGGCTGAACACGGCGGGCTTCATCTCGGGCTATCGCGGCTCGCCGCTCGGCGCGCTCGATCAGTCGCTGTGGAAGGCGAAGCAGCATCTGAAAGACAACGACATCGTCTTTCAGCCGGGCGTGAACGAGGATCTCGCGGCGACCTCGATCTGGGGCACGCAGCAGGTCAATCTATGGCCGGGCGCGACGCGCGACGGCGTGTTCGGCATGTGGTACGGCAAGGGCCCGGGCGTCGATCGCACCGGCGACGTCTTCAAGCACGCGAATTCCGCCGGCACGGACAAGCACGGCGGCGTGCTCGTCCTCGCGGGCGACGATCACGCGGCGAAGTCCTCGTCGGTCGCGCATCAGTCGGATCATGCGTTCATCGCGGCGGGCATTCCGGTGCTGTATCCGTCGAACGTGCAGGAGTATCTCGACTACGGTCTGCACGGATGGGCGATGAGCCGCTACTCCGGGCTATGGGTCGCGATGAAGTGCGTGACCGACGTGGTCGAATCCACTGCATCGATCGATCTCGATCCGGACCGCGTGGAGATCGTCACGCCGGCCGATTACGCGATGCCCGAAGGCGGCCTCAACATTCGCTGGCCCGATTCGCCGCTCGCTCAGGAAGCGCGTCTGCTCGACGAGAAGTGGTATGCGGCCCTCGCGTATGTGCGCGCCAACAAGTTGAATCGCGTCGTGATCGATTCGGACAAGCCGCGCTTCGGCATCATCACGGCGGGCAAGGCGTATCTCGACGTGCGTCAGGCGCTCGTCGATCTCGGTCTGGACGACGACACCTGCGCGCAGATCGGCCTGCGCGTGCTGAAAGTGGGCTGCGTATGGCCGCTCGATGCGCAAGACGCACGCGCGTTCGCGACCGGTCTCGAAGAGATTCTCGTGGTCGAAGAGAAACGGCAGATTCTCGAATACGCGCTGAAAGAAGAGCTCTATAACTGGCGCGAGGACGTGCGACCCCGCATTTACGGCAAGTTCGACGAACGCGACAACGAAGGCGGCGAATGGTCCGTGCCGCGTGGCGACTGGCTGCTGCCGGCGCATTACGAGCTATCGCCCGCGCTGATCGCGAAGGCCATCGCGCGCCGTCTCGCTCGCGCCGATCTTCCCGAAGACGTGCGCGCGCGCATGCTGTCGCGCGTCGAGACGATCGAAGCGAAGGAGCGCGAGGCGATCAAGCCGCGTGTGGATGTCGAGCGCAAGCCGTGGTTCTGCTCGGGCTGCCCGCACAACACGTCGACGCGCGTGCCCGAAGGTTCGCGCGCGCTCGCGGGCATCGGCTGTCACTACATGTCGATGTGGATGGACCGCAAGACCGAGACCTTCAGCCAGATGGGCGGCGAGGGCGTCGCGTGGATCGGCCAGATGCACTTCTCCGGCGACAAGCACGTGTTCGTCAATCTCGGCGACGGCACGTACTTCCACTCGGGTTTGCTCGCGGTGCGCGCGGCGATCGCGGCGAACGCGAACATCACGTACAAGATTCTGTATAACGATGCGGTCGCGATGACCGGCGGCCAGCCCGTCGACGGCGTGCTGACGGTGCCGCAGATCGCGCATCAGGTCTATGCCGAGGGCGCGAAGCGCATCGTCATCGTGACGGACGAGCCGCAGAAATACGATACGAAAGTTGCATTGCCCGAGGGCGTGAACGTGCATCATCGCGATGAGCTCGATCGCATTCAGCGCGAGTTGCGCGACACGCAAGGCACGACCGTTCTCATCTACGACCAGACCTGCGCGACGGAAAAGCGCCGCCGCCGCAAGCGCGGCACCTATCCCGATCCGGCGCGCCGTGCGTTCATCAACGATGCCGTTTGCGAAGGCTGCGGCGATTGCTCGGTGCAATCGAATTGCCTGTCGGTCGAGCCGGTGGACACGCCGCTCGGCACCAAGCGCAAGATCAATCAGTCGTCGTGCAACAAGGACTTTTCGTGCGTGAAGGGCTTCTGCCCGAGCTTCGTCACCGCCGAAGGCGCGCAGGTTCGCAAGCCGAAAGCGGCCGGCGGCGTGAAGCCTGATTTCGATAAGCTGCCTTTGCCCGCGCTGCCTGCATTGTCGAAGCCCTACGGCATTCTCGTGACGGGCGTCGGCGGCACGGGCGTCGTGACGATCGGCGGATTGATCGGCATGGCGGCGCATATCGAACGAAAGGGCGTGACCGTGCTCGACATGGCCGGCCTCGCGCAAAAGGGCGGCGCGGTGCTGAGCCACGTGCAGATCGCGCCAGAGCCGCAAGCGCTGCACGCGACGCGTATCGCGACGGGCGAAGCGCGGCTCGTGATCGGTTGCGATGCGATCGTGTCCGCATCGAACGATGTGCTCTCGCGCACGCGTCGCGGCATCACGCAAGCCGCGATCAACAGCGGCGCGACGCCGACCGCCGAATTCGTCACCAACGCGCAATGGACCTTCCCGGCGGCGCAGACGGAGCAGGCGCTATCGGACAGCATCGGCGCGGGATGCGAATTCGTCGATGCCAACGCGCTCGCATTGAAACTGCTCGGCGACACGATCTATTCGAATCCGCTGCTGCTCGGTTTCGCGTGGCAGAAGGGCTGGTTGCCGCTCGAACTCGCGAGCCTCACGCGCGCGATCGAACTGAACGGCGTGGCGGTCGAGAAGAACGTTCTCGCGTTCAACTGGGGGCGCTTCGTCGCGCAGCACGGCGCGGGCGATCTGCTCAAGTCGACGCAGCATGCGGTCGTCATGAAGATGCCCGAGTCGCTGGAAAACGTGATCGCGACGCGTGAAGCCTTGCTCACGGCGTATCAAGGCGAGGCGTATGCGCGCTCGTATCGCACTGTGGTCGAGCGCATGCGCGAGAAGGAAAAGTCGCTGAACGCGAAGCTGCCGCTCACGCGTGCTGTCGCGGTGAATCTCGCGAAGCTCATGGCCTATAAGGACGAGTACGAAGTCGCGCGTCTCTACGCCGATCCCGCGTATCTCGACAAACTGCGCGAGCAGTTCGAAGGCGAGCCGGGCCGCGATTACAAGCTGATGTTCCATCTCGCGCCGCCGCTGTTCGCGAAGCGCGACGAGCACGGCCATCTCGTGAAGCAGCGCTACGGCGCGTGGGTGCTGCCCGCGTTTCGCATGCTCGCGAAGATGAAGGGGCTGCGCGGCACCTCGTTCGATGTGTTCGGCAAGACCGCCGAGCGCCGCACGGAGCGCCGGATGATCGCGGATTACCTCGCGCTCGTCGATGAATTCGTCGCGACGCTCGATGCGCAACGCTTCGACACGGCGCTCAAGCTCGCGAAGCTGCCCGACGAGATCCGTGGCTTCGGCCACGTGAAGGAGCGCAACATGGCGGCGGTCGCGCAAAAGCGCGAGCGTCTGATTGAGGGTTATCGCGCACCGGCAGTGCTGGCGGCGACGGCCTGATCGCCATAGACGTCGCGGGCGGATGCGCGCAATGCATCGACCATGACTTCGGTCGCGGGCGAGAGCAGCCGGTCCGCCCGCGTGACGATGCCGAAGTCGTCCATCCGGCAATCCATCGGCAGCGGCAGCATCGCGACGACGCCGTGCCGCGCGTAATACAGCGCGACGTCTTCCGCGAGCACCGCGATCATGTCGCTTTGTTCCAGCAGTTCGTGACGAAGAGAATCGCCGCGGTCTCCACGACATTCGCCGGTAATGCGAGACTCGCGCGCTGAAACATGAGGTCGAAGCGATGCCGTAGCGCACTGCCCGCAGGCGGCACGAGCCACGCGGCGTCGCGCACGTCGCGCAGGGCCAGCGCCTTCGCCTTCAGCAACGGATGCCCCGCGCGCACGACCGCGCGCACCGGTTCGCCCGCGAGCGGCTCATAGCGCAACTGCACCTTGTCGTGCTCCGCTGAGAGACGGCCGATCACGATATCGAGCTTTTCCTGCGCGAGCTTTTCGAGCAGCACGTTGCTCGTATCGATCTCGACGGAGATGCGGATATCCGCATGCACGCGCTTCACCGCCGCGACCGCGGCGGGCAAGAGCCGCACGCCCGGCGACGTGATCGCGCCGATCGCCACATGTCCGAGCCGCCCCGACGCGAGCGCGACGAGTTCTTCCTGCGCCTGATCGAGACTGCCGAGCACGGCTCGCGCATGCCGAATGATGGCGTCGCCATACAGCGTGGGACGAACGCCGCGCGGCTCGCGATCGAACAGCATGACGCCGAGCGTCTCCTCGAGCTCGCGCAACAGTTTCGACGCGGCGGGCTGCGTCATGTTCAACACGGCCGCCGCGCGATGCACGTTGCCTTCTTCCGCGAGCGCCACCACGAGCATGAGCTGCCGTGTTTTCAGGCGATTGCGCACGTACCAGGGACTTGGATTCAGCATCTCAGGGTTTATACGAATGCTGGTTTGGATATCGATGGCGCCGAACTTTTCATTAGTCGATTATCGCGCGGCCTTCTAGACTTCGCCAAATATCGATTTTGAAAGGGATCAGACCGATGTCCGCATCGAAGCCCAGACTGCGCTCCGCGCAATGGTTCGGCACCAACGACAAGAACGGCTTCATGTATCGAAGCTGGATGAAGAATCAGGGCATCCCGGATCACGAGTTCGACGGCAGGCCGATCATCGGCATCTGCAATACGTGGTCGGAACTCACGCCTTGCAATGCGCACTTTCGCAAGATCGCGGAACACGTTAAACGCGGGGTCTACGAGGCGGGCGGCTTTCCGGTCGAGTTTCCGGTGTTTTCCAACGGCGAATCGAATCTGCGGCCCACGGCGATGCTCACGCGCAATCTCGCCGCGATGGACGTCGAGGAAGCGATTCGCGGCAATCCCATCGATGCGGTCGTGCTGCTCACCGGCTGCGACAAGACCACGCCCGCGCTGCTGATGGGCGCGGCAAGCTGCGATGTTCCCGCGATCGTCGTCACGGGCGGCCCGATGCTCAACGGCAAGCTCGACGGCAAGAACATCGGTTCGGGCACCGCGGTTTGGCAACTGCATGAGTCGCTGAAGGCGGGCGAGATCGATCTGCATCAGTTTCTATCGGCGGAAGCGGGCATGTCGCGCTCGGCGGGCACCTGCAACACGATGGGCACCGCATCGACGATGGCCTGCATGGCCGAAGCGCTCGGCACTTCTTTGCCGCACAACGCGGCGATTCCCGCCGTCGATGCGCGCCGCTACGTGCTCGCGCATATGTCGGGCATGCGTATCGTGGAGATGGCGCTGGAAGGGCTGACGCTCTCGAAGATCCTCACGCGCGAAGCCTTCGAAAACGCGATTCGCACGAACGCGGCGATCGGCGGCTCGACCAACGCGGTGATTCACCTGAAGGCGATCGCGGGGCGCATCGGCGTGCCGCTCGAACTGGAGGACTGGACGCGCATCGGCCGCGATACGCCGACCATCGTCGATCTGATGCCCTCGGGCCGCTTCCTGATGGAAGAGTTCTATTACGCGGGCGGCCTGCCTGCCGTGTTGCGGCGTCTCGGCGAAGCGAACCTGATCCCGCATCCCGATGCGCTGACCGTCAACGGCAAATCGCTGTGGGAGAACGTGAAGCGCGCGCCCATCACCGACGACGAAGTGATTCGCAAGCTCAGCAATCCGTTGATCGACGATGGCGGCATTCGCATCTTGCGCGGCAATCTGTCGCCGCGCGGCGCCGTGCTCAAGCCTTCGGCCGCGAGTCCCGAGTTGCTGAAGCATCGCGGCCGCGCAGTCGTGTTCGAGGACCTGGAGCACTACAAGGAACGCATCGTCGACGAGTCGCTCGATGTCGACAAGAACTCGGTGCTCGTGCTGAAGAATTGCGGCCCGAAGGGTTATCCGGGCATGGCGGAAGTGGGCAACATGGGCTTGCCGCCGAAGCTCCTGCGCCAGGGCGTGAAAGACATGGTGCGCATTTCGGACGCGCGCATGAGCGGCACCGCGTACGGCACGGTGGTGCTGCACGTCGCGCCTGAAGCGGCCGCGGGCGGACCGCTGGCGGCCGTGCGCGACGGCGACTGGATCGAACTGGATTGCGATGCGGGCACGCTGCATCTCGACATCAGCGACGAAGAGCTCGCGCGCCGCATGAGCGATCGCGAGCCGCCGCGCAAGCAGGGCGAAGGCGGTTATCAACGGCTCTATGTCGATCACGTTCTGCAGGCCGACGAGGGCTGCGACCTCGATTTCCTGGTGGGCAAGCGAGGCGCGGCCGTGCCGAGACATTCGCATTGAGAATTTTCAGAATGTCGCGACGACATTTCGCGGCGCCGGCGGCGTGGCGTGAATTGATGCTACGCTACGCTGCCTCGATAAGATAAACAGGAGACCGTATGAAATACGACACCGCGGCAGCGCTCGAACGCGCCGCGCCCGCGACAGACGGCGTGGCGCAACAGGAAGGCGGCACGGAGCGGCGCATCGTCGGCATGCTGATTCGCAAGCTGATGCCGTTTCTCGCGCTGATCTATGTGGTCGCGTATGTCGACCGCACCGTCGTGGGCTTCGCCAAGCTGCACATGAATGCCGCTGTCGGCTTGAGCGACGCGGCTTATGGGCTCGGCGCGGGGCTCTTCTTCATCGGCTATTTCCTGTGCGAAGTGCCGAGCAATCTCGCGCTGGAACGCTTCGGCGCGCGCGTATGGTTCGCGCGCATTCTGGCGACGTGGGGCGTCATCACGATGTTGATGGCGCTCACGCGCGGTCCCATGAGTTTCTATGCATTGCGCTTTCTGCTGGGCGCGGCGGAAGCGGGCCTGTATCCGGGCATCCTGTACTTCCTGACGAAGTGGTTTCCGCTGCGTCAGCGCGCGCGCATCATCGGCCTGCTGGTGCTCGCGCAACCGATCGCCGGCATCGTCACCGGGCCGCTCGCGGGATGGATCCTGTCGACGCATGGCGTCTTCGGCATGTCGAACTGGCAGACCTTGTTCGTCGTGAGCGGCTTGCCTGCCGTGCTGCTCGCGTGGCCGACCTTGCGCGTGTTGCCCGAATCGCCCGGGCATGCGCGCTGGCTCGCGCCTGTGGATCGCGCGTGGATCGAGCGCGAACTCGCGGAAGATCGCGCGGCGTACGCGCTGAAATCGCACGGCAATCCGCTTGCCGCGCTGAAGGACAAGCGCGTGCTGCTGCTCGCGTTGCTGTTCCTGCCGTTTCCGCTCGCGATCTACGGTTTGTCGCTGTGGCTGCCGACGATCATCAAGGGCTTCGGCGTCACCGATTCGATGACGGGCCTGCTCTCCGCCGTGCCGTATCTTTTCGCGGTGGTCGGCTTGTGCATCGTGCCGCGTCATTCCGACAAAAAGCGTGAGCGTTACTGGCATATCGTCGCCGTGACGAGCTTCGGCGCGGTGATGCTCGCCGCGAGCGCATGGGCGGGCAGCGTTCAGTTGCAGTTCGCGTTCATCTGTCTTGCCGCGTTCTCGCTCTATGCAATTCAACCGGTCGTGTGGGCGCTGCCGGGACAGTTCCTGACCGGTGCGAGCGCGGCGGTCGGCATCGCGACGATCAATTCCATCGGCAATCTCGGCGGCTATTTCGGCCCGACGGGCGTCGGCTTGATCAAGGACCGCACGGGCAGCCTCGCCGCCGGGCTGTACTTTCTCGCGGCGACATTGATCGTCGCGGTGGTCGTCACCTTCGTGGTGCGCGCTGTGCTCGATAGTTCGCGCGCCCGCTGACGCATCGATCCTTCATTTCATAACACTCTGGACGACAGCATGACCCGTCACGCCACTCCACGCTATCGCGGCATCTTTCCGGTCGTGCCGACGACCTTCACCGAATCGGGCGAACTCGATCTCGACAGTCAGAAGCGCGCAGTCGATTTCATGATCGACGCGGGCTCGGACGGTCTCGCGATTCTTGCGAACTTCTCCGAGCAATTCTCGCTCGCCGACGACGAACGCGACACGCTCACGCGCACGATCCTCGAGCACGTCGCGGGCCGCGTGCCGGTGATCGTGACGACGTCGCATTACGGCACGCGCGTGTGCATCGAGCGCAGCCGCCGCGCACAAGAGCTCGGCGCCGCGATGATCATGGCGATGCCGCCGTATCACGGTGCGACCTTCCGCGTGCCGGAGGCGTCGATCCATGCGTTCTACGCGCGTCTTTCAGATGCATTGACGATTCCCATCATGATCCAGGACGCGCCCGCCGCGGGCACGCCGCTGTCCGCGCCGTTTCTCGCGCGCATGGCTCGCGAGATCGAACAGGTGTCGTACTTCAAGATCGAAACGCCGGGCGCGGCGAACAAGCTGCGCGAACTGATCGAGCTCGGCGGCGACGCGATCGAAGGTCCGTGGGACGGCGAGGAAGCGATCACGCTGCTGGCCGATCTGAACGCGGGCGCGACCGGCTCGATGACGGGCGGCGGCTTTCCCGATGGCATTCGGCCGATCATCGAGGCACATCGCAACGGTCGCGCGGATGAAGCGTTCGATTTGTATCAGCGCTGGCTGCCGCTCATCAATCACGAGAACCGGCAGGCGGGCTTGCTCGCGGCCAAGGCGCTGATGAAGGAGGGCGGCGTGATCGCGTGCGAAGCGCCGCGTCATCCGCTGCCGGCCATGAGACGTGAGACGCGCGATGAGCTGATCGCGATTGCGCGGCGGCTGGATGCGCTGGTGTTGCGTTGGGGGCGATAGGGTATCTTTACGTTCGGAGACCTGCTCGGAGCCCAAAGGAGACATCGCATGAAAACCGTATTCAAGCTCGCGGTCGTCGGTATCGGCAAGATCGCGCGGGATCAGCACTTGCCTGCGATTGCCGCGCAGCCCGGCTTCGAACTCGTCGCGTGTGCGAGCCGCAATGCGAGCGTCGAAGGCGTGCGCAACTATCCGGATATCGAGGCGCTGCTGTCCGCCGAGCCGTCTATCGACGCAGTGTCGCTCTGTGCGCCACCTCAAGTGCGCTATGCGCAAGCCCTCGCCGCGCTCGACGCGGGCAAGCACGTCATGCTGGAAAAGCCACCGGGCGCGAGCGTGAGCGAAGTCGAAGCGTTGCACGACATCGCGCGCGCACGCGGCTGCACACTCTTCGCGTCGTGGCATTCGCGCGCGGCGAGCGCGGTCGAGCCGGCGCGCGCCTGGCTCGCGTCGAAGGAGGCGGGCGCGATTCGCTCGGTCGAGGTGCGATGGAAAGAAGACGTGCGGCGCTGGCATCCGGGACAGCAATGGATCTGGGAGCCGGGCGGTCTCGGGGTATTCGATCCGGGCATCAACGCGCTGTCGATCGTCGCGCGCATCCTGCCGCATGAGGTCGCATTGCGCGGCGCCACGCTCACCGTGCCAGCCGATACGTCCACGCCCATCGCAGCGGAGCTCGACTGCATCGCGACGAACGGCGCACCGGTGCGCGCGGTGTTCGACTGGCGTCACGGACCGGTCGAGGAATGGGACATCGACATCGAAACCGACGCGGGGCGCCTCTCGATGCGCGAAGGCGGCAAGCGCCTGTCGATCGCGGGTAACGAGATCGGCGTCGAAGCGGAGCGCGAATATCCCGCGCTGTACGAGCACTTTCACCGGCTCATCGAGACGAAGACGAGCGATGTCGACGTGCGCCCGTTGCGTCTCGTCGCCGATGCGTTTCTCACCGGGCGGCGCGTCGAAACCGAAGCGTTCGGCCGCTGATCAGCTCGTGCGTTACGAAGCGCGATACGTCGCGCTTCGGATCGCATTGATCGCGGACACATCGCCCTCGGGCGGGGCGCTCACGTTCGCGTGCCGCGCGACGAGCGGAATGCGGCGCGTGCTGCCCGGCGCGAGATGGAACCAGTCGATCCGCGCGTGATAGTTCGGATCGACCACATGCACCCAGCGCGCGAACTGAGCCGTTCCAACGACGAGACTCCAGCCTTCATCGTCCCTTTCGACAGCGACATTCAAGCCGATGTCACGCCGCTCGCCTATCGACGGATCGGGCAAGTGGAATGCTTCCGACAGCACTTCACCGGTGTCCGCATCGCGCAATATGACGTGCGTCGCATCGTGCGCGCGCGGACCGAAGCGATACGCATAAGCAATATCGAAGAACGCGCCGATCAGCGCATTCGACGACACGCGTTGCACGCTTCGCGGTTGCAACACGACGTCGCGCGAACCGCCCGCGACTTTGACTGCGCCTTCTCGCAGGCAGGCGAGTTCCACACGCGCGCGAATCTCACGCGCGGTCTCGTTGACGAGATGAATGTCGAGACCGTCGAGACCTTCATCGAGAATGAGCGCCTGCACGGGTTGCAGCACGCGTGCGAGGCCATGCAGCGCGCTCTTCGGCGCACCGAGCACGTCGATCACGCCCCAGCCCGCGCCCGGCCGCACGTCGAGCAGATTCCATACGATGCCGCCCGCGCAACTCGATCCTTCGCGACGCCATTCCGAGAACACCGCGCCGATCACATCCGCGACCACGGCGCGCGACAGTTCCAGATAGCGCTCGGGATCTTCATAGCGCAAGCGCGGCACATCGACGCGATAAAGCGCATGCATGTAGTGCTCGCGCACGTCGTCGAAGTCCCAGGCCGAGCCGGGATCACGCGGCACGCCCGCTTTCCAGCGCGGCTCGTGCACGCGCGGGTTCGGGATCGCGCGCAACGCGATATCGTCGGGGACATTCGCGAACGCGAGGCATTCGGATGCGAAACGCACTTGCGCGCGGCGCACATCATCGAACGAACGCTGATACGCCGGCACGCCGTAGTAATGCGTGATGCCGCCGCGCGTGCCGAAGGGCATCGATTCCCTGTCGCCCGGCGCGGCGCTCGGCGAGTTCACGACGTAGGCGACGTCGGCTCGCTGCGCCGCAATCGCGTTTGGCAATAGTTCGGTGAAGAGGCGCTGCTGATAGGCGTCGAAGGGCAGGCCGAGCATGGCCGCCTGCTGATGCACTTCGCTTCCGCCGCACAGCACCGCAAGCGACGCGAAGCGGCGCGTGCGTGAAAGAAACTGTTCGGCTTCGCGTTGCACGCTCGCACGAAAGGCTTCGTCGTCGGGATAGTCGAAGTTCGCGAACGCGAAGTCCTGCCACACGAGCACGCCATGTTTGTCGGCGAGTTCGTAGAACGTGTCGGACTCGTAGAGCGTGATGCCGCTCACGCGAATGATGTTGAGACCGGAGTCGCGAACGAGCCGGAAGATGTCGTCGAGTTTTTCGCGCGATGCATCGAGCGCGACGATATCCGCCGATGTCCAGCATGCCCCGCGCGCGAACACGGGCACGCCGTTCACGACGAGCTGAAAGCCTTTGCCGTCCGCGCCGCGATCGACCTCGATCGTGCGAAAGCCGACTTCGCCGAGTTCGATATCACCGAGTCTCACCGCATGACGCGATGGCTCGCCGTGCGTATGCGGATACCACAAGCGCACATTCGGCACGCGCACGCGAGCCGTTAGGGTGCGCGCGTCCTGCCATTGCATCGCGGCGTGCGCATCGCCGCATGCGATGCGACGCGGCGTCTGATCCTGCGCATGAAAATAGCGCACGGTGACATCGAGCACGCCATCGATGCCATCGATGCTCGTACGCAGGTCGATGTCGTCGATGCAGGCCCGCGATTCACCGATCAATTCGATCGCGCGCCACGGCCCCGCCGGTTGAATCGCCGGGCACCATCCGGACATATGCCCGAGCAGCGTCGTGCGCACGTTGCGCAAGGTCGCCGGCTGCGCGAGCTTCGGACGCCAGCGCGCGCGTCCGCGCTTTGCGGCGAGCGCGGGCGCGATCGAGCGAAAGCACAGGTAAAGCATGTGCTCGCCGTTCAGGTCGACATCGAGATCATGGGCGACGAACATCGAGTCGGACTCGAGCAGCTTGCGATCGTCGAGCCAGACTTCAGCGATGGTCGCAAGTCCGTTGAAGCGCAGGCGCCGCTTGCCGTCGCCCGAAAGCTTCAGGCGGTACCAGTGATCCGAATGCGCGAACGGCTGCGCGAGCGCTTCATCGCCGACGCCGGTCGCGCGCAACGCGGACGCGATCGTGCCGGGCACGGGCGCGTCGATCCATTGCGTGAACGTATCGAGCGATGCGGGCGTCGCGCTCGCACCCGCCGGCGTGCTCACGCACTGCCAGCCTTCGGTGAGACACCGCGGCGCGTGCGCGGACAAGACGTGCATGAACCGACCTCGTCGATGGGATTCGAAGAACGACACCGAAGCCGCGCGAGTCGAGCGCGGCTCCGGCGTTCAGAGGAAGCGCGCGGCGAGCGGCTCGATGACCTTGTCGTACGAAGTCTGCATCGATTCGAGGCAGTCCTCGCACAGGTCCATGCGCGAGCGCATGCGGGCGCGCGCGAGACGGAACTGCATGACCATCGCTTCGCTCGCGATCGCCTGCGCGCTCGCCTGGATTTCGCCCGGCACTTCCACGCCGCGCTGATTCAGCCAGCCGAGATACTTCGACAGCAACTCGAAGTTCGAGCCGAGCTGACGCATCACGTTGAACGTGTAGAGGTGATAGTACGCGGGATCACGTTCGAGCAACGCGCGCAAGTGCTCGGGAAACGCCTCGCGCCATTGCGCGACCGGGTTGACCGCCGGACGATCGACGAGACGCAGCTTCAGCAGCTCGACCGAGCGTTGCACCATCGCACCGCCTTCGAGCGGCGCACGCGCGCGCTTCACGAACTCGACATACGGGAAGAGCGCGTGTACATCGCTGGCGAGGCCGGGCATCAGGCGGAACACGCCATCGTAGTCCTCGCCCGATAACGCGAAGTAGCCCGCGTTATGGAAGTATGTGATGCGCTTCGCGTCGGTGTCGATCGCATCGATGGCGATGGTCGTCTTCGTATGCGTCTGCCGGTACGCGGTCGCGCGCGTATCGGGCAGATAGTACGAGTCCATTTCCACCACCACCATCTGCCCGCGGCGCGTCTGCTCGCGCACGTGCGCTTCCAGCGTGTCGTAGATCGCGAGCTCCTGTGCCTGCAGGCCGTAGAGCCGCGCGATATCGTCGAGCGAGAACTTCGGGAACGTGAACTGATCGCCCTCGAACGCCTGTGTCACCGTGAAACTGAGCGCCGCACGCGGATCGCAGCCGTAGTGATGCAGCAGCTCGATCCACAAATCGACGTAGCAGTTCGTCTCCAGCCAGACGCGCTCTTCCCGATGCAGCGCGTGCTGGCGGTACCCGGCGTCCGCAGGCGTGGACGTGTCGGTGACGGCTTCCGCCGGCGAGCGTGCGTTCATGCCTTGCTTCCCAGGTTCGCGAGGCCTGCTTCGATGAGCGGCGCCTTGTCGCCCCACAGCAACTGACGCACTTTCTCGGGCCACGCCTTCACATCGAGACCGTGATGACGGAAGAGCGCCAGCGTCGTGCGCTCCATGCCGAAGCCGACACATGCGGTATGCGCGACCTGATCGTCGGCCTGGCGAATGTGCCACAACTCGCCGAAGTGATCCTGGTGATAGTTGAACGACAGGCACGCGGTCGGGCGATCGGGCGTCGCGACCGGCACGAGCAGCTCGAACTTGAGTTGCTGTGCGCGCTGGCTGTCCGCGACGATCATGCCGCCGCGTCCGAAGAACGGATCGTTGGCGAGATCGATCTCGAAGGGCAACTGCAGCAGATTCACGAGCAGCGAGCCGCGGTCGATCCACTTCTGACGGAACGCCATCACTTGCTCGGGGCTGCCGACGCGAATGTATTCGCGCATCCGGAACATCTGCATGCGGCCCGGATCGATGGACGGCTCGTGGCGGAAGCAATATGAGAATGCATCGAAGGTCGCGCCGTCTTCCGCGAGATTGCCGCGCTTCGCGACGAGCGGATAGATCGGATAGCATGCGGCCGGCGTGAGCACGAGGCGCGTGGGCTTCTGCTGATCCATCCATTCGTCGGAGCGCTCTTCTTCTTCACCGATGTGCACGACCTTGTCGAGTGCTTCGAGCAGGCGATGATGCCCGCGGTCGTTGCCCTGGAACGAGTGAATCGTGCCCGCGAGATTCGGGAAGCTCTTCAGATACTCGCTGTCCTCGAAATCGCGGCGGCGCATCGCGGGCGGGAAACGCAGCACTTCCGCGTGCTGATCCGCGCCGAGCATCGTGATCGCCTGATTGAGCCGTTCCACGACGTCTTCGAAAACTTCGCTGCGGCCATAGAGACCGTCTTCGCCCGTATCGAGCAGAATGCCGGCCTCGATCAGACGATCGCGCAAGGTCAAGTCCGATTTGTCGTACGGTGCCTGAGTCTCTTGTGATTGTGCTTGTGCTTCGGCCTGCATCATGGCGGCCTGTTCCGTCGGCATGTTCATATCGTCAAAGGGTCCCCGTTGCGGCGCGCTGCGCAAGCAGCAGATTCGCCGTGTTCAATTCGATGCGATCGTTGCTGATCATGAGCGGCGCGGAATGCAGATCGCGCAGATGACGGCCCACGCTGAACGGCGTGTCGTTCTTGTAGCCGGCCATACCGCAGATCATCAGCGTTTCCTGCACGACATGCACGGCCGATTGCGAAATCGCCAGCTTGAGCATGTTCAGATCCGCGTTGATGCCGATCGATGCCACGAGCGGCGCGTCGTCGTCATTGCTCTGGCTCGCCTTGCGCGCCGCGCGTTCGGCCTGCGCAGCTTCGACATTGGCGAGCGATTCGCGCAGCCGCGCCTGCATCATCTTGATGAGCGTGAGCACCTGCGAAAGACGGGCGGCCGAAGGCGGCAGCGCGGGCTTGCCACGCGCCTGATTGCGGAAGAACTGATGCGCGCGGTTAGCCGCGTCGCTCGCGATGCCGCACCATACCGCCGACCACAAGGTATGCGATACCGGCAGCATGCTTTCGTCGGCGATCTTCGAGAAGGGCGTCGGCAGGATTTGTTCGGCGATGCCGCTCGCGACGAGCCGATGTCCTTCGCTGCACGTCCCGCGCATGCCGAGCGTGTTCCACGTGCCGCGCTGTTCGAGCGTGAACGTATCGCGCGGCGCCACGATCAGCACCTGATCGGAGGGCGGCGCATCCGGATGACGGCGCGCCGTCACGAGAATGCAGTCGGAGTACTTGCCGTACGAGATCGTCGGCGCGAGCTTCTCGATGCTGAACGCGTTGTCGACGAGATCGACCGCGCATGCGCTGGTGCGCATGTTGCCGCCGATGTTCTCCTCCGACGTCGCCGATGCGAGCAGCAGTTGCTCGTTGACCATGCGCGCGAGGAAGTCGCGCTGCCACGGCACGTTCGCGCCATGATCGACGATGCATACGACCTGGCTCTGGTGCATCGCATAGATCATCGCGGAAGATGCGCAGCCTTGCGCCATCGCCTCGCACAGGCGCGCGACGCCGGTGAGCGACAGGCCGTCGCCGCCGAACGTCGTCGGGATCATGGCGGAGAAGAGGCGTTCTTGCCGCATCGCCGCAACCGCTTCAGCAGGAAAACGCGCTTCGCGATCGACCGCATCGGCGTGCTTCGCCGCAACGCCGGCGACGCGCTTCGCCGCTTCGATCAGCTCGCTCTCGCTGCGCGGTCCCGCGCTCTGCGCGAGCTCGGCGACTTCCAGCTCCTGAGCGGGCGCGTTCATGCTGCCGCCTGCGAGCGACGCAGTTCGTCGACGGCCGATGCGAGCGAATCGACGCTCGAAAAGAGCCGGCGCGTGAGCATGTGATCGGGGATCTCGATGCCGAACTCGTCTTCGATCGCCAGCATCACGTGGACCGTGGCAAGCGAGGAAAGACCGGCGGCGTACAGATCGTCGCCGTCGGCGAGGGTGTCGATGGGCACGTCGAGACGAGCGGACTCGGCGAGGATGCGGCGCAATTCAGTTTTCATTTTGTGTGTTTTCCCTTGTACCCGGCCATTGATGCACATAACCCGGATTGCGACGATGAGTTCTTATCGATGTCGCTCGCCCCGGTGCGAATCGGCAGTGGTGTTGTTCTTGTCTCGTGAAGAGCATTCCACGAGGCCCTCGCACTCACTGTCTTGTTGCTTTTGTTTGATCGTATTTAACGAATTTGCGGCCTTGTGCGTCCGTGCGATGGCGCACGGAGGGCTTCGATGAGAAACCTGTGCTTTGTGCGATATCAAGCACGTCTCGAACCAATGTCATGATTCAAACTCACACCCAGTCACGCATAGCGGTGAACAGGTAACTCTTGCGCATAGAGAAACAGGCCGCTTGCAAAAACTATGCGCACGATGAAAGCTTTTTGAAACGATAACTTTCGGGGTGGAGTAATTGGTACTTTTGTCTTTGCTGTTGCTGCTCGTGGTGTTGTTCGTCTTCTGGAAGAAGCGGCGCGGTACGGTCCTGCTTTTGACGGGCGCCGTGTTCTGGGTGCTCGGAAGCTGGCTGCCCGGCCCGCTCGTGCGGCTCGCAAACGATCACTACGCGTCGATGCACGAGCCGGATTTGGGCTCGCGTACGGCGATCATCGTGCTCGGCGGCGGGACGTCTTACGATCGCCATCGACGCCTCGTGCCCAAGGGTGACGCGATGACGCGCATCGATCTCGCGGCATCGCTCTACAAGCGTTGCCGCGAGATGGAGAAAGAATGCTTTGTCATCGTGAGCGGAGGCAATCCCCAGCATCATGAGCAAAGCGAAGCGGATCTATATGGAGGCTTGCTTGTCGACGCGGGCGTGAAGCGTTCGGATCTCATCCTCGAAAACGAAAGTCTCGATACTTACGAGAACGCACGCAATACGGAAAAGATATTGCGGTCACGGCAATACGATACGTCGGTGCTGATCACGTCATCGCTTCATATGCACCGTGCGATGCTCGCGTTCGAGGCGTTCGGGCTGCATCCACAGCCCGCGGTTGCCTACATCCGTCCTCAGTTCACGTGGTGGCGGCCGCATCCGAAAGGATGGTTCGACTCGAACAGCGCATTGCATGAACTGGTCGGTGTCGCACGTTTTTATGTGTGGCGATGGATCGGGTTGTATTGAGATTGCACGCGGCGGAGTGAGGCGAGGCGACGGAGTTGGCAACTCCGTCATCGTGGCTTTTAGAGCTCCGCAGATACGAGCATTTGTGAAATGCGCTGCGGCATCCAAGCCGGCAAATTCGAATCTTGCTCAGTCTTTAAAGACATCTCGCAGATAAGAGGACGTTCTGCTTTCTGCAAATCCAGCCACGCTTGCAGGCGTTCCCGTCACGACGATCCGGCCGCCATCCTCGCCCGCGCCCGGGCCGATATCGATGACCCAGTCGGACAGCGACGCGACACGCATGTCGTGCTCCACGACCACCACCGTGTTGCCCGCATCGACGAGCCCTTGCAGTTGCGCCATCAGGCGATCCACGTCGGCGGGATGAAGGCCCGTCGTCGGTTCGTCGAGGATATAAAGCGTGTCGCCGCGATGCGCGCGCTGTAGTTCCGTCGCGAGCTTGATGCGTTGCGCCTCGCCGCCCGAAAGCTCCGTCGCGGGCTGCCCGAGCCGCAGATAACCGAGGCCGATGTCGCGTAGCACGATGAGCGCGCGCATTACGTTATGTTCATCGGCGAAGAACTCGCATGCGCTGTCCACTGTCATGCCGAGCACATCCGCGATGTTCTTCCCTTGCCATTCGATCTCCAGCGTCTGCGGGTTGTAACGCGAGCCGTGGCATGTCGCACATGAGGTATAGACGCTAGGCAGGAACAACAGCTCGACGCTGACGAAGCCTTCGCCCTCGCATGTCGGGCAGCGTCCCTGGGCGACGTTGAATGAAAAGCGTCCCGCGCCATAGCGGCGCTTGCGTGCGGCCGGCGTATCGGCGAAGAGCTTGCGCACGTGATCGAAGAGACCGGTGTAGGTCGCTAGATTCGAGCGCGGCGTGCGGCCAATCGGTTTCTGATCGACGCGCACGAGTCGCCGGATCGTCTCCATGCCCTCGACGATGCGTCCGCCAGCCGATGCATCGGCCGGCGCGAAGAGCGGATCCTGTTCGTCGTCGTCCGCGTCGTCGAGCGTGCGTCCGAGCCGTTCCGCGACAAGCTCCGGCAATGCCTGACTCACGAGGCTCGATTTGCCCGAACCCGAGATGCCGGTGACGGTCGTGAAGGCGCCCAGCGGAAATGCCGCGTCGATGCCATGCAGGTTGTTTCGCGCGATGCCTTCGAGACGCAGCCAGCCGCGCGGCTCGCGCACGGCGCGTTCGATGGTCCGCCGCGCCGCGAACAGATGCTTGCGCGTCTGCGACACTTCGACCTTTGCGAGGCCTTCCGGCGGTCCGCTGTAGAGCACATGACCGCCTCGCTCGCCGGCTTCCGGACCGACATCGACGAGCCAGTCCGCGCGACGCATCGTGTTCACGTCGTGCTCGATGACGAAGAGCGAATTGCCCGCGGCCTTCAGGCGCTGCAGCGCGGCGAAGAGGGCTTCGCTGTCGGCGGGATGCAGGCCCGCGGATGGTTCGTCCAGCACATAGACCACGCCGAAGAGCTGCGACGCGAGTTGCGTCGCGAGCCGCAGCCTTTGCAGTTCGCCGGAGGAGAGCGTGGGCGTCGCGCGATCCAGCGACAGATAGCCCAGCCCGAGGTCGATCAGCGTGGCGAGCCGCTCCAGCAGATCGGCGGCGATGCGCTCGGCGGCGGCGCGTTTCTCGTCGGAGAGATTGGCGGTGCGCCGCACATCGGGTGCGGCCTTGTGCGACGAGCCGCCTGCTGCGACGCGCTTTGCCGTCGCCGCGAGCCGGTCCTTCTTCGCGAGCGCGGATGCCGGTGCGTCGTCGTGAGCGGGCCATTCGCCGCGCGCGATAGGCGCAAGCAGATCGGCGAGGCGGTTCAGCGGCAGACGCGCGAACTCTGCGATGTCGAGCCCCGCGAACGTCACCGACAGCGCTTCTTTCTTGAGCCGTTTGCCGTGACACGCATGGCAATCGCTGCCGACCATGAAGCGCGACACGCGCTTTTTCATGAGCGCGCTTTGGGTGTGCGCGAAGGTATGCAGCACATAGCGGCGTGCGCCGGTAAAGGTGCCCTGATAACTCGGCTCGGCGCCGCGCTTCAACGCGGCTTGCGTTTCCTTCGGCGTGAGGCCGGCGTACACCGGCACGGTCGGCTGTTCTTCGGTGAAGAGGATCCAGTCGCGGTCCTTCTTCGGCAAGTCGCGCCACGGTGTATCGACGTCGTAGCCGAGCGTCACGAGGATATCGCGCAGATTCTGCCCGTGCCATGCGGGCGGCCACGCCGCGACGGCGCGCTCGCGGATCGTGAGCGAGTCGTCGGGCACCATCGACTTCTCCGTGACTTCGTACACGCGCCCGAGACCGTGACACACCGGACACGCACCCTGGACCGTGTTCGGCGAGAAATCTTCCGCATAGAGCATCGGCTGCCTGGGCGGATAGCTGCCGGTGCGCGAATACAGCATGCGTACGAGGCTCGATAGCGTCGTCACGCTGCCGACCGACGAACGCGCATTCGGCGCGCCGCGTTGCTGCTGAAGCGCGACGGCCGGCGGCAAGCCTTCTATCGAATCGACTTGCGGCGCGCCGACTTGTTCGATGAGCCGCCGCGCATACGGTGCGACCGACTCGAAATAGCGCCGCTGCGCTTCGGCGTAGAGCGTGCCGAATGCCAACGACGATTTGCCCGACCCGGATACGCCGGTAAAGACGACGAGGGCGTCGCGCGGCACGTCGACATCGACGTTTTTCAGGTTGTGCTCGCGCGCGCCGCGAACGCGCACGAAACCTGCTCTCGATGCAGTTGCGGCATCGTCGCGTTCGGTTGATTTGCGGCGGGCTTTGCGGACATCCATGAGTCGGGCTGATTTGAACTTGACGCACAACGGGAGTGAAAGGGCCAGCATGCAGCATGCCACATACCAGATGGCATTTTGCGTTATGCATGCTGCATGCGAAATGCGCGCAGCACGGTGACGAACCTGATCGGCGAGGGAAAAATGAGGATGACTGGATTGAGCGGATTGATGGCGCTGGCAGCGGGCGCGGCGATAGCTGTTTCGGGCCTGGCGATGGCGCAGTCGGGCGGCAACGGCAATGGCGGATCGGGCGGCGGCAACGCTCACGGCGCAGCGACAGCCGGGCCGACCGTGGGCGGTGACAATACTTCGGCGCCCGGCAGTGCGCGCCAAAGCGGCCCGCACTTCAAGCACAAGAAGAAGGCCAAGCCCGCGACGACGCCCCAGTGAAGGGACGATAGCCGCTGCGGGCGTCGCGGATCAGGCCGCGGTGCTTTCGACGTCGATATCGTCGGTGCCGAGGCGGGAGAATATGTCGCACACCGCGCGCATCTCGGCTTCGTCGCGAATACTGACGATGACGCGTGTGATGCCGCATGCCAGATCCGCATCGCCGCCATCGGCGCCGAAGGAGGGAAGGATGTCGTCGCTCGAAACGTCGAGCCCGTAAGGGTAGTCGTGCGTATCGACCACGCCCAGATGCTCCCCGTGCCCCGCATATTCCGCAGCGATCCACTGCGTTTGCGCATTGTTGCTCTGTGTCTGCGCAGTATGGAAATCGGCGAAGCCGCTCATGCTGGCTACGCGAACGCGGTCGCCCGCGATGCCTTCCGCGCGCAAGTCTTCAAGTGCTTCATCCAGCTTACGGGAGCCGTGGAACGCTCCGCTCACTTCACGCATCATTTGCTCGTCTCCTTGCCTGCCAACCTCGATGCCGCGCCTCAGTATCGCCGTGAAATTCGCGAATGTGAATACGGATGTCCACCGGTTTGCGCCTGATCAATGAGCGAGATGCGCGAGAGGCGCAGGGCGCGTGGCGTATCGCACAGACAAGCGCGGCGCGAAACCGGTGAACCGCGGTGTTCGGGCTCGCGTCTGCGCGAAATGATGGCGAATCCAACTGATGCGGCATGGACTCGCGAGCCGGACGATGAAGAAACCTTCTTTTCTCGACGAATGCCGGTTCGCTGCCTGCGGTCGACGCAGTAGGGCGAACGTGGTGTTACTTCATGCGGTACATGAACTTTACGCCGCAACAAACGGTTTATCAACGCTTTGTTTTGTCCCCAATCGCGCGATTTTGATCGGGTTTTCCATCATGCTGGTTGCTGAGTTCGATTCGCGCCTAATACAGCGAGTAATGCCTCTAAAATTTGCGGCGAGCTTTCGCGCGCAAGTCGATAGTCATCGTACAAGCTGCCGCTCGCCCTATAATTGCTCATCGAGCACATCAAAGATCGGCCTCTCATGTCCCAAGCACTCGCGTCCGGCGCGCTTCGCCGCTCCCGCAATCTCACCGAGGAAGTCGTCGCCGAGTTGTCCGAGCGCATCCGCAGCGGCGCGCTGCAACCCGGCGACAAGCTGCCGACGGAATCGGAAATCATGGCGCAGCTCGGCGTGAGCCGCACTGTGGTGCGTGAGTCCATTTCGCGGCTGCAGGCGGCGCGCCTGGTTCAGACGCGACATGGCATCGGCACCTTCGTGCTCGAAGCGGGCGATCAGGACCGTTTCCAGATCGAAGCCGCGGGCGATCTCACCGTCCGCGACGTGATGGCGATTCTCGAACTGCGCATCAGCCTCGAAGCGGAGGCGGCCGGCCTCGCGGCGATGCGCCGCACCGATGAAAATCTCACGCAGATGCGCCGCGCGCTCGACGACTTCGAACGGCTGATCGAGGCGGGCGAGGGCAATGCGGTCGCCGCCGACGTGGCATTCCATCTCGAGCTCGCGAAGGCTACCGGCAATCGTTACTTCCACAGCATCCTGAGCCAGCTCGGCAATACGATCATTCCGCGCACGCGCGTCAATTCCGCGGCGCTCGCGCACAATGATCCATCGGGTTATCTCGATCGCGTGAACCGCGAGCACGAAGATATCTACGATGCGATCGAGCGTCGCGATCCGGAGGCGGCGCGTGCCGCCATGCGCATGCATCTGTCGAACAGCCGCGAACGGCTGCGACGGGCGCACGAAGCGTCGTCGACCAAGACGCAGGACACGAATTGAAAATGCGCGGTTGATGGTTGTTCGTCGGACATCGCATGTTTTCAGTGCGGACCGGCGACGCGTAAAGTTTCGAACTGCGAACTGTTTAATCGTGCGCGTGGGCGCGTTTCTGTCCAGGCTTTGTCGAGATATCGGATTGCGCTTTATGCGATCGCCTTAAGAATGCCGATCATTCTGATAACCGCTGATTCAGCAGGCGTTGAAATCCAATTCGATGCTCAACCGCGCAAGCATCTTTTGCCTATTTGCCTATTTGCCTTGGCAAATGAGCCATCAAACGTTTGCGCGACAAACGCATTTCTTATGGTTTGCTTAACCACCCGCACGCGCAACGGTTAAAGACCAGTTCATAGCTTCTTCGCGATAACATCGCATCGGATCAAGCTGACAGAATTGCCAGTTACGCGTCAACCAAACGCATACCTGCCCCGTTACCCGATAGGTTATCCGCCTGCTTCGTCGCGCCGCGCCCAAGGTGACTTGGAGCCGGAACATCGATTGCTCCGGTGGTACACGTAGCGACGCTGCTTTGCCGCACTGATCCTCTCTCGTCCTAGTCCGGACGCAAAGCTGGAATATCTCTTTCCATTTTATTGCGACCAAACAAAGGCAGAAAGGTAATTGAAAAATTACCAAATATTACCGGTGAGCGGCCGGCAGAGGGAGGGCGCAAGCTAAGATCGCGCACGCTGAAGCTGACATCATTGAAAGCTAAGCAAGGCACTCGCTATAGCTAACGAACCGGGTCCGATCGATCTCATTGCATTTTCTTTACGAACGACCACGAGCGGAAAACTGCTCGCATTATTTCAAGATATTACCGACGCGTCGCCGCCGAGGTTGGGAGACCAAGGGTTTTGAAGATCTTACATAGCGAGTCCTCTAAGGGATGGGGCGGTCAGGAAGTCCGCACGCTCAAGGAGATGGTGGCGTTGCGGGAAGAAGGTCACACCGTCGAATTGATTTGCCCGAGCGATGCGCGTCTCGGTCAGCGTTGCGCCGAGCTCGGATTCGCCGTGCATCACGCGCGCATGCGCGGCGGCGGCGACATGCGTTCGATGCTGCGTGTGAAGACGCTCCTGCGCCGTCGCGCATTCGACGTGCTGAATACGCATAGTGGCCACGACAGTCTCGTAGCGGGCACCGCCGGAAGGCTGGCGGGCACGCCGCTCATCGTGCGCACGCGACATCTCGCGCTGCCCATTTCGTCGCTCGCGACCTATACGTGGATTCCCCATCGCGTGATCGCGGTGAGCCATTACGTGCGTCGCTATCTGATCTCCGCCGGCGTCGCGGAGAAGCGCGTGCAGACGATCTACGACGGCATCGTAAAGCCGCAGGCTGTCGCGCATTCGACCTTGCGCGCGGAGCTCGGTCTCGAACAAGACGCGTTCATCGCATGCATGGTTGCGATCATGCGCGACAAGAAGGGCCATGAGGACCTGATCGCGGCTGTGCGCCCGCTCGTCGAAACGCATCCCAGGCTGCATATCGTGATGGCGGGCGATGGCCCGTGTTTCGATCGCATCAAGGCCATCGTCGATAGCCTTGGACTGTCCGGTCGCATTCATCTGCTCGGCTTTCGCTCCGATATCCCGAACATCTTTCGCGGTTCAGATCTCTTCGTGCTGCCGACGCATCAGGAGGCACTTGGCCAGGCATTCATCGAGGCGATGGCGGCGGGCTTGCCCGTCATCGGCACGCATGTCGATGGCGTGCCCGAGATCATTCAGGACAACGTGAACGGACTGCTCGTGCCGCCGCACGATCCGGTTGCCTTGCGCGCTGCAATCGTTCGCATGATCGACGATCCCGCGCTGCGTCAGCGTCTCAAGGACGAAAGCTTGCGCATTACCGAACGCGGCTTCACCGTGGGCGACATGGCGCACGAAACGGCGAGTTTCTATCGACGTGCATTACACGAGCGAGGTCATCGCAGATGAGCGCGAAGCAGGCACGCGCCGTTCCCGTGCTGATGTACCACCACGTCAGCACGTCACCCGGCATGATCACGGTGAGGCCCGATCACTTCGCCGCGCAAATGGACTACCTTGCAAGCGCGGGCTATCGCACGATCGGCTCGGCGCAACTCGCGGCATTCCTGGGCGGCGAAGACGTGCCCGCCAAGTCGCTCGTGATTACTTTCGACGATGGCTATCTCGACAACTGGGTGCATGCGCATCCCGTATTGAAGCGCCATGACTTCACGGCCCTGTGCTTTCTCGTGAGCAGTTGGCCCGGCGAGGGCGGCGTGCGTCCGAACGCATCTTATGGACTATCGGGTCTTCCGCGATTGCTCGATCATCACGCGGGCGAGTGCGCAATCGATGACGGACGTGCCGACGACGTGATCCTGCGCTGGTCCGAAATTGAAGCGATGCGCGATGCCGGCACATTCGAATTTCATAGCCACACACATACTCATGTGCGCTGGGATCAGGCCACGGGATCGCCCGCCGAAAAGCGCAAGGGTCTGCAAGACGATCTGAGCGCCGCGCGCACCGCATTGCGCGCGCGTCTGGGCGAAGTATCCGATCATCTGTGCTGGCCGCAAGGCTATTACGACGATGACTATCGCGAAGTGGCGTTGAACGCGGGCTTCCGGCACTTCTACACGTGCCACGCGGGGACGAATGTCGGAGCCGATCCGCTCGATCGCAATGCATCCGACGACGCCGAGCGCACGATCAAGCGACTCGAAGTACGCGACCGGCCGGCCTCGTGGCTGGCATCGCGCTTGTGGGTGCATACGCGGCCCGCGATCAGCCGCGCCTATCTGAAGATCAAACGCTGACTCAACACCGGTGCTTTCGCACGAAAGCGGAGATCGCATCGTTCACCGCATTGGCCGCATCGCGATGCGGTGAATGCCGGCATTGCGTCAGCTTGACGAGTTGCGTGTGATCGACAGCCGCCTTGATCTTGTCGATCTGCAGCATCGATGCATATTCGTCGTCATAGCCTTGAATGGCGAGCAGTGGCCGTCTGATCGACGCTATCTCCTCCGTGATGTCCCAGTGCAGAAATGCCGGATTGAGCCACGCATCGTTCCATCCGTAAAAGGCTGAATCCACGTCGTCGTGATAAGCCTTCAGCTTCTCTTTGAACGATGTCGTTTCATACGTTACGCGGGCCTGTTCGATGGCTCGCACTGTCATCGGTTCCACGCACACATGCGGCGCCAGGACGGCAAGACCGGCGAGCGCTTCAGGAAACGCGCTTGCATGGAGTAGCGCGATCGTGCCGCCATCGCTATGCCCGATGAGCCACATGCGCGAGCGTTCCTGCGCGCCGATGCCCAGCGCGTCGAGCAATGCGGGCAAGACCTGTTGCGCTTGCAGATGCAGAAATTCGACCGGCCACTTTTCTTCGGGCGGGCGCGGAGTAGAGCGCCCATAGCCGGGCCTCGAATAGACGAGCCCGCGGAAATTCAGGCGATCGCAAAGCATTTGCGGCCAGCCTTTCCATAGCGCGATGGAGCCGAGGCCTTCGTGCAGGAACAACGCGATGGGGGCATCGGCGAGTTCAGGATTCAACCATTGAAATTCGATGCGCAGCGAATAAGCGGCGCCGTTCAAATCGACGAAACGCGTCGCGTCGATACTTGCTGCTGGATCGGTCATCTGATTGCGAGTGCTTGGGCGTGGAGCGCTAAAGATTATCAGATGCCGTGCGCGGCGCATCCGTCATGCACCCGAAACACGACCATCGAATGCATCATTCGAGTGCATGCGATCGCTCGACAACAAATTTCATTCGACTGATTTTTTTCTCTGGACGCCGCTGAACTTTTTCTGCGAAAGTAATTCGTAAGAAATCCGCCGCGCTGCAATGAAGATGCGGCCCTTTTTCGATGACTTGCGCCAGCACTCGAGGCGCGCCTGTTCTGGAGAGACATGCATGAATCGACCGAAACGAATGCTATTGGAAAACATTGCGTGGGCGCGCGAAACGGCACATGCCGACACGCATTTCTTCTCGCGTCTCGCGCAGGGACAAAACCCGAAGGCGTTGTGGATCGGTTGCGCGGACAGCCGCGTGCCGGCCGAGACCGTGACGAACGCCAATCCCGGCGATCTATTCGTTCACCGCAACATCGCGAACCTGTTTTCTCCGTGCGATGACAACACGATGAGCGTGCTGGAATACGCGGTGCGCGTGCTGAAAGTCGATCACGTGATCGTCTGCGGCCATTACGGATGCGGCGGCGTGCGCGCCTCGCTCCTGCCGCAATCGAGCGACTTGCCGCACGTGAATCGCCGGATTGCACCGTTGTGCGCGTTGGGAGAAAGACATCGCCATGAACTCGATGGATTCTCCGAACTCGATGCGCGTGCCAATCGCCTCGCTGAACTGAACGTGCTCGAACAAGTGCGTCTCTTGCGGGAACAAGCCATCGTGCGGGATCGCGACGAGCCGCCGCTGGTTCACGGATGGATCTTCGGGCTGCATGACGGCCTCATCAAAGTGCTCGCTTCCGGCTATGCCGAAGAGAGCGACACGCAAGACGCCGGGCGCGTTCCGGTCGCATCGCTTCAGGCCGCTTAAGCGCGCTATTTCCTGTCGATCGCTTGCCGATGCGAGCTCGCCTTAGCGAGGTTCGCAGGCCCTCACTCGTTCGAAAAAAACCATGAACTCAAGTAATCGTCTTGCCACTTTCCCGCGTGACATGTTCGCGGGCACAGTCGTGTTTCTGGTCGCGATGCCGCTATGTCTCGGCATTGCCAATGCATCCGGCGTCGAACCGTTCGCCGGGCTTCTGTCGGGCATCATCGGCGGACTCGTCGTCGCGTTGCTGAGCGGCTCGCAATTGAGCGTGAGCGGCCCGGCAGCGGGCCTGATCGTGATCGTCGTCGACGGCATCGCGGGACTCGGCAGCTTTTCTGCGTTCCTGCTCGCGGTGCTGCTCTCGGGCGCAATTCAGTTCGGCTTCGGCATGCTGAAGGCAGGGCGCTTCGCGGCCTATGTGCCTTCATCGGTCATCAAGGGCATGCTCGCCGCGATCGGCCTTCTGCTCGTCATCAAGCAGATCCCGCTCGCAGCGGGATTCGCCAATGAAGGCGCGCCCGCGGCGAGCGGTCCCGGCATGCTCGGCACGGCGTTCGGACCCATATCGATGGCGGCTTGCTTCGTCGCGGTCGTTTCGCTTGCGATGCTCGCTGGCTGGGAAACGCGCGCGATGCGCCGCTTCGCACTCGTGCGCGCCGTGCCCGCGCCGCTCGCGGTGGTCGCATTCGGCATCGGCGCGACCGTGTTGCTCGATATGTTCGCGCCGGGCTTTGCGCCGCCCGCGCAGCATCGCGTTGCGTTGCCGTCGCTCGAATCATTCGCCGCGTTCACGAACGCGCTCGAATTGCCCAACTTCGCGCAGTTCGTGAACCTCGATGTATGGCGGCTCGCGTTCACGCTCGCAATCGTGGCGAGTCTCGAAACACTGCTGAGCCTCGAAGCGGTCGAGCAGCTCGATCCGAAGAAGCGCGCCGCGCATCCCGATCGTGAACTGAAGGCGCAGGGCATCGGCAACATGATGGCGGGTGCGATCGGCGCATTGCCGATTACTTCCGTGATCGTGCGCAGTTCCGCGAACGTGCACGCGGGCGCGCAGAGTCGCTGGTCATCGTTCGTGCACGGCGCGCTACTGCTCGTGAGCGTGTTCGCACTGACGAGCGTGATCAATCTGATTCCACTCGCCTGCCTCGCCGCAATCCTGATCTTCACCGGTCTCAAACTCGCCAAGCCTTCGTTGTTCGCAGCCGTCGCGAAGCAGGGCATCGAACGCTTTGCACCGTTCATCGCGACGATTGCCGGCGTGTTATTGACGGACCTGTTGATGGGCATTTTGCTCGGCATCGCGTGCAGCCTCCTGCTTGCGATCCGTGCGAATCTCAAGCGTCCCATCACGATCGCGCAGCACGACGATCACTATCTCGTGTCGTTCCGCAAAGACGTTTCGTTTCTTGCCAAGGTCACGCTGAAGCATCATCTGCGCGCGATTCCCGACGGTGCGACGGTGATCTTCGATGCATCGCGAGCGGACTACATCGATCCCGATGTGCGCGAGGAGATCGACAAGTTCGTGACGGCGGCGGCGTCGCGCAACATGCATGTCGAATGCAGGAAGTTGCCGCTTCCTCGCTCGCAAACGTTCATGCCCGCGGTGCGCGGCAGATGGCTCGGCTCGAGGAGGCAGGAGTTGTCGTCCGAGTGAGCGGCTTCAACCCGGCGTCGATGGCGTCAGTTGTGCGTACACATCGTGCGCGAGTTCGAGCATCACCTTGCGATCGATGCCGCCTGATATCGCATAGCCGAAGTCGCCATCGATCCAGTAGAACACGTTCACGGGCCCGTCCTGATACAGCTTGAATGCGGTGGCGTTCGTGTTCGTCTTGCGATGCGAGATGCAAAGCGTCACGCGTTCGCCTTTGGCGTCGCGATACATGAACTGGGCGGTCGGGCCGTTTTCGCCGGGAAGAATTCGGCCGCCCATCAGTTCGAAACCGCTGTTCGTGAGCACAGGCGGGTGCACGTCGGTGCCGAGCTTGTTCGAAAGATACCGAACGAAGTCCTGTTCGCGGTCTTGGCCGATATCGTCAGGGCGATCGACGGCCGGCATGTACACGACATGCGCGATCGCGGCCTGACGCGCCATGTTCTCCATGCCATCGGCGCTCACGTTGCGTGCATTCGACGACGCAATCGCGCCGGGGGACGACATCGCATCGCGGCCCATATTCGTGCCGATGCCGATGCCGATACCCATCAAGAGCGCAGCCGCCATGCTCGCGAATCGAGGCCAGTTCGCCGCGTTGAGCAAACGCCGCTTCCTCAGCGTACGCAAGCGCGCGGGCACAGGTTCGTTGAGCACGCGATCGTAGCGCTCATGGAACATGTTGTTGAGCGAGAAGTAGTCGCTGACGCGCGCGGCCAGTGCGGGATTCATTTCTATGGCACGCTCGACCTGCTCGCGACGCCCGGCCGAAAGCGCGCCGTCGACATAGGCGTGCAAATCTTCTTCGCCGATCGGAGTGTGTTGGTCGTTCATCGCACCACCTTCAACTTCGCAGGGGGCTGTGCGCCCGCCATCAACGTGCGCAAGCGCTCACGTCCGCGCGACAGCCGCGACATCACGGTGCCGATGGGAATATCGAGGGCGATCGCCACTTCCGCATAACTCATTTCTTCCAGCCCGACTAGGAGCACGACTTCACGTTGTTCGGCGGGCAGACGCTGCAACGCGTAGTCGAGATCGCGCACTTCGAGCGAGCGAGATTGATTCCCGGGCACGGCGAACTCGCGCTCATTGATTTCGTCATCGTCGACGGAGACGTGCATTGCGCGCGCCGACGCCTTGCTCACCTGATTCACGAACAGGTTATGCATGATGGTGAAGAGCCACGCGCGCAGATCGGTTCCCGCTACGAACTGTTTCGTGCGCGCCAGAGCACGTTCGATCGTATCCTGCACGAGATCGTCGGCGAGATCCCGATTGTTCAGCAGCGCGCGCGCATAGCGGCGCAGCCTCGGGACGTGGTCGATCAAATCTTCGCGGATGTCCATTGCTTTATCCGTCGTGCGCCTGCCGCGCTGTTAGCGTCAACGCGTCGGCGGCGCACATGAGTACGCGCGTATCCGCACGTCCCGCGAGGACACAACGCTTGCCGCCGCTGGTCCAGGTCAGCAGACGGATATTGCCTGCGCGTTGCGCGCTCCAGTGCGGCGCTTCGCGCGCGAACGGCGAGGAAGCGATCAGCAGAACCACGGCGTCGCCGTTCGCGTTGCGATAGTCGAATTCGTCGATATGAGCGAGCGTGCCGACGCGTCGCGTTTTGCTCTCTATCAGTTCGAGACCGACCGGCGCGAGTTCGGCGAAATGCGGATCATGCGACACGAGCGCCCGGACATTCGTGCCGCGTTGGCCCGATGTTTCCATCAATGCCATTACCGCGACGGCATCGAGCATGTCGGGACTGACTTGCGTCGTCAGGCACCAACCGGCTGCGGCCACGGCAACGCATACGCCGACGAATGCGTGACGCAAAGCGCTTTTTAATTCGCGCGGCGCGACGGGAGCGAATGCGCGCCGGAAGGCATGCATGTCTCGTTCGGTGAGCGGCTCGTCCATGTTGATGCATCGATTTTTTGGGGTCTCGATGCGCTAACCTTCCGGACGAGTGTTTTATTCCATCGGCCGTTCGAATTATTTTCAGATGAAAAAAATCCGGAACCGCGTTGCGATTTTTTTCGGAATCGATGGAACCGAATCGTTGTGAGCGACGCTCAGGACACGATCGAAATCGAGAAGCCGTCCCATCCTTTGCTGCCGACCGTCTGAATCGCCGTGGAAGAGACGTGCGCATCCGCCGCGAGCATGTCGAAGAAGGTGCGCACGCCGATCACGTCGGGGTCGCCGCTATGCGCGTCCGCCACGCGGCCCCGTCGAATTACATTGTCGGCGACGATCACGGTGCCGGGCCGGCTCAGACGCAACACGAGGCGCAGATACTCCGGATAGCTCTGCTTGTCGGCGTCGAGAAAGACGAAATCGAAGGGCGGAATGCCGTCGCGCACGAAAGCCTTGATCGTATCGACCGCATCGCCGACGATCACCGAGACCACGCCCGACAAGCCCGCGCGTTCGATGTTCCTGCGCGCGACGTCCGCGTGATGCTCGACGGCTTCGAGCGTAAGCAGCGTGCCGTCGTCGGGCAGGGCGCGTGCGAGCCAGATCGTGCTATACCCGCCGAGCGTGCCGAGTTCGAGAATGCGTCGCGCGCCGCGCAACCGCGCGAGCATGTTCAGCAACTTGCCCTGATTCGGTGCGACGTTGATCGCGGGCAGTCCCGCGTCCGTGCTGGATTTCAGTGCTGCGTCGAGCACATCGTCAGGCGTTTGCGTTCGATCGCACAAGTACTCGTCCATCGCAATCCATTGCTGCTCGTCCATTGCATCTCCTTCGTTGCGGTGATCGCGCCTATGACACGATACCGCACGAGTGCTTGCCGGCACAAAGCGTGTTAGCGCGATAAACGATTCAGATGGCCCCGCAAACGAATTGAAATAGAGCTGACATGGTTCGGGCCATACACTCTTCTGTTCGGTATCAGAAGGCCGTTTTGACGATACCGGGCGACTCGCGCCGTAGTTCATGCCCGAGCTGATCGACGGTCAAACGGATCGCGTCGATCAAGGCGCGCGCCGCCGGCGACGGCGTGCCGCCCGCGCGCATCGTGAGGCCGATATCACGTCGCGTGGCTTGCAGCGGGATGTCCATCACGACGAGCTGACCCGATTCGCATTCGTAATGGAGTTGTTGCGCGGACACGGCGGCGAGCATGTCCGTATGCATCAGCAGGCCGCGAATGACGGCGAGGTCGGCGGTCTCGACCGTCGGCATCGGCGGCTTCAGCTTCCAGCGCTTGAATTGCGCTTCGAACATCCCGCGCGCGGGCGCCTGACTGCGCGGCAGGATCCATTGCGCGGCGATCAGATCCTTGAGCGTCAATCCGCTTCGACCCGCGAGCGGATGTCCGCGACGTGCGATAACCACGATGTCCTCCGACATGAGGCGCTCATTGACGAGCCCGCTCGATGCATCGTTATGACGCAACGCTCCGAGCACGAAGTCGATATCGCCCGCACGCAGTCCCGCGACGAGCGTTTCATATGCGCTCTCGTCGGTCACGATGCGCACGCCCGGATATTGCGCGGCCACGCGCGCGATTGCGCCAGGCAGGATCAGCGTTCTGCCGAGCGGCAGCGCGCCGACCGTGACATAACCCTGAATCGTGCCGCGCAATGCCGCGAGATCGTCGGGGATATGGCGCAGTTCGTTCAGCGCACGCCGCACGTGCAGGACAAAGGTTTCGCCTTCGCTCGTGAGCAGCAGACCGCGCGGACTGCGGTAGAACAATTGCATGCCCGCGCCTGTCTCCATGATGCGGATCGCGCTGCTCACGGCCGGTTGACTGAGCCCCAGAGTCTGCGCCGCACTCGGCATGTGACGATGCCGCGCGAGCGCGGAGAACAATTGCAGCCGGCGCGTATTGAGCAGAAAGGCGGGAAGCGCGCCGCCCGTCGTGGTCCGGCGACGCGATTGCCGCGTCGCGCACCATTGCGCCAGCTCTTCGAGTTCCGCGAAGATGCGCTGGCAGCGCAGCAGCACCGCGCGTCCGGCGGGCGTGGGCAACATGCCAGATGGACGGCGCTCCAGCAAAGTCTCGCCTACCGCGGCTTCGAGTTCCTGCAGTGAACGCGTGACCGCCGATTGCGCACGGAACAGCGCGGCGGCGGCGCGCGTGGCGCTGCCGGTTTGCGCGACGAGCCGGAACGCGCGCAGATACGCGAGATTGAGCAGTTCGCGATTGTCCATGTGTCGAAGATGCCTCGATGCCATCAGTTTGATTTATCGCATCGTAACGCCTCCCGAAGCGCGCGCTCACTTTCCGCTAAGTGTCGGCGCGGATCATGACGTCATGCACACCACGACGGACGCCCGCATACGGCGCCGTTCAATGATCGGAGGGTTGCGCCATGTATCAACATATTCTTGTCGCAGTGGGGCCGAGTTTCAGCGAAGCCGCGTTGTCGGCCGCCATCGCGCGGGCGCGCGAAAGCCATGCGCGCCTGACCGTGCTGCATGTGATCGAATCGTCGCCGTGGTGGGCAGGTTGGCAGATGGAATGTCTTTGCGACATGCCCGCGCTCGTCGATCAGCTCGCGCTCGTGATTCGCCGCAGCAGCGAAAAGATGCTTCGGCACGCCGGCATCGACGCGGACTGGCAAACGCGCACGCTGCCGCATGACGGCCGCACCATCGGGCGCGTGATCGCCGACGAAGCCGAGCGCCTCGATGCGGATCTCGTCGTGCTCGGCGCGAAGAAGCGCGGCTTCTTCGGCTTCGGTTGGAACCACGTGCGCAACGTGGTGTGCCGCCATACGAACCGCGAAGTGCTGATCGCGACCGCATGCGTCGCACATAAGGCGCGAGTGATCGGCTTGAATGGCGAAGTGCTGCAAGCGCAGCACGCTTGATCGCGATCGTGCGAGGTTATCGACGCGGTATTACGCCTTGCGTCTGCGTCGCGCGCAGGAAGTCGAAATCGACGCCCCTGTCCGCTTGCGTCACGGTGTCGTAAAACAGCTTGCGATAATCGCGATCCGCAACATGCGCAGCGACCGGCGAAGCCTTCGCGCGCGCGGCGAGTTCTTCGTCGCTGACGAGCAGACTGATCTCGCGCTTGGATACGCTCAGGCGAATGAGGTCACCCGTTTGAACGTGCGCGAGCGGACCGCCCACTGCGGCTTCCCGCGTCACAGGCAACGCGATGGTGCCGAACGCCGTGCCGCCCATGCGCCCGTCGGAGACCGTTGAATGGGCGTCGAATGTCTCCGTGCCCTGATTCTCGCGGCCTTGTGGCGACTTCGTTCTAGCCTTGGCAAATCGGCATCGTGAGCCGATCGACGATCAATCAGCCATCGATGGTCTCATGCACGCCTTGCTCGCCGCGCTTCCAGTACGCCGAAGCACGAATGCGTTTCTTGTCGACGCCGCGTTCGTCGCAGAGAAGCTTGCGCACCGCACGCATCAGCGTCGCTTCGCCCGCCGCCCACACGTAGCCTTCGCCCTCCGGCACATAGGTTTCGCGCAAGGCGAGCAGCAATGCGCCGCCGGGATGCTCGCTCTCATTGCGATAGCGCCATTGCGCGTACAGATCGGCGCGCGTGTCGAACTCGATGCGCGCCGAAGGATCGGCCACTTCGATCAACGTCGCGACGCGCGTGCCTTCGGGCAATTCTTCCAGACGACGCGCGATAGCGGGCAGCGCGGTTTCATCGCCGATCATCAGATGCCAGTCGAACTGCGTCGGAATCACGAACGATCCGCGCGGCCCGCCGATGCCAAGATATTGCCCCGGCGCGGCTTGCGCGGCCCAGGCGGTCGCGGGGCCGGCCTCGTGCAGCGCGAATTCGATATCGAGTTCCCGTGCTTCACGATCGAAACGGCGCGGCGTGAAATCGCGCGCGATCGGACGCGGTTTCGACGGATCGAACTCGGGACCATTGGGGCCGGCTTGCGGCAGCGCGGGCATGGTCTCGCCCGGCGACGGGAAAAACAGCTTCACGTGATCGTCGAACGATGCGCTGACGAAATCTTCGAGCGAGTCGCCCGTGAAGGTGACGCGCACGAACGTAGGATTGAGTTTCTCGACGCGCGTGACTTGCAGCAGACGAAATTTGAGCGCGTGGCGCATGCGCGTGACTTCGAGGTCGGGCCGGGATTGCAGGATCGAATCGGTCATCGTGTATGGCTCCGCTTACGCCTGCTTCGGCGCGGGGTTTTGTTCGATTTCGGCAGTCGCGCGCGCAAGTATCGCGGCGATGCGGCGCTGCTCTTCCTGCGATGCATCGGTGCGCAAGAGCAGTGCCTTCTTCAGCGCGCGACGCGCGGCGATCAACTCCGGCGCCCAGCCGTTGTCGGCAGCGGCCTCGTCGACTTCCTCGCCCATGTATGCACGGCGCACGAGATCCATCTTGCGCGCGAAGTGCGTGAGTTTCGCGAGCATGATGTCCACGCGCTCGCGGTTGGACGCGAGATAGTCGCGGCCCGCGTCGGACAACGCATAGCGCTTGCGATTGCCTTCCAGCTCGACGGTCGTATAGCCGAGCTCTTCCAGATACGTGAGCGCCGGATAAACCATGCCGGGGCTCGGCGTGTAGAAGCCGTTGGAGCGGTCTTCCAGCGCCTTGATGAGTTCATAACCGTGACGCGGCGCTTCGGCGAGCATCGCGAGCAGCAGCAGTTGCAGATCGTCGGACGAAAACTTGCGTCCGCGCGGCATGCCGTCTTCTCCGCCGAAGCCACCCATGCCGCCCATGCCGCCCATGCCGCCGGGACCGCCTTCGAAGCGGCCGCCGCCATGGCGATGTCGCCCGATCATGCCCCAGCGCTCGAAAGCGAAACGTTCAGCCCACTCGGGGGCGTCGAAAGAAGAACCAGGACCGAAGGCGCGGAAGCCGGCTTCACGCGCGCGTTGAAAGCAACGGGATTTCATGTGACCACTCCAGATATGTCGTAAAACATATCTAAAGATATATATCGTAAGAGCGTCTGTCAAGGCGGATTTTTCGGGGAACGATCATGCGGCGGCGCGCATTTTGCGCGCCGCATACAATTGCGCGAATCGTCTTTTGCATACATAAAACTCTTATGAGCCAGTTTCGTCCCGTCAAGCTGGAGCACGCCAGCCGCCTGATCAATCATGGTCCGACCGTCCTCGTCACGAGCGCGCACGGCGGTCGCCGCAACGTGATGGCCGCCGCATGGTCGATGCCGGTCGAGTTCACGCCGCCGCGCATCGCTGTCGTAATTGACAAGAGCACTTACACGCGCGAACTGGCCGCCGCGAGCGGTGCCTTCGGCATCATCGTGCCGGGCGCGGCGATGATCGATCTCACCTACGCAGTCGGCACGTCGAGCGGGCGCGAGATCGACAAGTTCGAGGCGTTCGGCATCGATACGGTGCAGGGGCCGGCGCTCGGCCTGCCGCTCATCGAGACGAACTGCGCAGCGTGGCTCGAGTGCAAGCTCATCGACGAGAAGCACACCGAAGACGCCTACGACACCTGTTTCGCCGAAGTCGTCGCGGCCGCCGCCGATGCGCGCGTGTTCATCGACGGCCACTGGACCATCGACGAATCGAATCAGCCGCTGCACACGATCCACCATCTGGGCGCGGGCAAGTTCGTGCGCGCATCGTCGATGGAGCAGGCGAAGCCGCTCACGCGCTGATGCCGCTGGAATTTCTCCGCTAGCCCGCACCGAAGGGCTAAAGAATCCCCGCTTCCCCGTCGATAAGGAGACGTCGACCGCGAAAGACCGAAAGGCTATTCGCGGCGGCGCTTTGAGCTTGCGATCCGTCATTCGAATTCGGACGCTGGCGACAGACGGGCGAGGACAGGTCTCGTAAGGTCTCGTGCAGTGCGAGACCGTCGTGAAGGCCGCTCGCACCGTCAGGGGAAAGGGGTGCGGTATGAAACAGCGTTTTTCGGTTATGCGGTTCCTGGTCCATCTCGTCGGCTTCACGAGTCTGCTGATGCTGAGGCTCGTCGTCTCGCCGGACGGGCGGGGCGGCATCATCGCCTTCATCGCGAGCGTGGCGGCGATCGCGGCGGGATACATGGTGTACTACGCGTCGTCGGAAGGTTATCTGCGCAATCTGGTGAGCGGTGTCGTCGTGTATCTCGCGCTCGCCGCTATCGTGGCAGCATGTCCGCCATTCGTGCTCTTGCTCGCCTTCTGGTCGCTCACGGGTCTGCTGCGGCAGCGGCGCACGCTGCTCCTTCATGCGATGTCGAGCATCGCGCTCTTCGTCCTGATCTTTCCGATGCCGTTCGCGCAACGTCTCGGCATGCCCGAGCTGGCCGGCGCGCCCGCGGGCATCGCCTATATGGGATTCGCGCTCGCGTGGTCCGCATGGGCTTCGCGAAGTCCGTTGAAGCTCGGCCTCTTCAAATTCGCGACGATGCTGCTCGCGGTGCCTCTGATCGCGTCGTTCGTTGCGCTGGTCGGTGGCGGCATGTTCAGCCGACCGGAGCGTCGTGTGCGCAACTCCATGATGCGCGCGCGCAAGGCGTTGACGCTGGCGTTGCCTGCGCCTGACGTGACGGTGCCGAGGACCATTGTCGCGGGGCGGTCGGCGGAGGTGCTGGCGGCGATCCCCGAGTAGCGAAGTTTCCGCTGCAGAATGAACGGCCTTCGAATTATGGTATTAAGCACGTTGCATCCAAAATTCAAAACCGTTCCGTGCATTTCTGCATCGCATCCGCCGCGGTAGAGGCGATCGACCGACGATCCGCGGCTCAGCGATAAAGACTGGAGACTGCATGACTTTTCCCCGGCGCGACCCGACCAGCCCGATCGACACGAAAGCCCCGCACGAGCCGCTCACTTCCTACTACGCCGACGAATCGAAGCGGCGTCTCTGGCTGCGCGGGATCTTCGACCGCACCGCGTCCGATTACGACGCCATCGAACGCGCGATGGCTTTCGGCTCCGGCCCGTGGTATCGCAATCGCGCGCTGCGATCGGCGGGCCTCGCGCGCGGCATGCGCGTGCTCGATGTCGGCATGGGAACGGGACTCGTCACGAAGGAAGCCGTCGCGATCACCGGCGATCCGGCGCTCGTGACGGGCGTGGATCCGAGTCTGGGCATGGTCGGCGAAGCGCATCTGCCGGTCGGCGTGAAGACGTGCATCGGCACCGCGGAGGATCTGCCGTGCGACAGCGCCGCGTACGATTTTCTGAGCATGGGTTTCGCGCTGCGCCACGTGAGCGATCTCGCGAAAGCGTTCGACGAGTATTTCCGCGTGCTCGCGCCAGGCGGCCGGCTATGCGTGCTGGAAATCACGCGTCCCGCACACGGCGCGGGCGTCGCGGCGTTGAAGTTCTATATGCGCGCCGTCGTGCCGATAATCGCGCGCATCGTCGGGAAGAAAGGGGAAAGCGTCGAGCTGATGCGCTACTACTGGGACACGATCGAGGCCTGCGTGCCGCCCGCCACCGTGATCGCCGCCATCGAGCGTGCCGGTTTCGAGAACGTGCGCCGCGATGTCGAACTCGGCATCTTTTCGGCTTATTGCGCGATTAAGCCGGTGGTCTGAGCCGCATCGAGAATCACGGCGGCGCGGCCGCTCAGCAGCAAACGGCCCGCGCAGTGGACGGTGAAGCGATAGAGCACCGTGTTCGCATCGCCTCCGATGCGCCCGGCTTCGATATCGAGCGGGCCGTCGAGCGTGTCGAGCCGCTCGACATGTGTTTGCACGCCGCGCACGCTCGTCAGCATGCCCACACGCGGGCGCTCGTCCCGCTCGCCGACGAGCGCGCCATGAACGGCCATCGCCTGCGCCGCGTATTCGATGCCGCACACCGACGCGAGGCGGTCTTTCGCGCGCAGCGGGTTATCGGCGCGAAGATGGCTCGTCGCCGTGCAGCGGATCTGCTCCGCATCCCACGCGACGACGGCATCCAGCAGGCACATCGAGCCGCCATGCGGAATGCGCGCGGCGATCCAGTCGCGATCGAGAACGTGCGCGCCGGTCATGACGGATCGATGTCCACGGCAAGGCGAGTGCCGTCGATATAGTCGAGCACGACATGCGATGCCGCGCCGCGCGTCAGCGCTTCGAGCAACGGCAACGCGCGCGCCGCGGGGTTCGACAGACGCAGCGCCTCGAAATCGGCATCGGCGAAGATGGATGCGCTGGCATCCGAAAGACGCGCTTCGATACGCGCGAGCGTGTGCTCGCTCCGCTGCGGCGCGAGCACGAGCGCGACGCCGAATGCATCGGCGATCGGGCGCACGTGGCGCAGCGGCTCGGGATAGTCCGTGTCGTAGGCGACGAGCAGCGTCGCGGCGCCATCGACGCTCACTTGCGCGAGGCTCTCCAGCAAGCCCGCCGCGAAGCTGCCGTCATACGCGCACAGCACGTTCGATGCGGCCATCGCGCGCGTCGCGATGCTCCAGTAGCCCGCGGGCGCGTTGTGGACGGAGTTGTGAAAGCGCGTCGGCGAGAGTTGCGGTTCGTCGCTCGCGAGGGTTTCGCAGATCGCGTGGAAATTCCCGCCATCGCCGCCCGATGCCGCGAACACGGCCGCGAGCGTCGCGGCATCGCGGCCGCTCTGCGCCACCGCTTCGTGCGCGGCCGCGAGCGCCGCGCGCACGACCGGCCCGGTGCGGCGGCGCTCGGCGGAGGGCAGGCTCGCGGGCGCGGTCAACACCGTCTTCGCCGCTTCGCGCGCGGCGCGGTGCGCGAGCACGTCGGCGGCATGAGGCCAGTCGGGGAGGCCCGGCCCGATCACGCCGACGCCTTCGATATATGCGCGCAATGGAGTCATGCCGATTTCGCCCCTTTGCGCCCGAACACGAGACTGCAGTTGGTCCCGCCGAAGCCGAACGAATTGGACAGCACCGCGCGCAACGGCGCGGCACGCGTCGTCAGCACATAGTCGAGGCCGAGCGCCGGGTCCGGCTCGCTCGTATTGACGCCTGCGGGAATCATCTGGTGCGTGAGCGCGAGCGCGGCGATCACCGCTTCGAGCGCGCCGGCCGCGCCGAGCGTATGGCCCGTCGCGCCCTTGGTCGAACTGCACGGGACGCGGTCGAACAGGCTCGTGAGCGCGCGGCTTTCGGCGGCGTCGTTGCTGGGCGTCGCGGTGCCGTGCAGATTCACGTAGCCGATATCGCCCGCATCGAGGCCGGCGCTTGCGAGCGCCTGTTCCATCGCCATGCGCGCGCCGAGTCCTTCCGGATGCGGCGACGACATGTGATACGCATCGCTCGATTCGCCGATGCCGAGCAGGCGGATCGCGTCGTCATCGGCGTCATATGCGGAGTCGCGTTCGAGCAGCCCGAACGCCGCCGCTTCGCCGATGGAAATGCCGTCGCGCTTCACATCGAACGGCTTGCATGGGCCCGGCGCGAGCAGTTCCAGCGAATTGAAGCCGTAGAGCGTCGTGAGGCAGAGCGTATCGACGCCGCCGACGACGGCCGCATCGATCACGCCTGTTTCGAGCATGCGCCGCGCCGAGCCGAATACCTTCGCGCCCGACGAGCACGCCGACGACACCGACACCGCCGGCCCGCGCAAGCCGAAATACGCGCGCACGAAAGCGGCGAGCGAATAGGGATTGTGCGTGGTCGCGTAGTTGAAGTCGGCGGGCAGCGCGCCGGTCTGCGCATCGCGGCGTTGATAGGCGAGCTCGGTCTCGAGAATCCCCGCGGTGCTCGTGCCCATGAACACGCCGACGCGCTGTCCGCCGTGCCGCGCGATCGCTTCGCGGACGCGTTCCTCGAAGCCGTCCTGGATCAGCGCGAGTTGCGCGAGGCGGTTGTTCCGGCAGTCGAATTCGGCGAGATCCGCGCGGACCGGCGCGTCCTCGACGCCCGCGACGCGCCCAGTGTAAGTGCCAAGCGCGGCGCCTTCGAAGTCGCACGGCGCGAGACCGCTGCGCCCGTCCGAGAGCGCGGCGAGCGTCGCGTCGAGACCGCGGCCCGCGCAACTCGTCGCGGTGAAATGCGTAAGCAGAAGAGGATTCACTACGGGCTCGTTTCCCAAAGTCCGATGGCGTTCGAAACGTTGAATTGTAACAAACGGGGCCTTTCAGCCCGCGCGCGTCTCAGCCGGCGGGCCGCGCAATCAGCAGACGATTGGCGTGGTGCGTGCCGTGGCCCATCGGACGAATCGTCACTTGAAAGCGCAGATCGCCGAGCAGCGTGAGCCACTGCGCCTCGCTGCGGACCGTCAGGCCGCTCGTGCGTCCCGAACGGGCGACCTGCACGCCGAAATCGACGGCGCGGTCGAGGCTCGCGCGCCAGCCCGCGGCGGCATCGCTGATGCGCAGCAGGAGCACGCCGCCCGCGTCGAGGCACGCGTGCACGCGGCGGAGAATCGATTCCTGCGCGTTCGCATCGACGTAATGGAGCACATCGCACGCGATGACGACATCCGCCTGCGGAAAGGGCGCGACGCGAATGTCGCCGCAAACGAAACGGACACACGACTCATGCGCCTGCAACGCGATGCGCGCCCGGTCGACATCGCGCGGCGTCAGATCGATGCCGTGAATCGAACGCGGCATGGGCGGCGCGGGCCAGCGCGCGGGCCATGCGCGGCCGGCGTCGTGGCGATGCCACGCGTGCGCGCCGACGAGCCAGGCGGCGAGCAGACCCTGACCGCAGCCGAGATCGAGGATACGCGCGCCGTCGGGAATCAGCTCGTGTGCGAGAAGGTGCGCGAAGAACGGATCGAGGCGCAGCTTGGCCGACGCGAAGTGCCACGCGAACCGGCCCGCGGCGCGGTACGGCCGGCTGGCGGTTTCGATGAGCGCGTTCGGCACCATGCGGGCAGGGTTGAGCGGAGGCTCGTGCAGTCTAGCCGACGATCGCGTCGCGCAGCGTCACCGTCTCGAAGCCGCGATGCGCCGCTGCGCGCAATACCGTATCGAGCGCGGCCAGCACGACGGGCGCGCCGTTCGCCTCCCGCGCGGCGTGGCCATCGTGGACGAGGAGAATGTCGCGCGCCGCGAATCCGGTAAGCAAGCGCCGCGCGACGAGCGGCGCATCGCCCGTGCGCGTATCGAAGCCGCGCCGCGTCCAGCTCGCGAGATGCAGCCCCAGAGCGCACAGCACCGGTTCGAGAAACGGATTGCGCAATCCCGCCGGCGCGCGAAAGAAGAGCGGCCGCGCGCCCGCGATTTCGCCGAGCGTCGCTTGCGCGGCGTCGATTTCGCGTCGCAACGCGCCCGGTCCCATCAACGAAAAATGATGCCGATGCCGCTGGCTGTGATTTTCCACCGCATGCCCGCGCGCGACGATGGCCTCGACGATGCGCGGATGGGCCCGCGCCCGTTCGCCGATGCAGAAGAACGTCGCCCGCGCGCGGTGCTCGTCGAGCAGATCGAGCACGCGCGGCGTGACATCGGGATCGGGGCCGTCGTCGATCGTGATCGCGATGCGCGCGCCCGCCGATTCCGGCAGCCTCGTCCAGTTGTGGCCGAGCAGCGCGCTCTTCGGCCAGAGCCCGGCCGCCGTCAGCGCGAGGTGCGACGCGATCACGCCGCCCGCCGCCCACGGCCACGTCGCGGGCGCGACGAGCAGGGACGCGAGCGCGCCCGCATGCACGGCCGCCGCGCCGCCGATCAAGGGCGTCGGCGTCCAGCGGCGCGGCTCGCCGGGCGCTTTCATCGTGAAAAAGCCGAACGCGGCGCGAGGATCGCCGAGAACAGCAGCGCCAGAATCGCGCCGGGGCCGACCGTCAGCCCGAAGGTCTTGAGCATCGGCACGCTGGACAGCGCGAGCAGCCCGAAGCCGAGCACGGTCGCGAGATTCGCGATCACGAGCGACACGAGCGTCTGCGGCGAGATCGCGTGGTCCGGGGCGTGCGCGCGATAGTTGAAGAAGAGCGCGTAGTTCGACCCGACCGCGACGATCAGCAGCATGCCGATCAGATGCAGGATCGTCAGCGACTTGCCCGCGATCGCCAGCCCCGCGATCACGACGATCACCGCCGCGACGAGCGGCGCGAGCGTGCGCGCCGCGCGCACCGGCGAGCGCAACGCGAGCACGAGCAGCACGACGATCGCGGCGAATCCGCCGAGCGACAGGTGGATGTCCTCGCGCACATAGTTCTGGTACAGGTGATCGGCTTCGGCTTTCATGTCGACGAAAAGCGCGTCCGGCACGCGCGATGCCGCCACCGCCGCGCGGATCTTCTGCGCCTGCACGTCCGAGCCTTGTTCCGCGCGCAGCGGCAGCATCGCGGTCCAGCGGCCGTCGCGCTCGGTGAGGAGCGAATCGACGGCGAGCGCCATCGACGTGCCTTGCAGATCGGCGCGGCGCAGGAGCGGCTGCGCGCGCGCGGCCTCGACATCGGCAATGAAGGGCTCGAAAACCTCGGGCTTCACGCTGATGGTCTGATCGCGCAGCGCGAGCGCGAGCCGCGCGCGCAACGCATCGGCGGCGGGCAGGCTCGCAATGCGCGCGCGCTGCGCGGCATCGCTCGGCAGATAGCGCGCCGGACTTTCGTAGCCGGCGATGACGTGTGCATCGACGAGCGGTTGCAACTGCTGCCCGATGGCCTCCGCGCGTTCGAGCGCGGCTTGCTCGTTCGCCGCCGACACGACGACGAGATAGCGCACGTCCGGCGCGCCGACATCCGCGCGCAGGCGTTCATCGAGATCCTGACTCGCTTGGGGAACCGGGCTGAGCGCGGACAACTCCTGACTCCACAATCCGTGACGCTGCATCAGCAGCGCCGCGACCGCGGCGAAGAGCAGCACCACGAGCGCCACGCGCAGGCGCGACGCCTGCGCGGCGAATCGCGCGAGCAGATGGCCGAGGCGCGAGACGTCGCGGATCGCGAAGCCGGACGGCAACAGATGCGGCAACACGAAACGCGTGACGATGCCCGCCGTCGACAAGCCGACGATCGAATACAGCCCGAGCTGCACGAGGCCCGGAAAGCCGGAGAAGAGCATCGATGCGAAGCCGCAGATCGACGTCAGCACGCCGAGACGGATCGTCGGCCAGAAGCCCGCGACCCAGTCCTTCAGCGATTCGCGCCGCCCGCCCGATGTCCTGCCCGCCGATTGCACGAAGAGATAGATCGAATAATCGACGGCCTCGCCGATCAAGGTCGTGCCGAAGCCGAGGGTGAGCCCGTGCACGGTGCCGAACACGAGGCTCACGGCGGCGACGCCCGCCGCGACGCCCGACAGCACGGGCATCAGGCCGAGCAGCAAGGTCGGCACCGAGCGATACACGGCGAGCAACAGCACGACGATCAGCACGATGCTTGCCGCCGACAGCCAGCGCACGTCGTGCATGATCGTGTCGCGCGTCTCGACCGCGAACACGCCGGGGCCCGTCATCAGCAGGCGATAGGGCGTCGCGCCCGGCGCAGCCTGCTGAAACGCGGCGCGGATCGCGGCCATCGCGCTCGCTTGCGCGTCGGTGTCGGAACCGGCGCTCGCGGTCTGCGCGAGCAACACGGCGCGCTTGCCGTCGCGCGAGCTCCACACGCCTTCCTGCATCGCGGGTTGCGCGCCGCTGTCGAGCTGGCTGACGAGCGCCGCGACTTCGCCGGTCGGGTCGTGCGGCAAAAGGTCCTTCGTGATCATGCCGGCGGACGACGACAGCAGATCGAGGCTGTCGGCGAGCGCGTCTTTCAGGCCGGATTCGGCGAAGCGCTCCGGCGTCACCGCGGAACTCAATCGATAGCGATGCTCGAACACGAAACGCTCGTCGCGCGCCGCGCCGAGTGCCTCGCCGTTGTTGATCGCCGAAAAGCGCTGGTCTTCGCGCAGCCGCGCCGCGATCTTGCGCGAGACGTCGGCGCGCCCGTTCGCGTCGCCGCCTTCGATGCCGACGAGAATCAGCCGCGATACGAGCCCGTCGCGCAACTGCTCGACGAGCACGCGCTGCTGCTCGCTCGGCGAGCGCGGCAGGAACGCGGAGAGATCGGCGGTGAAGCTCGCGCGCGCGATGATCGCCGCGCACACCGCGAGACAGCACAGCCAAGCGATGACCGCGGGCTGACGCAAAGACCCCGACAACGCGCGCATGCCGTGTTCAGTGCGCCGACGCGTCTTGCAGGCGCATCAGCGAGCGGTCGCCGTCGGCCTGTCTGATCTCGACGCGCGCGAGCGCGGCGCCCGTGCCCGCGAGCGTGATCGAGCTGATTTTCTGCTTCATGCGCGAATCGACGGGCACGAGCGTCATCGTCCAGTCGTCGCCCTGGCCCGCGATCGACACCTTGTACGCGTTTTCCAGCACGAAGCGATTGCCCGCGAGCGTCGCGCGAATGCTTTCGATGAACGCGCCCAGCTCCGGATAGTTGCGCAACGGAATCGTCATCTTGCGGCCATTTCGATCGACGGTGAGCATGTCGCCATCGACGACGAGATTCTCCGGCTTCGGGCTGACCGTGTGCTTTTCCAGATGATCGGGCGCGACGAACACCAGTTCGCCCGACGATTCGAGCGGTTGCTCCGCGATCTTCAGATAGCGCGTCTCGGTGAAGTGCGCGCGGCCGGACTTCTTCGCGCCCAGCGTGTTCATCAGGCGATCGAGCGTCCAGGGCGCGTCGGCGGCGACGCTGATCGTCGATGCAGCCGACAGCACGGCGGCCGTCAAAACAACAGCGAAAACTCGCATAAGCTCAGGAATCCCTCGTCGCTTCCCGCAGGCGCGCGGCACTCGCTTGCGCGGGTTCCCGCGCGGCGTTCGCCTGCCAGAAGTCGAAATAATTGAACCAGTTGTACGGCGCCGCGCGGCAATACTTTTCGAGCAGCGCGACATAGCGGGTGAGCGCGGCGTCGACGGCGGCGGCGCGCTCGCCGCGCCCGACGTTCGAGAAATCGGCGAGCGTTTCGAAGTGGATATCGTAGCGGTTGCCGCCGAGATACAGCCCCGTCATGAAGACCACCGGACGGCGCAGCACCGCCGCCATATGCAGCGGCCCGAGCGGAAACGCGGCGGGCGCGCCGAGGAATTCGCGCTCCCCGAGCGCGTCGCCGGCCTGGCGCAGCGTGCGGTCCGCGAGTATGCCGACGAGACTGCCCGCGTCGAGCCGCTCGCGCACCTTGAGCATCGCATCGACCTTGCCGAGGCCGATCACGTCGTGATGCGCGGCCGGATTCACCGCGGCCAGAATCGCGTTGATCTTGCGCGCGTTCTCTTCGTACATCGTGATCGCGATGCGGATATGCGGCTGCGCCCGGCCGATCGCGCGCACCACTTCGAAGCTGCCGAGATGCGCGCCCATCAGGAATGCGCCACGGCCGTCGGCGAGCGCGGCTTCGACATCGTCGACGCCGTGCGTGCGGATATCGAACAAATCGAAGCGCTCGTTGAGCAGATAGATGCGGTCATGGATCGTCGACGCGAACGAGAACACGTGCCGATAACCGTCGCGCCAGCCCGCGTGCCGTCCGAGCGCGCGATTCAGAAAGCCGCGCGACGCACGCCGCGCGCGCGGCGCGAAGACGACGAAATACGCGGTGATGATCCGCAGCAACACGCGCCCGATGCGCCGCCCGAAGCGCAGCGATACCCACGTCATGAAGCGCAGCAACGCGAGGTTGCTGCGTTCCTGGCGGTCGGCCCAGTCGTCGCGGTTGCGTGGCTTGTTCACGAGGCGTGCATGTCCGTGGCGGTCGTCATCGATCACGCGGACGGCGCCGCGAGCGCGCCGCTCGCCACCGCGCGTGCGCCCGCCCGAATCGTGAAGCGGATCGCGCCGCTCGCCGCGGTTTCATAGGCGATGTCGAGCGTTTCGCCCGGTTGCGCCGGGCTCAGGAATTTCGCGGATTCGATCCTGCGCGCGTCGAGGCGCTTGCCGAGCGCGGCGCCGATCGCATCGAGCGCATGATCCAGCAGCACGACGCCCGGCACGATCGGACGGCCGGGAAAATGCCCGGCGAGCGCGGGATGTTCGGGCGGCACGGTGAACGTCAGCGCCGCGCGACGATCGCGTTCCTGCTCAATCAACTGCCTGAGCACGTCGCGCGGCAGCTTGCCGGTGGCGTTGCGCGGCAGCGTGTCGACGAACAGCAGCGGACGCGGCATGAACGCGGCGTCGATGCGCTCGCGCAACGCGCGTTGCAGATCCGCCGCCGCGAGTCCCGGCGCGACCACGAGCGCCATCAGGCGACGCACGGCTTCGCTATCGGCGTGCGTATCGTCGGGCATGTAGAACACGCCGTCGACGACGCCCGGCACCGCGTTCAGTTGATGATTCAGATACGCGAGCGATGTGCGCTTGCCCGCGATATTGATCAGATCCGCCTTGCGCCCGTGCAGCAGAAAATGCGTCGCGTCGATGAGTTCGAGCGCGTCGCCCATCGGCACCGGCGCTTCGACGTGACCGCCCGACGCCCACATCGTCTGTTCGCCGCCGTCGCTGGCTTCGTCGGCGCGCGGCGTCAGCGCGATGTCCGGAAACAGCTCCCACGCGGCGGTGCGCGCCGTGCGGCGCGTCGCGATCTGGCCGGTCTCGGTGCTGCCGTAGATCTCCATCAGCGGCGCTTCGAGGCGCGCTTCGGCATCGAGCGCGAGCTTCTCCGAGAGCGGCGCGGTCGCCGACAGCACGAGCGACGCGCGCGGCAATGCTTCCTCGTTCGCGAAGAGCGCGCGCAGGTGGATCGGCGAACTCACGAGCACGCGCGGCTCGGGCACGGCGTCGAGTTCCGCGCGAATATCGACGGGATAGAACGGCTGGCGGTTGCTGAACGCGAGCCCGCCGATGAGCGCAAGCAGCACCGTCGATTCGAAGCCGTACATGTGCTGAGGCGGCACGGTGCCGACGAGCGTCGCGCGCGCATCGCCGAGCAGACCCAGCCGGTCGGCGGCGGCGCGCACGTTCTTGACCAGAAAGCCCCACGTCTTGCGATGCGGCACCGGCACGCCGGTCGAGCCCGACGTGAACACGTAAGCGACGACGCGCGCGCCGTCGATATGCGGAACGTTCGCTTCTCCGGATGCGCGGGCCGTTGCCGGCTGCGGATAGCGAAAGCGCGGCAGGTCGATCGCGCAATCGTCGCTGTCGTGCAGGCAGAACGCGTCGGGCGCGAACGAGGCGAGGGCGCGCACCATTTCCGGCGTATGCGTCGACGGCAGCAGGCTCGTCTTGCCCGCGACGAGCGTCGCGCACAGACTCACCGTGAACCGATAGCGGTCCGTGCAGACGTTGAACACATGGCCGCCTTCGGGCAGCGCATCGGCGAGTTGCCGGACATCGGCGAGAAACTCGCGCACGGCGACGGGCGCGCCGTCGCGCCAGGCGATCGTCTGATCCGGCGACGCGTGGAAAACGAGCGGAAAAGTCTGCATGTGCGATGAGGTTGGCGACATCACTGCGCCCCGCTGCGACGCATCTGCACCGACTGCGTGTAGGCGCGCACGGCGTCCATGATGCTCGACGGCTCCATGTCCGGCAACGCGATGCGGCGGCACGCGTACTCGGCGACGAACATCAGTCCGACGAGCGGCAGTGCAAGGTAGTTGGCGAACGTGGACCAGGTGACGATCGATGCGAACGCGAACAGCATCGTCGATACGAACGCGGTGCCGACGAAAAACAACGCCCACGCCGCCGTGACGCGCCGTGTGTAGAGAACGACGCGCGCTTCGAGCTTGCCGTGGACCATCGTCGCGAATTGCGTGCAGAGCGGCTCGCGGCCCGACCTGAGCGTGCGGCCGAACATCCACGCGAGCGCGAGATTGAAACTCGCGTGCTCGAGCCAGAGTCCCCAGCCGAAGTGCGCGGTGAGCGTCGCGCGCCCGAGCCACAACGCCGCGCACGCGAGCGCCCAGAGCGGCAGCAGCCACGCACGCACGTTCGAGCGCACGGCGGCGTTCAGCGCGACGAGCAGAAGCGGGGCGAGCACGAGCGCGAGGCCGAGCCCGTGCGCGCCCGGCGTGGACGCGGCATGATGCGCGGCGAGCTGATAAGCGACGATCGCCGCCACGACGCCCGCCGCGCGCAGAAAGCGGGCGGCGTTCATCGGCGCGCTCCCGCTGCGCGCGAAGGCAGTTCGATAGACGCTGGTCGAAGGAAAAAGGTACGCAACATGGGATGCGGCTGCGGCGTTCTTTACAGAACGCTCCGTTGGTGATCAAAAATTCGGCAGTCGCCCGCCTGACGAATATTTTCCCGCGCGGTTGCGCGCCCGGTCTGTAACCGATTGTTTGATGATCTTACATTCGTCAGACCGGCGGATTTTACCCTACCGGCGCGGGGGTCCCGCTGTGCGGGGAAATCGCTGATTTTTCTCAGAAATATCGTGGTGCGGCGTTCAATACGGCCGGTTACCTTTCCTACTAGGCGTCCCAAGGGGCTTCGTCTAGAATTTCGCCACTGCAATTATCTCGATAACAGGCAGCCGGCAGCGCGCGGAGCACACGGGGCGCGCGTTTTGCGCTGGTCTGTACACACGATGAATGAACTGGAAAGAGAGCTCGCCGAGCTGATCGTTGCCGAACTGAATCTCGAGGACGTCGATCCGAAGGCCGTTTCGGCCGATACGCGCTTGTACGAGGAAGGTTTCGGGCTCGATTCCATCGACATCCTGGAAATCGCGCTCCTGATTTCGAAGAAGTACGGTTTCGAGCTGCGCTCGGACAATCCGGACAATCAGAAGATCTTCGCGAGCCTCGGCGCGCTCGCGGCGCACGTCGCCGCGCATCGCACGCGATAACGCGCGGCGCGGCAACCTGTTCCGGCAGCCGCTGTCACGCAAGTGAAATCCGCCGCATCGAGACTGAACGACGCGCACGCTCGTGCGCTCGCCGATGCGGCCCCGCAATAAGCGAAAACGGACAGGCGCAATGCAATCGACGACGGAAGACAGGCCATGCGCGCGCTCGTGACAGGCGGCAGCGGCGCGATCGGACAGGCCATCAGCCGCGCGCTGGCGGCCGCCGGACACGAAGTCCTGATTCACGCGAACGGCGGCATCGACCGCGCTGAAAGCTGTGTGCAAGCTATCCGCGCGGCGGGCGGCGCGGCGCGCGCCGTCGGCTTCGATGTCACCGATTCCGACGCCACCGCGACCGCGCTCGCGCGCATTCTCGAAGACGGCCCGGTGCAGATTCTCGTGAACAACGCGGGCATCCACGACGACGCGCCGATGGCCGGCATGACGCGCCAGCAATGGAAACGCGTGCTCGACGTCACGCTCGACGGTTTTTTCAACGTCACGCAGCCGCTTCTGATGCCGATGATCCGCACGCGCTGGGGGCGCATCGTCAATATGTCGTCGCTGTCGGGCATGATGGGCAATCGCGGGCAGGTGAACTACGCCGCCGCGAAGGCGGGCCTGATCGGTGCGACGCGCGCGCTCGCGCAGGAGCTCGCGTCGCGCGGCATCACGGTGAATGCGGTGGCGCCCGGCGTCATCGATTCGCCGATGCTCGGCAGCGCGTTTCCGCCCGAGCGCATCAAGCAACTGGTGCCGGCGCAGCGCGCGGGCACGGCGGAGGAAGTCGCGGGCATGGTCGCGTATCTGGTGTCGGATGCGGCGGCTTACGTCACCGGACAGGTTTTGTCGATCAATGGCGGGATCGCTTGAACAGCAGGCTCGAGGAACGCAGATGAGTGAAACGACGCAAACCTGGGATGTGGTCGTGATCGGCGGCGGACCGGCCGGTTCGACCGCGGCGACGCTGCTCGCGGACCGCGGCTATCGCGTGCGCGTGCTGGAGAAGGCGCGGCATCCGCGTTTTCATATCGGCGAGTCGCTGTTGCCCGCCAATTTGCGGCTGTTCGAAAAGCTCGGCGTCGCCGACGAAGTGCGCGCCATCGGCATGGTCAAGCTCGCGGCCGAGTTCGTGTCGCCGCAGCACGACAATCGCATGCAGCGCTTTCTGTTCGCGGACGCATGGGACAAGTCGATGCCGAGCGCGTACCAGGTGCGCCGCTCCGAGCTGGACGACATCTTGTTGCGCAACGCGGCGAAACACGGCGCGCACGTGAGCGAAGGCTGCCGCGCGCGCGATGTCGCGTTCGCGGCGGACGGCGCCAGTGCGACGATCGGCGCGGAGCACGACGATGGCCGCATCGAGGAAGTGCGCGCGCGTTTTGTCGTCGATGCCTCGGGACGCGACACGCTGCTCGCGAATCACTTCAAGACGAAGCGTCGCAACGATCGGCACAACTCGTCGGCGCTCTATGCCCATTTCAGCAATGCGCGCCGCAACGAGGGCGAGAACGAAGGCAACATCACCGTGTTCTGGTTCGAGCACGGCTGGTTCTGGTTCATCCCGCTCGCGGACGGCGTAACGAGCGTCGGCGCGGTCGTGTGGCCCGCGTATCTGAAGCAGCGTCCGAAGGGCACCTCGGTCGAAGCGTTCTTTCGCGACACCATCGCGTTGTGTGGGCCGCTCGCCGAGCGCCTGAGCAATGCCGAACTCGTGAGCGAAGTCCACGCGACCGGCAATTACTCGTACACCGGCGACATGACGCACGGGCGCAACTTCCTTCTGCTCGGCGACGCGTTCGCCTTCATCGATCCGGTGTTCTCGTCCGGCGTGATGCTCGCGATGCAGAGCGCCTTCGCGGGCGCGCTGGCGATCGACGCGGCGCTTTCGAATCCCGCGAATGCGCAAGCCGCGCTCGCCCGGTTCGACCGCGACGTGCGCCACGGCCCGCGCGAGTTCTCGTGGTTCATCTACCGCATGACCTCGCCGACGATGCGCAATCTCTTCATGGGCCCGAAAAATCCGCTGCGCATGAAGGAAGCGCTGCTGTCGCTGCTCGCGGGCGATATCTTCGGCGCCACGCCGATCTGGCATTCGCTGCGCGCGTTCAAGGGCATCTACTACATTTCGGCTGCGCTCGACTGGCGCAATTCGCTGCGCGCGTATCGCCAGCGTCGCCGCAATCTGAGCGATGCGCGGCGCGCGGAGCCGTCGGCCAATTGATCGCGATGCCGGACTTTCGCGCCTCGCGCCTCGCCATCGTGCTGCTGCTCGTCACGAGTGCAATGGCGCGCGCCGATGAAGCGCCGCCGCCTGACAAGCCGCTGTGGGAGCTCGGCATCGGCATGGGCGTCGCCGCGTTTGCGCACTATCCGGGCTCGGATCAGACGCGCGCGTGGGTCTTTCCGTTTCCCTACGTGATCTATCGCGGCAAGTTCTTTCGTGCCGACCGCGACGGCGTGCGCGGCCAGTTGCTCGATACCGACCGCGTCAATTTCAACATCAGCCTGCTCGGCTCGCTGCCTGTGTCGAGCCGCGACGACAACGCGCGCGCCGGCATGCCGGACCTGAAGCCGACGATCGAAATCGGCCCGTCGATGGAAGTGCATCTGTGGCGCTCGCCGTCGCGCGACATGCTGCTCGATCTGCGGCTGCCGGTGCGCATGGGCATCACGCTGGAATCGTCGCCGAAGACGGTGGGCTGGCAGTTCGAGCCGAACCTGAACCTGGATCTCGTCGATGTCGCGGGCGTGCCGGGACTGCGCGTCGGCATGCTCGCCGGACCGATGTTCGCCGACGGCAAATACAGCGACCACTACTACACCGTCGCGCCGCAATATGCGACGCCGGGGCGCCCGGCCTTTCAGGCGAACGGCGGTTATGCCGGCACGCAGGCGCTGGTGTCGATGTCGCGGCGCTTCAGCCGCTACTGGATCGGCGCATTCATGCGCTATGCGAATCTGGCCGGCGCGAGCTTCGTCGATAGCCCGCTCGTGCGGCAGAAGAGTGTGTTGTCCGGCGGCATCGCGGTGGCGTGGGTGTTCGGGCAGTCGTCGAAAATGGTGGCGAGCGATGAGTGACGCGCACCGGAAAATCGGCGGCGCGGGCGGCAAGGTATCGCTCGGGGGGGCGCTCGAATCCGCGTGGCAATGCGTGGCGTTCTATTTCGCGCTCGTCGTGCTCGCGCTCGTGTGTCTCGCGTGGTTTCCGTTCGCGTGGATTCTGCGGCGCGTGTTGAACGTCGACGCCGGACGGCGCGTCGGACGCGCCATCGTGCAGCGCGTGTGGCATGGCTACTTCGTGCTTCTGCGCACGCTCGGCGCGTGCCGTTTCGATCTCTCGGAACTCGACGCGCTCGCGGGACAGCCCGCGATGATCCTCGCGCCGAATCATCCGTGCCTGCTCGATGCGCTGCTGATCGCGTCGCGCGTGCCCGATACGTGCTGCGTCATGAAAGGCGATGTCGCCGGCAATGTGTTTCTCGGGCCGGGCGCGCTGCTCGCGGGATATATCGTCAACGACACGTCCGTCGGGCTGATTCGCGCCGCCGTCGCCGAACTGCATCGCGGCAGTCCGCTGCTGCTCTTTCCCGAAGGCACGCGCACCGGAAACTCTTCGGTGAATCCGCTGAAGGGCGGCATCGCGCTGATCGCGGCGCGCGCGCAGGCGCCCGTGCAGACGCTCATCATCGAGACCGATTCGGGCTTTCTCGGCAAGGGCTGGCAGATCTTCAGGAAGCCCGCGCTGCCCATCACCTACCGCGTGACGCTCGGCCGCCGCTTCGCGCCGCCGGGACGCGATCACGCCGCGTTGCAGGCATTCATCGCCGAGTTGCAGCGCTTCTACGCGGGCGAGCTCGAACCGCATCGCGCGCGCGACTGAAAGCGTCTGCGTCGGCAGACGATAAAATTCGTCGCATCCCATTCCGTTTTTCGTCTTTCCCCATGCTTTCGACACGCGCATCGTCCACGCATCTCGTCCTGATTCCGAGCTACGATCCCGGCGAAAAAGTCGATGAAACGGTGCGCGGCGCGCGCGAGCAGTGGAATCCGGTGTGGGTGGTCGTCGACGGCAGCACGGACGGCAGCGCCGAGCGTCTCACGAAAATGGCCGAAACGGATTCCGGTTTGCGCGTGATCGTGCTGCCGGAAAATCGCGGCAAGGGCGCGGCGATTCTCGCGGGCCTCGACGAAGCCGCGAAGCTCGGCTTCACGCACGCGCTGACGATGGATTCGGACGGCCAGCATCCCGCCGCGCTGATCCGCACGTTCATGGAAACGTCGATGAGCGCCCCCGCCGCGATGATCCTCGGCCGCCCGAAATTCGATGCAAGCGCGCCACAATTGCGCGTGCAGGGACGCCGCATCTCGAACGGCTGGGCGAATCTCGAGACGCTGTGGATGGGCATCGGCGATTCGCTGTACGGCTTTCGCGTCTATCCGATCGCGCCGCTCGCCGCGCTCATGCGCAAGCAGACATGGATGCGCCGCTTCGACTTCGACCCCGAGGCGGTCGTGCGTCTGTGCTGGCGCGGAGTGCGTCCGATCAATCTCGATGCGCCGGTGCGTTACTTCACGCCGGAAGAGGGCGGCGTTTCGCACTTTCACTACGGCCGCGACAACGTGCTGCTGACATGGATGCACACGCGGCTCTTCCTCGGTTTCGTGATGCGCCTGCCATTGCTCGCATGGCGTCGCGCGACGGGGCGCTGATCGCGTGCAACCATTAAAAAACTGAAACCCGCACGGCGATTTTGTTTGACTGCGTCGCAGCGCCGCGTCCGGCTTTGCATTTTTCCACGTTCGGGGCAGGTCGATAGAAGATACTCGGTAGCGCGAATAAAGTAGCCACTTCGATTTGAACAATCGAGATGCCATTAAATAAAGCGAATCTGCCGAATCATGTCTGTTCCCTTGCCACGCCGCCGTTTCTTACGGCAGGCGCTCGCCGTCCTGCCCGCAGCGACGGTCGCCTCCGGAGCCGCGCTTACACAAGCCGCGTGCAGCCCATCGTCGGAAACGGCGCATGCGTCGTCATCCCGCAACTATCATCCCGCCTACTTCCATGACGCCGAATGGCGTTTCCTGCTCGCCGCGGCGGATCGCCTGATTCCCGAGGACGAGCACGGTCCCGGCGCGCTGAAGGCCGGCGTTCCGGAATTCATCGACCGGCAAATGGAAACGCCGTATGGCTACGGCAAGCTCTGGTACATGCAGGGGCCGTTTCATCCGGATCAGGCGCCCGAAATGGGCTTTCAACTGAATCTTTCGCCGCGCGACATCTATCGCCTGGGCATCAAGGCATGCGACGACTGGTGCGTGCGGCAGCACGACGGCAAGTCATTCGCACAACTCGACATCGCGGCACAGGAATCCACGCTCGCGCAGATGGAGCACGGCGCGATCGAATTCGATTCGCTGCCGTCGCAGATCTTTTTCTCGTATCTGCTCAAGAACACGCGCGAAGGTTTCTTTGCCGATCCGATGTACGGCGGCAACAGGGACATGGTCGGCTGGAAGATGGTCGGCTTCCCTGGCGCTCGGGCGGATTTCGCGGACTGGATCGACAAGCCGGGGGTCCGCTATCCGTATGGCCCGGTATCGATCGACGGAAGACGGGGGTAAGCGGTGGCGATTCAAAAGAAAAAAGTAGATTGCGTGATCGTCGGATTCGGCTGGACCGGCGCGATTCTCGGACAGGAACTGACGGACGCGGGACTCGAAGTCGTCGCGCTCGAACGCGGCGCCATGCGTGACACGCCGACCGACGCGGCTTATCCGAAAGTCATCGATGAACTCGCGCACGTCGGGCGTGGCAAGCTCTTTCAGCATCTGGCCGACGAGACCGTCACGATCCGTCATGGCGTGGACGGTCTCGCGGTGCCCTATCGGCAGCACGGCTCGTTCTTGCTCGGCAATGGCGTCGGCGGCGCGGGCTTTCACTGGAACGGCATGCACTACCGCGCGTTGCCCGAAGAGCTGCAACTGCGTTCGCACTACGAAGCGCGCTACGGCAAAAAGTTCATTCCGGAAGGCATGACCGTTCAGGATTTCGGCGTGACCTACGACGAACTCGAACCGCACTTCGCGTTCGCGGAGAAGGTGTTCGGCACGTCGGGCAAGGCCGGCAATCTGAACGGGCAGCGTCAGGAAGGCGGCAATGCGCTCGAAGGGCGCCGCAGCACCGAGTATCCGACCGCTCCGCTCAGGAACACGCTCGGCGCGCAGCTCTTCGAGAAAGCGGCGCGGGAAGTGGGCTTTCATCCGTATCCCGCGCCGGCGGCGAACGCGTCGGAGCCGTACACGAACCCTTACGGCGTGCGTCTCGGCCCGTGCAACTTCTGCGGCTTTTGCGAGGACTTCGGCTGCTTCATGTATTCGAAGGCGTCGCCGCAGACCACGATCCTTCCGGTGTTGCTGAAGAAGGCCAACTTCGAGCTGCGCACGCACGCTTACGTGACGAAGGTGCTGCTCGACTCCGACAAGAAGCGCGCAACGGGCGTGACCTATATCGACGCGCAAGGCCGCGAAGTCGTGCAGCCCGCCGATATCGTGATCGTCTCGGCGTTCCAGATGCACAACGTGCGCCTGCTGCTGCTTTCGGGCATCGGCAAGCCGTATGACCCGAAGACGGGCGAGGGCGTCGTCGGACGCAACTACGCATATCAGATGAACGGCGGCATCAACGTGCTGCTGCCGAAGGGCACGGTGCTCAATCCGTTCATCGGCACGGGCGCGGGCGGCGTAGCGATGGACGATCTCAACGGCGACCAGTTCGATCACGGCCCGCTCGGCTTTCTCGGCGGCGCGAGCATCCGCCATGTGAACTACGGCGGGCGGCCGATCAACATGACGCCGACGGTGCCCGGTACGCCGGCGTGGGGCAGCAAGTGGAAGGCCGGCGTGACGGACGCTTACCAGCGCTACATGACGATCGGCATTTCCGGCTCGGTGATGCCGTACCGCGACGCCTGTCTCGACCTCGATCCGACGTATCGCGACGCGCACGGCCTGCCGCTGCTGCGCATGACCTTCGACTGGCACGACAACGAATACGCGATGCTCGGCTACATGGGCACGCGCATGGAAGCGGTCGCGCAGGCGATGAAGCCCGAAGCGTATTTCAAGGCGATCCGCAAGAAAGGCGATCACTACGACACGCGCGCCTATCAGTCGACGCACACGACGGGCGGCGCGGTGATGGGTTCATCGCCGAAGACGAGCGTGGTGAACAAGTATCTGCAGAGCTGGGACGTGCACAACGTATTCGTGATGGGCGCGTCCGCGTTTCCTCAGAACATGGGCTACAACCCGACAGGTGTCGTCGCAGCACTGGCGTTCCACGCCGCGAAGGCGATCCGCGAGCAGTATCTGAAGCAGCCGGCTCCGCTGGTGCAGGCCTGAGGAGACGGCGATGAACATGAACAAACTCACGGCGGCGCTTCTTTCGGCGGCATGCTTCGCGGTTGCGGCGCCCGCCTGCGCGTCGGCCAGCGCGGACGCGCAATTGATCGAACGCGGCCGCTATCTCGCCAGCGTCGGCGATTGCGCCGCCTGCCACACGACGCCGGGCGGCAGGCCGTTCGCGGGCGGCGTCGGCATCGGGTCGCCGGTCGGCATGATCTATTCGAGCAACATCACGCCGGACAAGCAGACCGGCATCGGCGCATATACGTTCGAGGACTTCGAGCGCGCGGTGCGGCAGGGCATCGCGAAGGACGGAACGACGCTCTATCCCGCGATGCCGTACGCGTCGTATGCGGTCGTGAAGTCATCGGACGTCAAGGCGCTTTACGCCTATTTCATGAACGGTGTGCAAGCGGTTTCTCAGCCGAATCACGCGAACGGCATTCCGTGGCCGCTCTCGATGCGCTGGCCGTTGCGCTTCTGGCGCATGATGTTCGCGCCGTCGCCGGTTGCCGCCGACACGCCCGTCAGCGGCGATTCGGCCGCGCGCGGACGCTATCTCGTGGAAGGGCTCGGGCATTGCGGCTCGTGTCACACGCCGCGCGGCATCGGCTTGCAGGAGAAGGCGCTCGGCGACGCCGATCCGCTGTATCTGTCCGGCGGCGTCGTCGACGGCTATCTGGCGAAGAGCCTGCGCGGCGACGTCAAGGACGGGCTCGGCGGATGGAGCGAGGCGGATATCGTCGCGCTGCTCAAGAGCGGGCGTACCGCGCATGCGGCTGCGTTCGGCGGTATGAAGGACGTCGTCGAAGACAGCACGCAGCATATGAGCGACACGGATCTGATGGCGATCGCGCGCTATCTGAAGACGCTTTCGCCCGTTCGCCCGCCGGAACCGGCATTGAAGGCCGACGATGCGGCAACGCTCGCGCTGCGCACCGGAACCGTCTCGGGTAACGGCGCGCTGACCTATGTCGATAACTGCGCGGCCTGCCATCGCACGAGCGGCGCGGGTTACGGCGGCACGTTCCCGCGTCTCGGGCTCAATCCGGTCGTGAACTCGGATGATCCGAGCTCGCTCATCACGCTGGTGCTGAAGGGCGGCGAAGTGCCGTGGACGAAGGCTGCGCCGACGCACTACGGCATGCCCGGCTTCGCACAACGTCTGACCGACCGCGATATCGCCGATGTGCTCACCTTCGTGCGATCGAGCTGGGGCAATCGCGCCCCCGCGGTGACGGCCGATCAGGTCCGCAAGCTGCGCAAGAGCGTTCGCGCGAACCCGCAGCCCGAGCGGCCGGAAAACGGCTGATCGCTAACGCGGATCGCTGACGGTCGAGTTCATCGTCACACCCGCGATCACCGTGTTCTTCAAGTTGATGTCGTGCACGTTGTACGCGTAGATCGGTCCCGGCGTCGTCGCGGTGGCGGGGCCGGCCGCGACCGGCGTGCCGAAGTCGCAGTCCGTGATCGTGACGCCGGTGATCGCGGGAATCGCCGGCGTCGGCGCGGGACCGTTGTAGTCGAACGCGACCGGACCTTGCGCGACGATCGCCTGAAAGCATGATCCGTTGACGCCGTTCAGCGACACGTTGCTCGCCTTCACGTTCGAGATGTTCACGTTCTGCACGAGCGCGGGCCGCGTGCGGATCGCGTCCTTCGACGGCTGGTAGTCGCAATCGAACGTGATGATGCCGCCCTGGGACGCCGACGGATTCGCCGCCGTCGCCGTCACCACGCCGATGGGCACCGTCGAATTGATCGGGCTGCCCGCGAGCATGCTGCTGCCATAGCCGGAAGGCGTGAGGCTGACGCCGTTGGGCAGCGTCACGTTGTCGACGTAGAAGTCCTTCACGAAGCCGCCGCGATTCATGTTCGTCTTGATGCGGATCGCGATGTTCAGCGAGTTCGTCGCCCAGAACTTGTTGAGCATCTGCAGATTGCGCGCGTAGATTTTCTGCACGCCGCCACCCATTTCGCTGCCGAGCGTGATGCCGCCGTGCCCGCTGTTCATCGTGCAGTTCTGGATGACGTGGTTCTGCGCCGGGCCGTACTGCGTGTCGAGATCCTTGCCCGACTTGATCGCGATGCAGTCGTCGCCGGTATTGAAGGTGACGTTCTCGCACAGGACCGTGTCGCAAGCGTCGGGGTCGAAGCCGTCGTTGTTCGGGCCGATGCTGTCCACCGTCACGCCGCGCATCACGACATTCTGGCAATCGGTCGGATGATGCTGCCAGAACGGCGTGTTGTTCGTGCGATAGGTTTCCATCAGCACGTTCGTGCAGCCGATGAACTCCACCATGCACGGCCGCAGGTAATGGCCGATGCCGAAGATGCGCTTTTCGATCGCGACGCCCGCTTCCGACAGCGCGGGCAGGTAGTTCTGGTCCTGTTGCCAGGGCGTGGCGGGATCGGTGAGTTTGGCGTAGAGCGTATCGGCGATGCCGGGCACGGCGGTCTTCAGATCGACGTTGTTCGCATTGATCGATGCCTGCGAGGGCGTCGACGAATTCACGCAGCCATAGACGCCGCTATTGCCCTTCCACGTCCACCAGCACGTCGCGGTGTTGCCGCTGCCGGCGAAGGGCGTCATCGCCTGGCCGTTGAGCACCGAGGTGTCGCCTTCGCCCGTCACCGCGATGTTCTTCTGGTTGCGCGCATAGACCGGCGGTCCGTAATTGAGGCAGTCGTTCGCCTGCCAGCGGCTGTAGTAGAGCTTGCCGTTCGCGCCGCAGTCGACCGGGCCGTCCTTCGCATAGTCGGCCGGGTTCGGGCTGAAGTAGATCGTGCAGTTCGCGCTCAGGTGAAAGTCGACGTTCGACAGCAGCACGATCGGACCCGCGCAATACCAGGTGCCCGACGGCACCACGACATGTCCGCCGCCCGCCGCGTTGCACGCCGTGATGGCGGCGAGAAACGCGGGGCGCGAGTCGAAGGAGCCCGGCGCGTTGGTCTGGTCGGCGCCGGTGCTCAAGGGCGATTTCGCCGGGTCGGTGTACGGATTCGTCGCCGCGACGACCGCGCACGGCTTCGCGCCGTAATCGGTGACGAGGAACTGGCGGCTCGGAAACATCGACGTCGAAACACTCTTCAGCGCGTTCACGATTTGCGTCGCCGAGCCGGTCGAACCCCAGATCGGGTCTTGCGCGGTGGGCGGCGTCGAGCCGGAGCCGTCGTCGTCGTGACCGCCGCAGCCCGCGAGCATGCCGAATGTGCCCATCGCGCCAAGCAGTGGGGCGCTCGCCGACAGGCCCGCGAACTTCACGAACGTACGGCGCGCGCGGTTGTGAGGGTGTTTCATCGATTGTCTCCTGATCCGGTGCATCCGGTTTTATGTGGGAATCGGCGCGAAAGACGACGCTCAAACAAACGATGTCGTATGACTGGAGCGGCGCAAAAAGGTGTGTTCGCTGTCCGCGGTGTGCGCAAGGAAAACGTTATCCTGGCGGGGCGAGGTGCGTCAACTTAGTGCTAACGTGTAGGTCGGAAATATAGGACGTCATATGTGATGGCGCCCGGAAAAAACTACTTTAGGCGGCCTTTTTGAGGATGAGCCGCGCTTCGAGTCCGCCGCCTTCCCGATGATGCAGCGTGAGCGACGCGTCCATCGCGAGGGTGAGCTGGCGCGCGATCGCGAGACCTAGCCCGGTGCCGCCGGTTTGCCGGTTGCGCGAACCTTCCAGCCGCACGAACGGCTCGAACACCGCTTCCAGCGATTGCTCCGGAATGCCCGGTCCGCGATCGAGCACGCAGACCAGGGCGCGGCCGTCGGCGCGCGTGGCGACTTCGATTTCCGCCGCGCCGGCGTACTTGATCGCGTTGTCGACGAGATTGCCCACGACGCGCTTCAGCGCCTGCGGCGGCGCCATCAACGCGCCGCCGATGCTGCCGGACAGCGTCACGGATTGCCCGGCATCGAGATAATCGTTGACGATGCTTTCGAACAGCGCGTCCGGATCGATGCGGCGCGGCGCTTCGTTCGTGCCGTGCAACGTGCGCGCGTAGGTCACGCCTTCCTTCACGAGCGATTCCATCTCCTTCAGGTCCTGCTGAAGCTTCGCGCCGGTCGACTCGTCGTCCATCACCTCGACGCGCAGGCGCATGCGCGTGATCGGCGTCTGCAGATCGTGCGTGATCGCCGCGAGGATCTGCATGCGCTGGGCCATGTACATCGAGACGCGGTCCTGCATCGCGTTGAATGCCCTGGCGGCGCGCGCGACTTCCTCCGGCCCGGATTCCGGCAGACGCTCGGCCTTGAGATCGGGGCCGAGCGTGTCGGCGGCGCTGGCGAGACGCTTGAGCGGACCGGTCGCGAGCCGCACCGCGAGCCAGCAGCACGCGCCGAGCACGATCAGTTGCAGCACGAGAACGAGCGGGAGCCAGCCGGAGAGCGGCGTGCCGACCATCGGGCGCATGTCGATGGTGAGCGGCGAGCCGTCCGACAGACGCAGATGCACCTGAAAACGCTCCTTGTCGCCGGGCACGGCATTGACCGTCAGCGGATAGCGCTTGCCGATGCCTTCTCCGATCGCGTGTGCGAAACGCTCCGACAACGCGGCATCGGGCGGCGTGCCGGTCACCCCGGGCCCGAGTATGAATTCGTAGCTGCGCCGCGCGAGACGCGGCGCCCACTGCGCGCGTTCGTCGGCCGGAAGGTGATCGAGCAGTGCGACCGAACTGGCGACTTCGCGCTCCACGTAGCCCATCATCATGCTGGTCATCGAATCGTCGCGCTCGCGCATCGTCAAGAGGAACGAGAAGGTCTGCGCGAGCGCCAGCCCGACGACGAGTATCAGCGCAAGCCGCGCGAACAGCGTGCGCGGCCAGTGCAGCAGTGAGGTCGGCGGCACGCTGCTCATCGAGACGACTCGACCGGTTTGACTTCTGCCGAAAACACATAGCCTTCGCTGCGCAAGGTCTTGATGTAGCGCGGCTCGCGGGCGGTGTCGCGCAGGCGCTGGCGCAGGCGCGACACGAGCAGGTCGATGGAGCGGTCGAACGCGTCGGCCTGGCGGCCTTGTGTCAGGTTTAGCAACTGATCGCGCGTGAGCACGCGCTGGGCGTTGTCGAGAAAGACGCGCAGCAGGCGGTATTCCGCGCCCGACAGCGAGACCATCGTGCCTTCGGCATCGAGCAGATGACGCGCGGTCGTGTCGAGCCGCCAGTCGCCGAATCCCAGCATCTGCGAGGATTCGTTCACTTCCATTCCAGGCGGCAACATGCGCGTGCGGCGCAGCACCGAACGGATGCGCGCGAGCAGCTCGCGCACGGCGAAAGGCTTGGGCAGGTAATCGTCGGCGCCCATTTCGAGGCCGAGAATGCGGTCCGCTTCCTCGTTGCGCGCGGTGAGCATCAGCACGGGCACGTCGCGGAACTTGCCCGCGCGCAGCTCGCGGCACAGCACGAGACCGTCCTCGCCGGGCAGCATCAGATCGAGCACGATCAGATCCGGCGCGCCTTGCTGCTCCAGCACGGCGCGCATCTGCCGGCCGTTCGCCGCGAGCGACACGCGCATGCCGTTCTTTTCGAGGTAGGTGGCGAGGAGTTCCCGGATGCCGCGATCGTCGTCGACGATCAATACGTGATCAGTGGTTTCCATCGATGGATCGTTGTCGTTGACGCTTGAGTTGCACCCGGCTCGGGCTGACCAGCAGACACTGAACCGGATGGGCCATTTCCGTCGCGATCCCGCCGACGAGAAAAGCGAGGACCGCCAGCATGCGTTTCATTCGAAGCTCCCGCTGATGACGCGATGTCTGCGTTATAGCGCGCTTCGGCGGAGGTTTTGTATCGCAGTGTATCTCGCATGTCACGCGATACATAACATTGCGCAATGCGCCTTGCGCCGACACAAGCGGGATACGCGCGCGCAGTCCAATGCGGTCATGCCGACGCAATCGCCGGCTCGCCGGGGCGACATGTCCATGTCACGCCGCCCCGCTTCCTACCGCATCCAAAGGACTTCGTCATGTTCGCTTCCATCAGGAACGCTGCCGCGTGCGCGGGATTGGCCGCCTGCGCGGCCATCGCGCCCGCGCACGCCGACGCGCCCGCAAGCGCTCACGTCAACGCAACTGCCGCGCCGGAATTCGCCGGCATCGACACGTGGCTCAACAGCGAGCCGCTCACGCTCGCGCAGTTGCGCGGCAAGGTCGTGCTCGTCGATTTCTGGACCTTCGCGTGCGGCAACTGCATCAATACGCTGCCGGCCGTGAAGTCGTGGCATCAGAAGTACAAGGACAAGGGGCTCGTCGTGATCGGCGTGCATACGCCCGAGTTTCCGTTCGAGCAGGACACGAACAACGTGAAGCGCGCGATCGAGCGCTTCGGCATCGCGTATCCGGTCGCGCAGGACAACCGCTACGCGACCTGGGCCGCGTACGGCAACCAGTACTGGCCGGCGTTCTATCTGATCGACAAGCACGGACGCGTGGCTTACACGCACTTCGGCGAAGGCGATTATGCGCAGACCGAAGCCGCGATCGGCAAGCTCCTGGCCGAGCGCTAGGCCGGGTTCTGTATCGCAATGTATCTGCAACGCACGCGATACAAAACATTGCACAAGGCCCGCTTCCCGGACACAAGCCAGATACCTGCGGGCCTTCAAATACACACAACGACGGCTCACGAGTGACACGCAAGACGAACACCGCGAAGCCCGAGTGCCGCAACTCATTCAATCGACTGATTCACCGCCAAGGAGAAACACCATGAAATCCACGATCGTTGCTTTCGCTCTCGTCGCCGGCGCGCTGACCGGCGTTGCTCACGCCGCCGTGGCGAACACGCCGGTGAGCGTGCAGACCGAACAAGCCGTGGCGAATCACGCCCATGCCGGCAAGACCCGCGCCGAAGTGAAGCGCGAGCTGGTTCAGGCGCAACGCGATGGCCAGATCGCCGCATTGCGCAGTCTCTATCAAGGCAGCTGATCAGCTTGCTTACCCCATTCCCGCATTCACGCAAGAGAGGCCCGATCATGATCAAGCAATTCGTCACCGCCGCAGTCATCGCCATCAGCGCCGTCGCCGCCGGCTCCGCGTTCGCCAGCAGCGGATACGGTCCCGCGCCGCACTACGACCCGCTCGCGGGCGCGCCGTCATCGCAGCGCGGCGTGAGCGCGCAGACCATCGCCAATGAAAGCGCCGCCATGCCGATGCAGTCATACGGCGGCATGAGCGACACGGTTTCGCAATCCGGTGCGCGCGGCGTGACCGCTATCGACACCGCCCGGCTCTTCGCGCATCACTGACCCAATCGACTTTCGAACTCACACGAGGAATTCATCATGACCCAGATCGACACCGTCCTGTACACCGGCAAAACCCGCGTCGTCGGAGGCCGCGAAGGCCATGCGAAAAGCACCGATGGCCGTCTCGACGTCAAACTCTCGCCGCCCGGATCGAGCGGGGCGGGCACCAATCCCGAGCAGATGCTCGCCGCGGGCTGGTCGGCGTGTTTCATCGGCGCGATGGGCAAGGCCGCGGCGAAGCTGAAGACGCGTCTGCCCGCCGAGACCGCCGTCGATGCCGAAGTGGACCTCGGCATGAGCGGTGAAGCGTATCTGCTGCGCGCGCGGCTGAACGTGAGCCTGCCGGGCATCGAGCGCGCGCTCGCGGAGGAGATCGCGCAGATGGCGCATCAGACCTGCCCGTACTCGAAGGCGCTGAAGCACAACATCGACGTGACGATCGCGGTCGTCTGACACGTTTCATCCGTGCGATGCGGTCCGGTAGACTGGGCGCTTCCGATCCGAGCGAAGCACCGAGCCGACATGGACCGAATCGACGCGATGAAAGTGTTCATCGCCACGCTGGACGAAGGCAGTCTGGCGGGCGCGGGGCGGCGGCTCGGCCGCTCGCCCGCCGCCGTGAGCCGGGCGATCGCCTTTCTCGAAGAGCACACCGGCGCGGCGCTGCTCCATCGCACGACGCGCACGATCCGGCTTTCCGAAGCCGGCGAACGTTATGCAGCCGCGTGCCGCCGCATCCTCACCGATCTCGAAGAAGCCGACCTGCTGATCGCGCACGAACGCTCGGCGCCACGCGGGCTGCTGACGATCACCGCGCCCGTCGCGGCCGGCGAAGACCTGCTGCGTCCGCTGCTCGATGATTTCATCGCGCGCTTTCCCGCCGTCTCCGTGCGCCTGCAGATGCTCGACCGTCCCGTGAGCCTGATCGATGAAGGCATCGATGTCGCGTTGCGCATCGCGCATCTGGCGGACTCGACGCTGGTCGCGATTCCGGTCGGCGAAGTGCGGCGCGTCGTGGCCGCGTCGCCGCGCTATCTCGCGAAGCATCCGCATATCGGACGGCCCGCCGATCTCGCTCAGCATCAGATCATTTCGATGACGCATTTCGGCCTCGATTCGTGGAGCTTTCCGACTTCAAGCGGCTCGACCATTCCGCAAGTGGTGCAGTTCGCGCCGCGCCTCATCGTGAACACGGTGCGCGCGGCCGTCGCGTCCGCCGTCGACGGACACGGTCTCACGCGCCTTTTTTCCTATCACGTCGCGAAGGAAGTGAAGGAGGCGACGCTGCGGATCGTGTTGCCGGATAGCGAGCACGCGCCGTTGCCGGTGCATCTGCTGACGCCGCACGGGCGGTTGTCGGTGCCGAAGGTGCGCGCGTTCGTCGACTTCGCCGCGCCGCGTCTGCGCCGCCATTTCAAGCAATTGCGGCTCGATTCGACCGAATAACGGAAGATTGTCTTCCGAATTCCGTCGATTCTCTCGCGTATCGATCGAATATAGACTCGCCTTCATCGACAGGCGCGCAGGCCGCGCCGGACGCAATGATGGAGGCGGTATGCGATACGCAGTCTTGAATCGATCGGAACGCGGGTCGTTCCAGCTCTGGCGCGGCGTGCTCGCCGGCGCGAGCGCGAGTCTCGTCGGCATCGGGCTCGCGCGCTTTGCCTACACGCCGCTGCTGCCGGCGATCATCGGTGCGCACTGGTTTTCCGCGTCGACGGCGGCCTATCTCGGCGCGGCCAATCTCGGCGGATACCTCGCGGGCGCGCTCATCGCCGGTTTGCTGGCGCGGCATGCGCGCGCGGCGACGGTCCTGCGCGCGATGATGGTGATCGCGACCATTGCGTTCGTCGCGTGCGCGTTTCCTGTTTCGTTTCTGTGGTTCTTCGCGTGGCGGTTCCTCTCGGGCATAGCCGGCGGCGCGCTGATGGTGCTCGCCGCGCCGACGATCATCGCGCATGTCGCGCCGTCGCGTCGCGGCTTTGCGAGCGGGGCGATTTTCACGGGCATCGGGCTGGGCATCGCCGCATCGGGGACGATCGTGCCGCTGCTGTTGCGGCAAGGACTGACGCAGACGTGGCTGGGCCTCGCGGCCGTCTCTTTGCTGCTGACGATCGTCGCGTGGAACGGATGGCCGTCGCAGAATGCCGCGGCTTTCTCGCATGGAAATGCGCGCGAACAGGCGAAGGCGTCGCCGCCGCCCGCGTTGCGTGCGCTTTTTGTCGAGTACGCGTTGAATGCGGTCGGTCTCGTGCCGCACATGATCTTTCTCGTCGATTTCGTCGCGCGCGGTCTCGGCAAGGGCGTCGACGCGGGCGCGCAGTTCTGGGTGCTGTACGGGCTCGGCGCGATGGTCGGACCGCTGCTGGCCGGTCATCTCGCGGATCGCGCGGGTTTCGGCCCGGCGTTGCGCGTCGCGTACCTGCTTCAACTGATTGCGGTCGCGTTGCCGGCGGTTTCGTCGAACGCGGGCGTCCTGATGGTGTCGAGCGTGCTGGTCGGCGCGTTCACGCCGGGCATCGTGCCGCTCGTGCTGGGGCGCGTGAACGAATTGCTCGCGCATCATCCGGTCGCGCAGAAGGGCGCATGGAGCACCGCGACGACGGGATTCGCCGTGTTTCAGGCGCTCGCCGCCTACGGCCTCTCGTTCCTGTTTTCGAGCAGCGGCGGTGATTACCGCTTGTTGTTCGTGATCGGCGCGGGCGCGCTTGCAATTGCGCTTGCCGTCGATCTGTTCACCGCATTGAGGTCGAAATGAGCCCGGTCCTTCGAACGTCGATGCCGCCCGGCTACGCCGAACGCAACGGGCAATACTGGCGGCGCAATCTCGCCGTCTGCGTGTTCGGCTCGTTCACCACGCTCGTGAGTCTCAGCATGTTGCTGCCGTTCCTGCCGCTGTATGTGCGGCAGCTCGGCGTGAGTTCGCAGGCGGCGGTGATCGAGTGGTCGGGCGTCGCGTTCAGCGCGACCTTTCTCGGCACCGCCGTCACCGCGCCGCTCTGGGGGCGACTCGCCGACCGCTACGGCCGCAAGCCGATGCTCGTGCGCGCGGCTGTGGGCATGGCGATCGTGATGTCGCTGATCGGCGTCGCGCATTCGGTGCATCAACTGGTCGCGTTGCGTCTGCTCGCGGGACTGATCGGCGGTTATGCGTCGGCGTCGACGGTGATGATCGGCACGCAGGCGCCGCGCGAGCGCGCAGGGTGGGCGCTCGGCATATTGTCGACGGGCGCGCTCGCGGGCAATCTCGCCGGACCGCTCGTCGGCGGCATGTTGCCGGGGCTCATCGGGATTCGCGGGACGTTTTTCGCGGGCGCAGGAATGATCGCGCTCGCCGCGCTGTTCACGATCATCCTCGTGAAGGAGGAGTTCCATCCCGCCGATGCGAACCAGCGCGCGACGCACGCGGCTTCCGCGCAGGCGCATCGCACGAATTACATCGTCGTCGCCGCGCTGCTCGCGACCGCGATGATGGTGCTGCTCGCGAACATGTCGATCGAACCGATCATCACGGTCTACATCGGCAGCCTGGGCGTGATGCCCGATCACGTCGCGCGCATCGCGGGCGTCGTCATGGCGTGCTCCGCGCTCGGCAGCATGCTGACGGCGGCGCGGCTCGGCGCGCTCGCGGACCGCGTCGGAAGCTGGAACGTGATCGTCGGATGTCTCGTGCTGACCGGCCTCGCGATGATTCCGCAGGCGTTCGTGCATCAGTGGTGGCAGCTCGCCGCGCTGCGCATGCTGATGGGCATGACGCTCGCCGGTCTGCTGCCTTCCATTTCGAAGCTCGCGCGCAGCACCGTCGACGAAAGCAGCAGCGGGCAGATGCTCGGCTATCTGCAGTCGGCGCAATTCAGCGGGCAGGTCGTCGGGCCGCTCGTCGGCGGACAGATCGGCGTCTGGTTCGGGCTGCACTCGGTGTTCTTCGTCACGGGCAGTTTGCTGATCGCGTGCGCGGGGCTGGCGTACTGGGCGCGCGGGCGCTGAGATATCGGGCGCGGTTTAAGTTTCACTTAAGACTTGCAACTTACGGTAGCGGACTCCTTCGCCCGTTGTTTCCCCATGTCTCCACATTCGCCGCCACGTGCTTCGATGACGCGCATCTGAACGCGTCATGCTCAAACTCCATCTCTTCTTCATCGTTTTCCTTTTCGCGAGTCTCGTGCCGCTGATCGCGCATGCGAAACGCGTGGCCGGCAAACCGGCACTGCAGGCGCGCGCCGCGATCGCCGTCGATCTGACGACCGGGCGCACGCTCTACGCGAAGCACGCCGACGCGCGCGTGCCGATCGCATCGCTCACCAAGCTGCTCACCGCGATGGTCGTGCTCGACTCGAAGCGCTCGCTGCTCAAGCCGGCGCGCATCACCGATGCCGATGTCGACCGGCTCAAGTGGTCGCGCTCGCGCCTGCCGGTCGGCTCGCTCCTGTTGCGCAAGACGATGCTGCATATCGCGCTGATGTCGTCGGAGAATCGCGCTGCGTTTGCGTTGAGTCGCGACTATCCGGGAGGACGCGCGGGCTTCGTGCGCGCGATGAACCGCACCGCGAAGCGCCTGCACATGAGCCGCAGCCATTTCGTCGATCCGACCGGCCTCTCGCCGCACAATGTATCGAGCGCGCGCGATCTCACGAAGCTCGCGCGCGCGGCGTATCGCTATCCGGCGATCCGCGACTACGCGACCTCGCATCACAAGCTCGTGCTCGGCGGAGACGGTCCGCTCATGTATCGCAACACCGATCCGCTCGTGTACGACGCGGCGTGGCGCGTCGGCTTGCAGAAGACCGGTTTCACGAACGAGGCGGGGCATTGCCTCATCGTCGTCGCGCAGGTGCATGGGCGGCCGACGCTCTTCGTCATCCTCGGCGCGCCCGGCGCGCACGCGCACTTTCAGGACGCGGCGAATCTGCGTAGCTGGTTGCTCAAGCGGCAGGTGCATCGCCGTTGAACGCCGCCGCGGCTCCCGGCATCACGTCGTGGCGAGCGATGCTTCCGTGACAGGCCGGTCGTCGATCGGAAAATGCAGCAGCGCCGCGACGAGACCCGCGACGGCCGTGGCGCCCCAGATCAGCGAGTACGAGCCGGTCGTGTCGAACACGTAGCCGCCGAGCCACGCGCCGAGAAACGATCCGAGCTGGTGACTGAGAAACACGACGCCGAAGAGCGTGCCGAGATGCCGCGTGCCGAACACCTTCGCGATCAGGCCGTTGGTGAGCGGCACCGTGCCGAGCCAGGTCAGTCCCATCACGGCGGCGAAGATGACGACGGACACGCTCGTCGTCGGCAGCAGCACGAAGAGGGCGATCGCGCCGCCGCGAATCAGATAGAGCCACGCGAGCACGTGATGCTGCCGGCAGCGTCCGCCGAGCCAGCCGCATCCCCAACTGCCGAGCATGTTGAACAGGCCGATCAGCGCCAGCGCCGTCGCGCCGAGGCCGACCGGCATATGGCACAGCATCAGATAGCCCGGCAGATGCGTCGCGATGAACGCGAGCTGGAAGCCGCACGTGAAGAAGCCGAGCGTCAGCAGCCGATAGCCGCGATGACGCGACGCATAGGCGAGTGTTTCGCGCAACGGCATCGCGGCGGGTTGCGCGTGCGTTTCATGCGATGCCGATGCCGATGCCGATGCGAGGCGCCGGCGGCTCGCGCGATCGAGCACGATGCCGAGCGGCGCGGCGAGCAGCAGCACGAAGGCGAGCGCGTAGAGCGAGCCCGACACGCCCGCGTGCACGCGCATGGCCTGTGCGAACGGCACCATCAACACTTGCCCGAGCGAGCCGCCCGCGCTGGCGAGGCCCATCGCGACGCTGCGCGTTTGCGGCGACGCGAAGCGCCCGACTGTCGCGAGCACGACACCGAAACTCGTGCAACTGATGCCGATGCCGACGAGCAAGCCGAGGCCGAGCACCAGCATCCAGCCGGAGGTCGCGGCGGCGGCGAGCGCGAGTCCGGCGGCGAAGGTGGCCGCGCCCGTCGCGACGACGGGCGCCGCGCCGTAACGGTCGGCGGCCGCGCCCGCGAACGGCTGCGCGAAGCCCCAAACAAGATTGTGCAGCGCGATCGCAAAGGCGATCAGCGTGACGGGCATCCCGCGATCGAACGAAAACGGCCCGATGAAGAGCCCGAATGTCTGGCGCACGCCCATCGCGGCGCTCAGGATCAGCGCAGCCGCGCCGATGAGCGCCCAGGTCGCGGCGCGGTCCGATCTCGTGCTCGTGCTGGCGGTGGATAGGGACGACATGGCGCGTGTTCCTCCTTGCGGGCATCGTCGCAGGCGAACGTCCGTGCTGACAAACGAAAAGATTTCGCGGACGGATGAGCGCAGTTCAACCGTTGTCGCCAAAGCCGGCCGCCTGTTCGATCAGCCAGTTGCGAAACGCGACGAGATCCGCGCGCGCGCTTGCGTGCGGCGTCTCGCAGAGCCAGTAGGCGGTCTGCGTCTCGACGCGCGTCGCGGAGACTTCGACGAGCGTGCCCGCGGCCAGTTCGCGATCGACGAGCGGCCGCCGGCCGATGACGACGCCGAGCCCGGCAGCGGCGGCGTCGAAGCCGAGCTGGACGGTGTCGAAGCGCAGGCCGCCCTGCAGATCGAGGCCGTCGACGCCCGCGCCGTCCATCCACGCCTGCCAGTCCTGACTGGCGGTATCGACATGGATGAGCGCGGCGCGGGCGAGATCGGGGATGCCGTCGGCGCCGGTCAGCATCGCGCGATACGCCGGACTGCAGACCGGCACGAGCCGCTCTCCGAACAGACGCTGCCACGATGCGCCGTCGACCGGGCCGCGCGAGAGGCGCAGTCCGAAATCGAAGCCGTCGACGGGAAAGCCCGCTTGCCGGCGCGAGGTGTCCACGCTGACATCGATGTTGGGCCAGCGCGCGCGGAAATCGGCGAGACGCGGAACGAGCCAGCGGGCGGCGAGCGTCGGCGCGCAGGTGACGGAGATCGTGCGGCGCTTGCGCTTGTCGGGCAGCGCTTGCGTGCCGATGGCGATGAGCGAGAACGCCTCGGCGATATACGGCAGATACTGCTCGCCGGCGGCGGAGAGCGACAGCCCGCGCGGCTCGCGCACGAAGAGCTCGACGCCGAGCATCTCCTCGAGCGCGCCGATGCCGTGGCTGACCGCGCCCGGCGTCACGTTGAGCTCGGCGGCCGCGAGCTTGAAACTGCGATGGCGCGCGGCGGCTTCGAAGAGACGCAGGGCGTTGAGCGGGGGGAGGCGCTGGGGCATGTTCGCGAGGAGTTCGGCGGCGTGTGCGCCTATATTGCCATCGCTCGATGCGCGCGAGTTCAGCGCGCGGGCTGCCGCCGTGCCTTCCACCAGTCGATGATGCGCCGCGCGATGAGCGCGAATGGCGGATTGGCGAACAGCACGGCCGCGCCCAGCGCGATGCAGCCGCAGACGAGAAACGTGCCGCGATAGCCGAGCGCCGCGACGAGCGCGCCGGACAACACACCCGAAAGGATCGAGCCGACGCGCGACGCGTTGAAGAACAGCGCCGTCGCCGATCCCGGGCTTTGCGGCATCAGATCCTGCATGTAGGTCATGCCGAGACATGATGTCACTGAAACGACGAACGCGTTGAAGGCCTGCATCGGAATCAGGAAGTGGACGTTGGGAGAGGCCGCCACCGCAATGAAATAGATCAGATGCACGACCGCGCACGACGCGAGCCATCGTTGCTTGTCGAGGCGCGAAGCGCGTGCGCCGAGTGCCAGCATCATCGGAATTTCGAGGAGCGCGCCGAGCCCGAGCATGATCGACACGTCGATGCGCGTGCCATGCATGCCGTGCACGACGTATAGCGGCAGCACGATCATGGTCGCGCTCGCGGCCAGCCCGATGAGCGTCATCGCGACGGTGGCGCGCCAGATTTCGGCGCGCGAGTGCAACGCGCCGGCGTGCGGCGGCACGAGTTCCTCGGTGTCGGGCGCGGTCACTTCGAGCAGCGAGGTCGGATCGCCCGCATAGTGCGCGGGTGCGCTGTGCGGATCGCCCTTGGGCGAATCGTGCATGCGCCAGACGATCGCGCCGCATGCGATGAAACAGGCCGCCGCGAACAGAAACAGGCCGTAGAAGCCCACGCCGGCCAGAACCAGCGCGCCGACGGAAGGGCCGAATACCCAGGCCATCGAGAGAACGGTTCTCAGTGTCGCGAGCGCGAGCGCCCGCTCGGCTTCGTCATCGACGGGCAGCGCGGCGCGCGCGAAAGAAAACACGAGCGACATCGCGGAGCCGCCGGCGCCGAGAAACGCGATGCCGATCGCGACGAGCGCGGCGTAGTTCCGCACGAGGCAAAGCAGCAGAAAACCGAGCGACGACGCGATGAGCGCCGCGAGCAGCAACTCCCGATGATGTCCGTGCCTGTCCGACCATTTGCCGGCGAGGGCGCTGGCCACCACGCCGCTCGCCGCGATGACCGTCATGAAGACGCCGAGCTTCAAAGGGCTCATGTCCGCCTGCTCGACGCTGAAGAGCGACAGATACGGCGCGGTGAACGACATCGCGACGCCGAGCATCAGGGTTGCGCCGGAAAGCGGCAAAAAGAAAGGGATGCGCGTGAGACTGAGCAGGCGTGTGTTCATCGGGGAAAGTTCTGGCTTGTGCGATCAGCCGGTGAGGCGGATCACGCCAGGTTCTGCGGAGCGTCATGAATTGTCGCGCATTCGGGGGGAGGTCATCGTGACATTTGTGCAGCCGATCATAGTCGCGGTTGCTGCGGTTTCGTCGATGAGGGTGTTGTTCGATACTACGGGCGTCCGCGCAAATTGGTGCATCGGCTGTGCCGGGCTAGCGGGAACGAAGCCGGCTCATGGGCCTGAACTGATTCGCGATCGAGACTTTTTCAATGGCGCGCAGGAGAGATTCAGGCAGTTGCCAATAGGCTGAACTTCAGACCAGGCGAAATGCTCGATCGGAGGATTCCATCCGAAGCTCTGGATGGTGTCTAGAATCTGTTCAACAAGCTAGTGTGACGACGACCTGTTGAACTCGTCCAATACACATCCATTGCCTTCGGGGGCCGCCACTGCGAGGCGAGTGCGCAACCGTCGATGGAGACAGCGAGTTGTGAAAACGACCAATATGACCGATCGATGCTTCCTCAGTCATCTCGGCATGAAAGACTTCGACGCTGGCGTCAAGTGCGACTCCGCTTTATGCAGAGCCGCACTGCCCAACTTGGTGAAGATCGAAGCGCATTCATTCATGCCTCTGCCCTTCGACCATTCAGCCCTTAGTGAAGCGACGCCGCAAGCATATGCTGCGAGTCATTGCTTACCTGCGACGCAACGAGTGCTGCGCCCACCCCCGAATCGCCCGTCGCATACGACGCCATCGCGGCAACGAGTTGATTCGTCCGCGTATGTGCGGCGGAGGTGAGCGAGTTCGAGCTCAGCGTGATGGCGCCCGACTTGACACTACCGGTTACAACGATGATTCAGTCGCTATCCAGCGCGAGCGAACTCGATGATGTATACACCGACCGCGAAGAAGAGAAAATCGAGTTGTCCATTTTCGTATTCACATCACCACATCACCGGACAGTTGATACAGGGCGCCGCCGGGCAGCGGCGCTTTGGTAGGAGACTCACGACCAGACGAAACGATCCTCGCCTTGAGGCCAATGCCGCGCCGATCGGACCAGATCATTTTCGGACAGCCATTCCGTACCTGCCGCGACGACATGTTTGAGTTGAACAGCGTCGGCGGCTATGCCGTGGAATCTTGCGATGACGACAAGGGCGGCTAATCCCGCATCGACATCGTTTAAATTTTTATCGGAATTTAGTGACATGAAGGTCTCCGATAGTTTTCTTGCCTGCGCGCGGCTGAATTCCAGTTCGAATATACACAAACTAATTTTCTATTAGTTAAGATTGCGAAATATCGACACATCGTGATCGACGAAACGGCGGCTCGACCGCCGCCTTCGATGCAGCCATTGATTCGAACCGGGTTTTTTCGTTAATAGTCAGACTATTTTCATTGACGGAGCAGGGAATTGTGTAGTTTTTTGTTCGACGACCTGTCGTGGTGAGAAACGGCTCGTGCAGATTGCAAGTTTTTGTATTGCCAGATTAACCAAGTCTCTCTACGTGCCATATTCTTGGCCCGCACCTTAGTTTCGCGTCATGCAATCAAGACTTCCGTCTCCTCAGGTCTCCATCATCGTCCCTTGCTTCAACGCTGCCGCAACGCTCGCCCGCGCGTTGAACAGTTGCCTCGCGCAACGGGAAGCGGCTCAAATCATCGTCGTTGATGACGGTTCCGATGATGCGTCGATGAATATAGCGCAGAGCATTGCGCTCACTGACAGGCGTGTCGAACTCATACGAACCCCGGAAAACGGCGGAGCCGCACGCGCCCGAAACCTCGGCGCGAAGCACGCGACTCAGCCGCTTCTGGCCTTCCTCGACAGCGACGACGAATACTTGCCCGGCGGTCTGAGGGGCGCAGTAGAGGCGCTTCGGGCTGCCCCGGAACGTCACGTCGTTCGGCTCAACGTGGCGTTCGTCGACTATCCCCCTGACATCGTGGCCTTTTCCGGATTTGTACACCATGCCGAGATCATGAATGACATGGTGACCAGCAGTCTCGTCATGCGTCGGACTACCTTTGAGGCTCTCGGTGGATTTCCCGAAGACGACGTGTATCGCCGTTACGGCGGTGAAGACGGCACTCTTCAGTCGGCGATCATGGTGTTGTTCGGATACCTTCGAATGGTGGGCAACAAGAACGTGCGTAATCACTATCATGCGGGTAGCCACGTCGCGCTCTATTTGCGCCGCATGATGGGCGAGCTCGACAGTCCGGCCGAGGCAGTACAGCAACTGGGCAACGCAGTTGAGTGTTTCGTCGCGCGTGCACGCGACGCCTGGCAAGCGCACATCAACGAAACGAGCCGCACTGCGCCAGGCCAGAGAGACTAACTATGCTCGATTGTCCAGTCGAGCAACTCATGCGCTACGCGTTCGATCACCTCGTTCCAGTCACCAGCGTTTTTCTGCCGGAAGAGCCGCGCTGACGGATACCATGGCGAATCGTTACGATCTTGCAGCCAGCGCCAGCATGCGTCGAAGCGCGACAGGATCCACACAGGCTTGTTCAGTGCGCCCGCAAGATGCGCGACGGACGTGTCGACAGCAATGACGAGATCGAGCGAAGCGATGATCGCAGCCGTGTCCGCGAAGTCGTACACGTCGCTCATCGGGTCGAATGGACGCAGATGGCCGGGCAAATTCGCCGTCTGCGCGCGGCTTTCCTCGCTCTTCTGGAGACTGACGAACGTGACGCCCGGTATGTTCAACAGCGGCAGAAAGGTCTGCGCACTGACCGAGCGGCGCCGATCGACCTCGTTCAAATGGGGGGCTTGAGGTCGCGGATCTCCGGCCCATACGAGGCCGACTTTGGGCTTGCCGAGTGGCAAGCGACGCCTCCACCCTTCAATCTCTCGCACCGGCGGTCGCAGATAGGGCATTTCACACGGAATGGTGTCCACCGTGGTCTGGAACCGGAGCGGCAGGCTCATCGCGAAGCACCAAAAATCCGGAGCCGGCAGACGATGCAACTCCCGTGCTTCGATGCACTGGTTGACACCTTCGAGATCTTGAAACAGACGTGTGAGGGCACTTGAGCAGACCACAGTGAGCGTGGCCGCGCCGCGCTTCTTGACGAGCGGGAAATATCGGCTGAACTGAATGCCGTCGCCGAAACCCTGTTCGACGAGCACGACGATCGATTTGCCTTGCAACGATTCGCCTTGCCACTGCGGATATGCCACGTCCGGCGCAAAGGTGTCCTGATCCGGCAAACGTGGGTCGAGACGTGCCTCATGCAGAGGCCATGCTTCGGCGTAACGTCCCTGACCAAGTAACATGAGCGACAGGTGAAACTTCGTGTTCGCGTGGTCCGGATCGAAAACAAGTGCCTGTTGATACAGCGCTTCTGCTTCGCCAGGCTGTTCCAGATTGGTCAATGCGTTCGCCAGATTGCACAGCACCGTGGCGTCATGCGGACGCAGCCGATCTGCTTCTCTCAATGATCCGATCGCGTCCTGCACACTGCGCCGTCTCAGGTACAAGTTGCCGAGATTGTTGTGCGCCTCAGCCAGATGAGGGTTCAGCGCAATTGCTTCGCGATAAACCACTTCGGCAGCGTCCAGCTTGTGCTGGTGCTGCAGGATCAGACCGAGCTTGAACCTTAGCCAGCCGGCATCCGGAAGCCGTTCGATCGCGGCGCGGAAGGCCGTCTCGGCCCTGTTCCAGCGCTCCAGCGACATCTCGACGTTGCCCCATTGTAAAAATGCCGGCGTGCTCTCCGGATCGAGTCGGCTCGCGTGCTCATAGCAAACAGCGGCCTCCGCGGGGCGTCCTTGCGCCTCGAACGTGTTTCCGGCTGAGAGGTATGCCTCGGCTCCGTCGCCGCGAAGCGCGAGTGCACGCCGCAATTCGACATCCCCTGCGTGGCGGCGCTGGCGACCCGCAAGCAGGAGCGCAGACTTGAATCGGGCCTCGCTGACGGAGTCGTCGAGTTCCGAGGCTTGCTGAAAGGCCGCGTGCGCCTCCTCATACGTCTCGAGTTGCGCCAGCAGATTTCCGAGGTTCACATGGAGGGCCGTGTTGCGCGGATTGATCTCGATCGCCCGTTGCCAGAATGCTTTTGCGTCGTCGTATCGTTGTAGATTGAAGGCGCAGACCGCTGCGAGATTGAGCGCTTCGGCTTCGGCAGGAAATTGTTCCAGCGTTGATATGAGCGTTCGAAGCGCATCCTCGAATCGACGGTCCTGGTATTGTTCAATTGCCGTGTGGTAGTAATCCTCAAAAGCACGCATTTTTGTTCGGTCTTATGGTGGCAAGCACGGCGATTCCTGCTTGTCGATTTCGGCCCCGATATTTTGCCACGGCAATCTTTCGAACTTGTCATGAATCGAGCCAACTGCAGTTTCCAGCGCACGGGTCCATGCCCATGCGTCACGCGCTCGACTGAGCCCTCGTTGGCGGTGACTTTTTTTCGACCGGCCCCGCATCGAACCCTGCAAGACCGGCCCGTTTCTCGTTGATAGAACTTCACTGATTGATCTCCTCCAGCCGCAAGCCGTTCGTTCGCGGACCGAACACGCCGATCGACACCGCCACGACCAGCATCGTCGCCGTGATCCCGGTGAACACGCCGGATACGCCGAAGTCGCGAAGCAGGAAAGCGATCAGAAATCCTGACATCATCGCCCCGACCCTGCTCGCGGAGTAGACGATGCCATTGGCGCGGCAACGCACCGCTGTCGGGAACAGCTCCGCCTGATAAGCGTGATAGCAGACCGAGATGAGCTGTCCGGCGAGACTGATCAGCACGCCGAACACGATGAGCGACCCGACCGATTTCATCTGCGCGAACGCGAGACCGCAGACGATCACGGCGAGCGCGCCCCCGACGATCAGATATTTGCGCTGAATCTTGTCGGCGAACAGCATCGCGATCATCGGTCCGACCGGCAACGCGAATGCGATCACGAACGAATAGAGCAGGCTCTTCGTCACCGTGATGCCCTGGCCGATCAGCAGCGTCGGCACCCAGTTGGCAAAGCCGTAATAGCCGATGGCCTGGCAGAAATTGAAGACGATCAGCAGGATGAGGCGCGAGCGGTACGGAGCCTGCAGCAGTTCGGAAAGCGAGGCGCGCCGATGCACGGGTTGCGCGATCACAGGAAGCGGCGGCGGCAGCGGACGGCCCGTCTGCCGTTCGACCACGGCCTCGATCTTCTGCACGATCCGGTCCGCCTGGTCGACTTCGCCATGGGTTGCGAGCCAGCGCGGAGACTCCGGGACCGCACGGCGAATGATCCACACGACGATCGCGCCGGCCGAGCCCGCGAGCACCACGACGCGCCAGCCGTCGAGACCGAACGCGGTCGTCGGCACGAGCCAGTAGGACAGCAGCGCGGCAACGGGCGCCGCCGCGAACATGACCATCTGATTGAACGCCATCGCGCGGCCGCGCATGTGCTGCGGGACGAGCTCGGTCACATAGCTGTCGATGGTGATGATCTCGACACCGACGCCGATGCCCGTGATGAAGCGCCAGAGGATCACGCCTTCGGGCGTCGTCTGGAAGGCCATGATCGCGGAGCCGATCGAGTACCACAGCAGCGAGACGGTGAAGACGGCCCGGCGGCCATATCGGTCCGGCATCCAGCCAAGGCCGAACGTGCCTGCGAACAGGCCGGCGAACGTCGCGGCGATGAAGCCCGCGATGCCGGTGAAGCCGAAGAACGCATGGGTCGTGGTCTGCAGCAGACCGCTCTTCGCCATGCCGGGGGCGATGTAGCCGGTGAAGATCAGATCGTAGATCTCGAAGAAGCCGCCGAGCGAGATCAGCAACACGAGCACCCATAGATGACGGGCGAGGGGCAGGCGATCCATGCGCGCGGAAATCTCCGCGCCGGGTGTGACGCCGACATCGATGTTCGGCGAAGCGAGCGGACGCGGATCCGCGATCACGATGGGTTGCATATTTGTCTCCTGATTACATCGACTGGTACGACGGCACTCTTTTTCGCGTTGCCTGTCGCTGGTCCTGCATCCCGGCATGACGGATCACGTTTGTCCGACCACGCCCCGGCGAATCTGATCGCGCTCGATCGACTGGAACAGCGCCTTGAAATTGCCTTCGCCGAAGCCATCGTCGCCCTGTCGCTGAATGAACTCGAAGAAGACCGGGCCGAGCAGGGCGTCGGAGAAGATTTGCAGCAGCAGGCGCGGAGTCTCGCCGTTCGTGTTGCCGTCGAGCAGAATTCCGCGCGTCCGCAGTTCCGCGACCGGCTGGCCGTGTCCGGGCAGACGCTCCTCGAGCATTTCGTAGTACGTCTCGCCGGGCCGGCTCATCAGCGGGACACCCGCCATCGCCAACTGGTCGATCGTGTCGATGAGGCTGTCCGTCAGCAGCGCGACGTGCTGGATGCCTTCGCCGTTGAACTTCATGAGGAACTCTTCGATCTGTCCGGCGCCCTTCGACGATTCCTCGTTCAGCGGAATGCGGATCTTGCCGTCAGGCGCGGTCATCGCCTTCGAAGTCAGGCCGGTGTATTCACCGGAGATATCGAAGTAACGAATCTCGCGGAAGTTGAAGAGCTTCTCGTAGAAACCGGCCCAGAACACCATGCGGCCGCGATAGACGTTGTGCGTCAGGTGATCGACGAGCTTGAGGCCGAATCCTGCGGGACGCCGGTCGACGCCTTCGATGAACCTGAAGTCGATGTCGTAGATCGATTCGCCATCTTCGAATCGGTCGATCAAATAGAGCGGCGCGCCGCCGATGCCCTTGATGGCGGGCAGACGCAGTTCCATCGGACCGGTGGGCATGTCGAGCGGTTGCGCGCCGAGCGCCAGCGCGCGGGCATAGGCGGCATGGGCGTCCTCGACGCGGAACGCGAGACCGCAGGCCGAAGGGCCGTGCTCGGCCGCGAAGTAGGCGGCGGGGCTCCCCGGCTCACGATTGACGATGAAATTGATATCGCCCTGGCGATACAGCACGACATCTTTCGAGCGATGATGCGCGACGAGCGCAAAGCCCATCTTCTCGAAGAGCGGCTCGATGAGGTTCGGCGCGGGCGAAGCGAATTCGACGAATTCGAAGCCCGCGAGGCCCATCGGGTTTTCAAAGAGATCTGTCATGTGCGTCGATCCTTCCATGCGATTCGATCCGGCTCACGCCGATACAGGAGATATTCATGCGCTCACCCGGCTCTTCAGACGCGAGAGCACTTCCTGTGTGTGCTCGCCGACGCGGGCCAGCGCATGGCGCACGCCGGGGCGGCGTCCACCCATCGTGATCGGCAACAGCACGACGTCGGTCGTGCCGCCGTCATCCGTCTGCATCGGCGCGAGGCCGCCGCTCGCCTTCAGATGCGGGTCGTCGAGCAGTTGCTCGGGACGCACGATCGGCGCATACGGGATGCCGGCTGCCTCCAGTCGGGGCGCGAGTTCGTCCGCGCGATGATTCGCGAGGATCTTGCCCAGCCGTTCGAGCAGTTCGGGACGCACGGCCACGCGCGATGCGTTGTCGGCAAACTTCGGGTCGGCCGCGAGGTCGGGGCGCTCCAGAACATCGCACAACGTGACGAACTGCTTGTCGCTGACCGCGCCGATGAACAACTGCTCGCCCTCGGCCAGCGTGAACACGTCGTACACGCTCCACGCCGAGACGCGCGCGGGCATCGGCGGGGGCGGCTCGCGGGTCATCGAGTACTGCTGCATGTGCTGCGCGGAGAGGAACACGCAGTTCTCGAAGAGCGCGCTTTGCACTTCCTGACCGAGACCCGTATCGTCGCGCTCGCGCAGGGCTGCGAGCACGCCGATCGCGCCGAACATGCCGCCCATGATGTCGTTCACCGACGTTCCCGCGCGCAACGGGCGTCCGACCGGTCCGGTCATGTAGGAGAGTCCGCCCATCATCTGCACGACCTCGTCGAGCGCGAGACGCTTTTCATACGGCCCGGGCAGGAAACCCTTGTGCGAGACATAGATGAGCGACGGATAGCGCGCCGATAGCGTTTGGTAGTCGAGGCCGAGCTTCGCCATCAGACCGGGACGGAAGTTTTCGAGCATCACATCGCAGGTGCCGATCAGGTCGATGGCGGCTTCCTTGCCTTCGGACGTGTTGATGTCGAGCACGACGCTCTTCTTGTTGCGGTTGAACGAGCGGAAGAAGCCGATGCCGAGTCCCGGCAGCTTGCGGGTCTTGTCGCCGCCGGGCGGCTCGATCTTGATGACCTCCGCGCCGAGATCGGCGAGGATCATGCCGCAGGTCGGCCCCATGACCATGTGCGTGAATTCGATGACGCGAATGCCGTCGAGCGGGAGTCTTGCGTTATTGGGCATGAGGACCTCAAGCGTTGAGCGCAGCCGAAGCGGCGAAGGTTTTGGGCAGGCCGGCGAGCCACAACGCGCCGTGCAGGGTTTCGCCTTCCAGCCATCGCGCAACCGTCGCGCGCAGCATCAGCAAGGCGGAAATGTCGATGCCAGTCTCGATGCCCATATCGGCGAGCATGAAGGCGAGGTCTTCGCTCGATGCGTTGCCGCTCGCGCCCGGCGCGTGCGGACATCCGCCGATGCCCGCGAGCGTCGCATCGAAGCGCGCGACGCCGGTTTCGAGCGCGGCATACACGTTGGCGAGCGCGAGGCCGCGCGTGTCGTGGAAGTGGCCGCACCAGAAACGCTCGCCCGCGATCCTGCGCGCCTTCTCGAAGAGCGCGCGCACGGCGGCGGGACCGGCGTAGCCGACCGTATCGGCGATGCTCACGCGGTCAGCGCCCGCATCGAGCAGCGCCTGCATGTAGCGCAGCACGTCTTGCTGATCGACCCGGCCTTGCATCGTGCAGCCGAACGCGGTGCCGATCCCGCCCTCGATCAGGGTCTTCGAGCCGGCGGCATCGCGCGCGGCGCGCATGCGGGCGACTTCCGCGACGACGTCCTCGGGTGTTTTGCGCAGGTTCGCGAGACTGTGCTCGCGGCTCGCGGAAAGCGGCACGAGCATCAGATCCGCCTGCGTTTCGATGGCGCGCTCGGCGCCCTTGAGATTCGGCACGAGCACCGAGACGAGCAGGCCCGGCAGCGTCTTCGCGTAGGCGACGAGTGCCCCGGTGTCGGCGAGTTGCGGCAACAGACGCGCGGGCACGAACGAGCCGACTTCGATTTCGCGTTGCCCCGCAGCGTAGGCGGCGCCGATCCATTCCATCTTGCGTTCGGTAGGAAGAATGCGCTGGATGCTTTGCAAGCCATCACGCAAGCCGACCTCCCGGATCACGACGTTTTCAGGGAACAAGGGCATGTTGCTGTCTCCGTATATCGATGCCGGTCATGAGGTTGCCGGCGTTTGACATCACTTTAGAGATTCCCGAAAATTCGTAAAGCGGTGTTTTGGAAGCGCGGCGCTTCCGAAATGGAATGTCTGTTTGCACGAGCGGAGAAGACGAGCTTGCGAGAAATCGATCTGAAGACGTTGCGGCTCTTCGTGGTCGTTTGCGATCAGCGCAATATCGCGCGGGCCGCGCAGGAAGCACACATCGAACCGTCTGCTATCAGCAAGCGCATCGCGCAACTGGAAGCCGATCTCGGCGTGCCGGTGCTATCGCGCTCGCGTCGCGGCGTCGAACCGACGCCGGCGGGGATCGCGTTGCTGGAACACGCGAGGAGCGTGCTCTTCACGATGGACCGCATCGCAAACGACATCGCGTCGTTCGGAGAAGGCTTGAAGGGGAGCGTGAGCATCTGCGCGTCGGCATCGGCCATCGCGGAAAAATTGCTGGACGACATTGCGACCTTCATGCGCCAACCGGCCAACAAGAACATCAAGGTCGATATCGAGGAGCGGTTGTCGCTGGACCTCGTGAGGCAACTGCGCGAAGGCGCCGCTGCAGTGGGCGTGTGCTGGGACAACGTCGAATTGCACGGACTGGAGCATCGTCCGTATCGGCATGACCAGCTGGCATTGGCCGTTCATCCGGACCATCCTCTCGCCCGGCATACGACCATCGGTTTTCATGAGACGCTCGATTACGAGCATGTCGGCTTGCCGCCCGCGACCGCCGTTCACACGATGATGCAGCGCGCCGCAGCCAGGGCGGGGCGCACGATCGCGTACAGGGTGATCGTCTCGAGCTTCGACGCTGCGTTCAGGGTCGTCGCGGCCGGTCTGGGAATCAGCGTGGTGCCGATGGAAGTATCGGCGGCCTATGGTCCTCAGGTCGGCGTCCGCATCGTTCCGTTGACGGATGCATGGGCACGTCGGCGCTTTATCGTGTGTTTCAAGCGCTTCGACATGCTGCAACCGGCCGCGCAACGAATGGTCGAGCATCTGACGAGCCGTGCAAGCGCCGAGCCGGTGTCCGCAAATGCCGAATCGCCGCAGCCGGGAGGACGGCGTTCGTCGCTCAGGCGCTCTCGCGATCGATAATTTTGAACCCCGTGTCGACGCGCAGCGCCGGAACGGATGGCTGCTTCGCGTCGAGCCTGCTCACGAGCGCCTCGGCGGCGAGTCTTCCGATCGATGCACCGTCGATCCGCACCGTCGAAAGCGAAGGGTGTACGTGCGCCGCGGTGCTCAGATCGCCGAATCCCATCACGGCCACATCGTCAGGAATTCCGATCCCGCGCTTCGCCGCCTCGGCGAGGATCCCTTGCGCGAGCGTATCCGTGCTGCACGCGATGACGTCGGGCAAGCCCTTTTCGAACAGGCGGGCAAAGCCTTCGCGCCCGATCTGCAGTGTCGCGGGCGCGGGCAGCACTTCGATCGGTACTTCGTCGATGCCCTGGCGCTTCAACTCGTCGATGAAGCTCATGCTTCGCCGCAAGCCACGCGGGTCGTCGGCCGACAAGACCGCGAACCGCCGGTAGTCCTTCAGCAGCAAATGACGCGCAACCGCAATGCCGACCGCCTCATGCGAAAAGCCGATCAGCATGTCGATCGGATCGTCGGTGAGATCCCATATCTCGACGATGGGCACCCTGGTTCTGCGTAGTCTCTCGCGCGTGAGCGGCGAATGGTCGGTGCCGGTCAGGACGATGGCGTCCGGCCGCCGCCCGAGCAATGTTTCGACGAGTTGCTCCTCGCGCTCCCGCAGGTAGTCCGTCAAGCCGAGCAACGTCTGATAACCGGCCTCGGCAAGCGTCGACATCATGGTCTGCACCAGGTCCGTGAAAATGGACGTGGCGATCGTCGGCAACAGCAGAGCGATCAGATGGCTTTTGTTCGTGGCCAGTGCCCCCGCGAGCATGTTCGGCACGTAGCCGGTGGCTCGCACGGCGTCCATCACGCGCTGCCGCGTTTCCTCGCGGACGAGTTCGGGCCGCTTGAGCGTGCGCGACACCGTCATTGCGGTGACGCCCGCCAGGCGGGCGACATCTTCCAGCGTCACACTGTCATTTGTCTGAGGTGTCTGGCCGGTTGCCGGCGCGTAACTCGCTTCCATTTCTGCTCCGTGGTCACGCTCGATTGTATAGATACCGTCGCGGACCTCCAAAACGAAGCTAACAGATATGACATCGTATTTCTAATCGAAGGGGAAAACCCGAATTCACCGAATGTTGGCGCTAACATATCCTCTTTACCCATGAGACATCACACAACATTCCGGAGACGATGATGGAGAATGGCGTGCAACGGGCAGCAACCTCGACGGCCCGCGAGAATGTTCGTGACTCGGTGGCGAGTTCGGACGGTCACGCGGGAAGCTACGCCGGACGCAGCAAAGCGCGGTTTCTGATCGTGTTCATGTTGTTCCTCGTCACGACGATCAACTACGCGGACCGCGCGACCATATCGATTACCGGTTCGTCCATCCAGAAGGCATTGCACATCTCGCCGGTCGAGATGGGATATATCTTTTCGTCGTTTGCATGGGCGTACGTGATCGCGCAGATTCCAAGCGGCTGGCTGCTCGATCGCTTCGGATCGAGGCGCGTCTACGCGTTCAGTATCTTCTTCTGGTCGATTCTCACCGCGGTTCAGGGCTTCGTGGCGGCGTTGCCGGTCGGTGTCGCCTTCGCGACGCTTTTCCTGATGCGCTTTCTCGTCGGGGCAGCAGAGGCGCCGGCGTTTCCCGGCAACGCTCGTCTGACCGCCTCCTGGTTCCCGACCGCGGAGCGCGGCACGGCATCGGCGATCTTCAACTCGGCGCAGTACTTCGCCACCGTGCTGTTCTCGCCGATCATGGGCTGGATCACCCACACCTATGGCTGGCCTCAGGTCTTCTATGCAATGGGCGGCCTCGGCATCCTCGTCGCCGGACTGTGGCTCAAGACCATCTATGCGCCGCGCCAGCATCCGCTCGCGAACGACGCAGAGGTGCGCTACATCGCCGACAACGGCGCGATGGTCGACCTTGAAGACCAGCAAGTCGCGAAGGAACGCCGTGCCGCGCAAGTACATGCAAAGAACCGGCACGGTCGCCATGCACTCGCGCAACTGCTGAAGAGCCGCATGATGCTCGGCGTCTTCATCGCGCAGTACTGCATCACCACGCTCACGTATTTCTTCCTGACCTGGTTTCCGATCTACCTCGTACAGGAGCGGCATATGTCGATCCTGAAGGCGGGCTTCGTTGCATCGATCCCGGCGATTGCGGGCTTTCTCGGTGGCGTGCTCGGCGGTGTGGTGTCCGATCGACTGATGAAGCACGGCTTCTCGACGAGTACTGCGCGCAAGGTGCCGATCGTCGTCGGCTTGCTGCTGTCGACGTGCATGATCGCGTGCAACTACGTCGACAACCAGTGGCTCGTGATCGGCATCATGGCGGCGGCGTTCTTCGGCAAGGGCATCGGTGCGCTGGGCTGGGCCGTGGTCTCGGATACCGCCCCCAAGCAGGCGAGCGGGCTGTGCGCGGCGCTCTTCAATACGTTCGGCAACACGGCCGGCATCACGACGCCGATCGTCATCGGCTATCTGGTGCAGGGAACGGGGTCGTTCGCGGCGGCGCTCGTTTTCGTGAGCGCCAATGCGTTGGTCGCGATCGTTTGCTATCTGTTCGTCGTCGGCAAGATCGAGCGTTTCGAGCTGGCTGAATGAAGGCGATGGCGACCCGCTTCGCGGGCGCGCAAACGCCCGGCTGGCAGGCTGTCGACGAAGGATGTTTCAACAGCCTGCTAAACGATGCTATCCAGCGCCCTGGCGAACCGCGCGACCGTGCCTTCGACATCATGCAGTTTGTCCAGCCCGAATAGCCCGATGCGGAAGGTCTTGAAGTCCTCAGGCTCGTCGCACTGAAGGGGAACGCCGGCCGCGATCTGCAAGCCGGCATCGGCAAATTTCTTCCCGGATCGTATGCCGTCGTCGTCCGTGTAGCAGACCACGACGCCCGGAGCCTGAAATCCTTCGGCCGCCACGCTTCTGAACCCTGCGGCAGTCAAGAGCGAGCGAATGCGCGAACCGAGTTCGAGTTGCTCCGCTCTGACTTTGTCTAACCCGTACGACTCGGTTTCCTTCATGACGTCGCGCAGCGTCGCTAGACTGTCCGTCGGCATCGTGGCGTGGTACGCGAACCCGCCGTCCTCGTAGGACGCCATGATCTGCAGCCATTTGCGAAGATCGCAAGCGAAACTGGTGCTGGTTGTCGAGTCGATTCGTTCGCGGGCGAGCGGGCTGAGCATGACCATCGCGCAGCAGGGCGACGCGCTCCATCCCTTTTGCGGCGCGCTGATCAGCACATCGACGCCACTGGCTTGCATGTCCACCCAGATCGTCCCGGAGGCGATGCAATCCAGCACGAACATGCCGCCGACGGCATGAACGGCGTCGGACACCGCGCGCAGATAGGCATCGGGCAACATCATTCCCGATGCGGTTTCGACGTGCGGCGCAAAAACCAGATCGGGCTTGTTTTCCTTGATCGCGGCGACCACTTCTTCGATCGGAGGCGGTGCATAGGCGGCCTGTCTCCCTTGTTCGACCGGGCGCGCTTTCAGCACCAAAGACTCCGACGGAATGCTGCCCATGTCGAAAATCTGCGACCAGCGGAAGCTGAACCAGCCATTGCGAATGACCAGACACTTTCTGTTCGTCGCGAACTGCCGGGCAACGGCTTCCATGCCGAACGTGCCGCTGCCCGGGACGATCACGGCTGAATGCGCGTTGTAGACCTTTTTCAGGACATCGGATATGTCGCGCATGACGCCCTGAAAGAGCCGCGACATGTGATTGACCGATCGGTCGGTGTAGACGACCGAGTATTCGAGGAGTCCCTCGCGGTCGACATCAGGAAGTAATCCCGGCACGTTCGCCTCCAGTATTGAACGAATAGTTATTTGATCGCGCATCGCAACTGCGGTCTGTCTGGACAGACGTGCGCGAATTCACGCCGCGAACTCACCCCGATAGTAATCGTGATCGAGATATCCGCGCTTGTCCTCTCTCCGAACTTGCCTTGCCTCCAAGAACCGAAAGCGCGTTTCACATCGCGGGAAGCTCGTCGAATTTTCGCAGCATTCTTTTTTCGTCGCTTGAAAACATGTTTTGCATTGCAAAAATGATTGTGTATGTCGTTGAAAAATAAGCGTAAATCGCGTCTTATGTCTTATATAAGACTTCGCCCGGAGCCATCAAACGGCGGTACTATTGAGTCATGCAGTTCGCTGCGACAAACGTAGCGACACGCTGACCCATCTAGTCAAACGCGCTTTGCTCTCAGGAGAGTCACATGGCCCAATATCAAGACGACATCAAGGCAGTTGCTCGTTTGAAAGAGACTCACGGCAGCGCCTGGAATGCGATCAACCCCGAGTACGCCGCGCGCATGCGTGCCCAGAACAGGTTCACGACGGGTCTGGACATCGCCAAGTACACCGCGAAGATCATGCGCGCCGACATGGCTGCCTACGACGCCGACCCGTCGAAGTACACCCAGTCGCTCGGCTGCTGGCACGGCTTCATCGGCCAGCAGAAGATGATCTCCATCAAGAAGCACTTCAACAGCACCGAGCGCCGTTACCTTTACCTGTCCGGCTGGATGGTGGCCGCGCTGCGTTCCGAGTTCGGCCCGCTGCCCGACCAGTCGATGCACGAAAAGACTTCCGTCAGCGCGCTGATCCGCGAGCTGTACACCTTCCTGCGCCAGGCCGACGCCCGTGAGCTGGGCGGCCTGTTCCGCCAGTTGGATGCCGCAGAGGGCGCTGCGAAGGCTGCGATTCAGGAAAAGATCGACAACCATGTGACGCACGTCGTGCCGATCATCGCCGACATCGACGCGGGCTTCGGCAACGCAGAAGCAACGTATCTGCTGGCCAAGCAGTTCATCGAAGCGGGCGCGTGCTGTATCCAGATCGAAAACCAGGTGTCCGACGAGAAGCAGTGCGGCCACCAGGACGGCAAGGTCACCGTGCCGCACGAGGACTTCCTCGCCAAGGTCCGCGCGATTCGCTACGCCTTCCTGGAACTGGGCGTGGACGACGGCATCATCGTGTGCCGTACCGACTCGCTGGGCGCGGGCCTGACCAAGCAGATCGCCGTGACCCACACGCCGGGCGACCTGGGCGATCAATACAATTCCTTCCTCGATTGCGAAGAGTTGTCCGCCGACGAACTGGGCAATGGCGACGTGATCATCAAGCGCGACGGCAAGCTGCTGCGCCCCAAGCGCCTGCCGAGCAACCTGTTCCAGTTCCGCGCCGGCACGGGCGAAGCGCGCTGCGTGCTGGATTGCGTCACCGCACTGCAAAACGGCGCGGACCTGCTGTGGATCGAAACCGAAAAGCCGCACATCGCGCAGATCGGCGGCATGGTCAGCGAGATTCGCAAGGTCATCCCGAACGCGAAGCTGGTGTACAACAACAGCCCGTCGTTCAACTGGACGCTGAATTTCCGTCAGCAGGCCTATGATGCGATGAAGGCTGCGGGCAAGGATGTGTCGGCATACGACCGCGCCCAGTTGATGAGCGTGGAATACGATCAGACCGAACTGGCGCAACTCGCCGACGAGAAGATCCGGACCTTCCAGGCCGACGCGTCGCGCGAAGCCGGCATCTTCCATCATCTGATCACGCTGCCGACGTACCACACTGCCGCACTGTCGACCGACAATCTGGCCAAGGAATATTTCGGCGACCAGGGCATGCTGGGCTATGTGGCTGGCGTGCAGCGCAAGGAAATCCGTCAGGGCATCGCGTGCGTCAAGCATCAGAACATGTCCGGCTCGGACATCGGCGACGACCACAAGGAGTATTTCAGCGGCGAAGCGGCCCTGAAAGCGGCGGGTAAAGACAACACCATGAATCAGTTCTGATACCTGCAGTAGTAGCAACGAGAAAACGCCGACCCGGACAGGGTCGGCGTTTTTTATCTGGCGCGATGGCTCGCGGGCCGCCGGCCAGCCGGCATCGAGTTCGATGCATCAGTGCTCGAATGTACCGAGCAATTCGGCGTGCGTTACTACATGGCCTTTCATCGCTTGCTCCAGCGCTGCCTTGGTGGGATGGTGCAGATCGGGCAGCACCGTGTCGAGCGCGTACAGCTTATGGACATAGCGATGACGGCCGACCGGCGGGCAAGGGCCGTTATATGCGGCACGCTGGACGTCGTTGGTGCCCTGCAGCGTGCCTGCCGGAAGCGCGGCCGGGTCGGGATGCCGCGCAACCGCGCATCGTCGTGCTCCATCCTTATCGTGGCGACATTGAAAAGCTAGTTCAGGGCGAGGCCGAATTCAATAAGCGCGCCGCGCGCTACCATGACTGGAATCGTCCTGGCTGGCCAGGCAGGCACACAGGCGATACGGAGTTCGGAGCCATGGACTCGTCTCTGCGACGGATGCTTGAAGCAATCGATGCCGACAAGGCGAAACTGGACGCGATGCGTCCGCTATCGCCTCCGGCACTGGCTGCGTTGCGGGAAAGGCTCAGGCTGGAATGGACGCCTCACGCGAATGCGATCGGGCAACGCACTCGCTTACTGCGCGAGACTCAGGTCGTGCTCGACAACATGACGATGGACGGCAAGTCGCTGCGGCAGCATTGCGAGAGCATGGGCCATCGCGACGCGATGCGCTATCTGGAGGAGCTTGTCGCGAAGAACGAGCGCCTGTCTGCATGGCAGATCCGCAACATCCATAACATCGTGCTGAAAGGGCGCGTCGGTGAGGAAGCATGCCGGTATCGCCATGTGAATGTGGCGATTGCCGGCGCGCGTACCACGCCGCCGGACTTCCTGGATCTGCCGGCCGAACTGGCCGCCCTCGTCGAATGGCATGCGGACGCCGGGAACATGCATCCCGTTGAGCGGGCCGCGGAACTCCATACGCGGTTCGTCAGGATTCATCCTTTCGTCGACGGAAACGGCAGGACAGCGCGGCTGCTTTTGAATGTCGAGTTGATGAAATCCGGTTATCCTCCGGCCGATATTCGGAGCGAAGATCGCGCGACGTATTGCGACTCGCTGGATGACGCTTGCGTGAGCAATGACTATACGGGCATCGTGCGCCTGATCGCCGGATCGGTGCAGCGGTCATTCGACATCTACCTCGACGCACTTGGATTGCGTGTCGAGGGTTCTTGATGAGCCGCCGCGCGCGCTCGATGTCCGGTCGGACGGCGTTCTCGCCGGTCATGCAAGGTCAAACAAAATGTGTGAGCGCAGTCGCGAAGGCGGTGTCCGGATTCATCGTCAGAAGTGGTTCCATCGACCGATGGATGTCCGATCGCTGCAGCCAGGGATAAGGCAGCAACGCCTGCAGTGCCCGAAGCTTGTCGGCGCCGGGATCTTCGAACCCATCCATACGCTCGATAGCGATATGCAAGCCGGCGATTCTGTCGGACCCATCGTCCATACGCGCGATGCGCCATCGATACGTGCCCTTGCCGAGCCGCAGCGCCTCGTTGTCCTTCTGCCGCATCACGACGAACCACGGCATCGTGCAGACGCCATCCGCGTTCACTTCCGGCGCGGCGCACATGTAATAAGTGCGGCAACGATCGAACCGCTCGCCGAAATCCGAGACGAGCGTTTTGGCGATCGCGGAAGCGCCCGACACGCTTCGGGGAAAGTCGATGGCATCGGTCGCGATGTCGAACGTCAGCGCGGCATCGGCGGCGAAGCACGCGAAAATCAGTTCGGGCTGGTTCCGATCCTTCGCGCGGATATAACATTCGAGCAGCGACCGGACGGACGTGATCGAGATTGCAGGGTTCATGTTTGGAATCTCCGTTTTAAGCTTTGACGTATAATTATTTTTAAAAGGTAACTACATTAGCATCCGGGAGCTTGAGTGTCATGCCGAAGCAGATCGACGAATCCGCTCTGACCATTACGAATCCAGCGTGCCTCGTCGACGGGACGGACACGGAATTCCGCCATCTGATCAACGGTCTCCTGCCGTTCGCGGCACGGCTCCTGTCCGTGCGCGACGGCTTCGGGACGCTCATCGGGCTCACCGGAATCCAGTATTCGCTGCTCGTCTCCGTCGCGCATCTTTCGCACGGCGAGGCGGTGACGGTGAATCGGCTCGCCGACCATCTGCATCTGAGCGGCGCTTTCGTCACGATCGAAACCGGCAAGCTCAAGAAGCTCGGCTTCATCGATAAACGCTCGGACCCCGACGACAAACGCAAGATGCGTCTCACGGTGACGTCGGCCGGGCTGAAGCTGCTTCGGGAACTGGCCGCGACGCAGCAACGCATCAACAACGTGCTGTTCGAAGGCGTGACGAAGACCGAGTTCAAGGCGCTGTGCTCGGTCGTCGACCGGCTTGTTGCCAATGGCGACCGCGCGACGCTCGATCTCTCGCATCTGATCGCACGGCAGGAGAAGTCGTGACCGCGCCGCGCGCTGCGTGATCAGTGCGCGGCCCACTGAATGGTGTTCGGGTCGATGCCTTCCAGATGCATGTCCCACAGCGGGCTCAGCGTGCGCAACCTGATCACGGTTTCCTGAACCTGGCGGATCACTTCGTCGACTTCCGCTTCGGTCGTGAATCGGCCGAGCGTAAAGCGGATCGAGCTGTGCGCCAGTTCATCGCTGCGACCGAGCGCGCGCAATACGTATGACGGTTCGAGCGATGCCGACGTGCACGCCGATCCCGACGACACCGCGACACCCTTGATGCCCATGATGAGCGATTCACCTTCGACGAAGTTGAAGCTGACGTTCAGGTTATGCGCGATGCGCCGCGTCAGGTCGCCGTTGACATAGACCTCGTCGAGATCCATGAGGCCCGCGAGCAACCGGTCGCGCAACGCACCGACTCGCCGGCTTTCGCCTTCCATCTCTTCTTTTGCGAGCCGAAACGCTTCGCCCATGCCGACGATCTGATGCGTCGGCAAGGTGCCCGAGCGCATGCCGCGTTCGTGACCTCCGCCGTGCATCTGCGCTTCGATGCGCACGCGTGGTTTGCGCCGCACGTACAGCGCGCCGATGCCTTTCGGGCCGTAGACCTTGTGCGCGGTGACCGTCAGCAGATCGACATTGAGCGCGCCGACATCGATGCTGATCTTGCCTGCTGCCTGCACCGCGTCGCAATGAAACACGATGCCTTGCTCACGGCATATCGCGCCGATCTCGGCGATCGGCTGCACCACGCCGGTTTCGTTGTTGACCATCATGACGGACACGAGCACCGTATCGGCGCGTAGTGCCGCGCGCAACGTGGCGATGTCGAGCAATCCATCCTGGCCGACGTCGAGATACGTGACGGCGAATCCTTGCCGCTCCAGTTCGCGGCACGTATCCAGCACCGCCTTGTGCTCTGTTTTCACCGTCACGATGTGACGGCCCCGTCCCTTGTAGAAGTTCGCCGCGCCCTTGAGCGCGAGATTGTTGCCTTCGGTAGCGCCCGACGTCCAGATGATTTCGCGCGGATCCGCGTGCAGCAGACCGGCGACATGGCGGCGCGCCATATCCACCGCTTCCTCGGTTTCCCAGCCGTAGGCGTGGCTGCGCGATGCCGGATTGCCGAAGCGCTCGTAAAGAAACGGAACCATTTTTTCGACGACGCGCGGATCGACGGGCGTCGTCGCGCTGTAGTCCATGTAGATGGGGCGTGAGGTCATTGATCGTGCTCCAGTGCAACGCCTTCTTCAAAGCGAGAAGTCTCGTAACGGAAGTTGGCCGCAGTGTAGCCCGGACACTTGCTCGTTCTGGCCAACACCCATTCGTCGAGTAGGGTTGTCTTTTATACAAAGCTTTTTTACCGAGGGTAAACGATAGCTTGAACAAGACAATCTTTTGCCATTTAATAAAAGCTAAGAAACAAAGCTAAATAACAATCCAAATGTGTTCTGACGAAGGCGTCGCCGGCAGCGCGGCGCGAAGGAGAACGAGATGAAAGACAGCATCGTAGTGGCGAGCGGCGATCCGGAAGTGCAGCGTCGGTTCCGCTCAGCATTGTCCATGTTCGCGACGGGTGTCGCGGTCATCACGGCGCCGAGGCGCGAAGGAGCGCCGATCGGCATGACGGTCGCGTCGTTCAATTCGGTGTCGCTCGATCCGCCGCTGATTCTGTTTTCGGTGGACCGGCGCAGTTTGAGCCTCGCCGATCTGTGCGTGGCCGGCGGTTACGCGGTCAACGTGCTCGAAGAATCGCAGCAGGACATGTCGAACCGTTTCGCGAAGGCCAACGGCGACAAATGGAGCTGGCGCGATCCGGCAACCGACGCGTGCGACGCGCCGGTCCTGCTTCCGGACACCCTCGCGACCTTCGAATGCGAACCCTACGCGCAATACGACGGCGGCGACCACGTGATCTTCGTCGGCCGCGTGACGCGTCACCAGACGCGCTCGCAAGGACGTCCGCTCATCTTCTTCGGCGGCCGCTATCACACGCTCAACGGCGTACCCGCAGCGTCGGCCTGAAACGGCGGACGAACTCATTCCTGGAGAACATCATGATCAAGAACGGCACTCAACACATTGCGTCACTGCGCGACGGACGTCAGGTCTATCTCGACGGCAAGGCGGTCGGCGACGTCACCGCGCACCCTGCATTCCGCAATTCGATTCGCAGCTACGCGAGCCTTTACGACTACCAGGCGCGTCCGGAAAACGTCGAGAAGATGACATTCGTTTCGCCGGATTCGGGCAATCGCGTGAGCCGCATCTGGGAACTGCCGACGTCGTACGAGCAACTGGTCGAGCGGCGCTCGGCGCTCGAAGCATGGACGGAGTTGCATTTCGGCTTCATGGGCCGCTCGCCGGATCACGTCGCGTCGTGCATCTCGGGCATGTTCATGGGCATCGATCTGTTCGAGCAGTACGATCCGGCGCGCGCCGGTGCGCTGCGCGACTATTACAGATATGCCCGCGACAACGATCTGTTCCTCACCTACGTGATCGTGAATCCGCAGGCGAATCAGTCGAAGTCGGCGCACGAGCAGGAGGACAAGTATCTCGCGGTGGGCATCGTCGATCAGGATGCGGAAGGCATCACGGTGCGTGGCGCGAAGATGCTCGCGACGAGCGGCATCATGGCGAACGAAGTCTTCTGCAGTTGCATTCAGCCGCTGCGTGAAGGCGACGAGATGTATGCGCTGTCGTTCGCGATTCCGATGAATGCGAAGGGCATGAAGGTGATGTCGCGCAAGTCATACGAGGCGCACGCGCAGTCGGTGTTCGACAATCCGCTGTCGAGCCGCTACGACGAGAACGACGCAGTGCTGTATTTCGACGACGTCAAGGTGCCGTGGGAGCGGATCTTCGTCGCGGGCGATGTCTCGATGTGCGCGAAGCAGTTTCATGCGACGCCCGCGCACGTCTACCAGAACTACCAGTGCCAGGTGCGCCTGATGACGAAGCTGCGCTTCCTCGTCGGCCTCGGCCTCAAGATATCCGAAGTCAACGGCACGAATGCGTTTCCGCAAGTGCGCGAGACGCTGGGCCAGCTCGCCTCGGAAGCATCGATGGTCGAGGCCTATGTGTACGGCATGGAAGCGAAGGGCAGCATCGTCAACGGTTACTACGTGCCCGATCGCAACATGCTCTATAGCTCGCAAGTGCTCACGCAGCAGCTCTATTCGAAGATCCTCACCACGCTGCGCGAACTCGCGGGCGGCGGAATGATCATGCTGCCGTCGAGCGTGCACGACTTCGAGAACCCCGACCTCGCACGCATCATCGAGAAGACGCAGAAGTCGCCCGTCTGCAGCGCCGAAGAGCGCGTGAAGTTCTTCAAGCTCGCGTGGGACGCGGTCGGCTCGGAGTTCGCGTCGCGTCACAACCAGTACGAACTGTTCTATGCGGGCGCGTCGTTCGTCACCAAGGGGCATGCGTATCGCAGCTACGACTGGCGCCGCGCGACCGGTCTCGTCGACAACATGCTGTCCAGCTATTCGCTCGATGCCGAACTGGCGAAGACGCGCCAGGCCGCCTGAGACCGTTCTCGCCCAATCCACGATTTCCAGAAGGAGAAGCACATGGCTATCAACAAACTTCACGACGAGTTCCACGGACTCGACATGGCCGACGGCTGGCAGTTGCCGGAAGGTTATGCGCCCGGTTCCGGCGCACAGGAATTGATCCTCTCCGGCGCGCTCGACACCGGCAACAAGCGCGGCAGCCGCACGCGTCTTCTGCGCCTGCCCGCGGGGATGTACACGACCGAGCCTTTCGTTCACGACTACTGGGAGGAAGTGTTTCTCGTCGAAGGCGATCTCACCGTCGGCAATGACGCCAAAGGCGAGGGCGGCAAGCCGTTCGAAGGCTACACGTATGCGGTGCGTCCGCCGGGCGCGTGGCACGGGCCGTTCAAGTCGAACGGCGGCTGCGTGCTCCTCGAAGTGCATTACTACGATCCGGCCTGATCATGCTGCCCGCTCTCGAAACATTGCGCGCCCAACTTGCCGACGGGCGTCTCGATGCAACGTCGCTCCTCGCGTCGTGCATCGGACGGATCGGCGAAGCCTCGGGCGAAGGTCCGCGCGTCTTTCCAAACGGCGTGAGCGCGGCGGCGAAGGCACAGGCAGCGGCAAGCGATGCGCTGCGCCGTCATGGCGTCGCCGGTCCGCTCGCGGGCATTCCGGTCTCGGTGAAGGATCTCTTCGACGTGCAAGGAGAGATCACGCGCGCCGGCAGCCGGATCTTGCCGGAGCGAGCCGCAACCCGCGACGCGCTCGCGATCGGCAGATTGCGGGCGGCGGGCGCCGTGTTCGTCGGCCGCACCAACATGACGGAGTTCGCATACTCGGGCCTTGGCATCAATCCGCATTACGGCACGCCCGCGAACGCGTTCGACAGGCACGCATTGCGCATTCCGGGCGGCTCGTCGTCGGGCGCCGCGGTGTCGGTGACGGATGGCATGGCCGCCGCGGCGATCGGCTCGGATACCGGCGGTTCGTGCCGCATTCCCGCCGCGTTGTGCGGACTGGCGGGATTCAAGCCGACAGCCGCGCGCATTCCGCTGGACGGCGCGTCGCCGCTGTCGTCGAGCTATGACTCGATCGGTTCGATCGCGCGCAGCGTGGCGTGCTGTGCCGCGCTCGATTCGATCATGGCTGGCGACACGGAACCGGCTTCCGTCGTGGCGCTGCCTTTGCGCGGGCTGCGGCTCGCGATGCCGAAGCACATCGTGCTCGACGACATGGATGCGCACGTCGCCGCGGCGTTCGAACGTGCCGTCGCTCGTTTGACGGCGGCCGGAGCGATCGTGCAGGAAGTCGCTTTCGAGAGCTGGCAGCAGCTCGCGACGCTCGGTCAGCATGGCGGTCTCGTCGCGGCGGAAGCGTGGGCGTGGCACGTCGGCTTGATCAAGCGTCATGCCGACGACTACGACCCGCGCGTGCTTTCTCGCATCAGGCTCGGCAGCGGGCACAGCACCGCCGAGTATCTGCGCAATCGCGCGCTGCGTGCAGCGCTATGCCGGCAAGCCGACGACGAGTTGCGTCCCTTCGACGCGATCGTCTGCCCGACGGTGCCGATCGTCGCGCCGCGCATCGCCGATCTCGACGAAGAGGCGGCATACACGTCGACGAATCGCTTGCTGCTGCGCAATCCGTCGATCGCCAACATGCTCGACTTGTGCTCGGTATCGATCCCGTGTCACGCGAATGGCGACGCGCCCGTGGGCCTGATGCTGACGGGCCGGCACATGAGCGATCGCCGGTTGCTCGCAATGGGCGTCGGTGTCGAGGCAGTCGTGTGCTCGCGTTGATGCGGCACATACCCAATACCTATCAAGGAGACTTCCATGTTCAGGCAACTCGCTTGCACCGCGTTATCCGCCTCCCTTGCGATGACGGCGAGCGCGGCCGATATCAGCGACGGCGTGGTGAAGATCGGCGTACTCACCGACATGTCATCGATCTTCTCCGACATCGGCGGTAAAGGATCGGTCGTCGCGGCGCAGATGGCTGTCGACGACTTCGGCGGCAAGGTGCTCGGCGCGCCGATCAAGGTGATCAGCGCGGATCATCAGAACAAGACGGATGTCGCCGCGACCGTCGCGCGCGAATGGTTCGACAACCAGCAGGTCGATATGGTGCAGGACCTGTTGCCGTCGTCGGTTGCGCTCGCGGTGTCGAACGTGGCGAAGGAGAAGCATCGCATCGCCATTGCGAGCGGCGCGGGCACGACCAAGCTCAGCAATGAAGCGTGCTCGCCGTACACGATCCAATACTCGTACGACACGTTTGCGCTGACGACGAGCCTCGTCAAGGCGATGGCGCGCGCGGGCGACAACTCGTGGTACTTCCTGACCGTCGACTACGCGCTCGGCGCGTCGCTGAAGAACGATTCGGCGGCCGCTTTGAACGCGGCGGGCGGCAGGGTGCTCGGCGAATCGAAGCATCCGATGCATGCAGCGGACCTGTCATCGAATCTGTTGCAGGCGCAGGCGTCGCACGCCAAGGTGATCGGCCTCGCCAACGCGGGCGCGGATACCGTCAACGCGATCAAGACGGCGCGCGAGTTCGGCATCAACGCGCCGGGCAAGCAAAAGATCGCCGGCCTGCAGATGTTCATCAGCGATGTCCACAGTCTCGGCCTCAAGTCCGCGCAGGGAATGATGCTGACGACGCCCTTTTACTGGGACCGCGACGACGCGAGCCGCGCATGGTCGCAGCGCTTCCATGCGAAGACGGGCCGCATGCCGACGTTCATCCAGGCAGGCGTGTATTCGTCGACGCTGCATTACCTGAAGGCCGTGCAGGCGAGCGGCACCGATGCATCCGACGCGGTGCTCGCGCAAATGCGCACGACGCCCGTGAACGATTTCTTCGCGAAGAACGGCGTGATTCGCGCCGACGGTTTGATGGTGCACGACATGTACATCGCCGAGGTCAAGAGCCCGGAGCAATCGAAGAAGCCTTGGGATTACTACACGATCAAGCAGACCATCTCCGCGCAGGACGCTTACGCGCCGCTCGGCGCGAGCCATTGCCCGCTCGTCGCGGGGAAAGTCGCCGGAAAATAAGGGAGTCAGACATGAAAGCCATCACATTCACCATCGAGGATCGCGCCGGCAGCATCGAGCGCGCCATTTCAATCGACACGCTCGTCATCGCGGGCTGGACGGGACGCGACACCGAAGCCATGGAGAAGCATATCCGCGAGCTCGAAGAACTGGGCATCAAGCGGCCCGCGTATACACCGGTGTTCTATCGCGTCGCGGCGGATCGCCTGGGTCCGGCTTCGTCGATGCAGGTCACGGGCGAAGAAAGCAGCGGCGAAGCCGAGTTCGTGCTGGTGAAGGACGGCGGCGAGACGTATGTCGGCGTTGCATCGGATCACACGGATCGACAGGTCGAGGCGTACGGCATCACCGTGTCGAAGCAGATGTGCGACAAGCCATGCGCGAACACGCTATGGCGCCTGAGCGAAGTTGCCGGTCACTGGGACGCGTTGCTGCTGCGTTCCTACGCGACGATCGACGGCGAGCGCGTGCTTTATCAGGAAGGCAAGGTGACCGCGATGCGCTCGCCGCAAGACCTGCTCGACCAGTTCGCGCAACGCGGCGGCGAGTTCGTCGACGGCACCGCGATGCTGTGCGGCACGCTCGCGGCCATCGGCGGCATTCGTCCGGCGCAGCGCTTCGAGACCGTGCTCGAAGACCCGGTTCTCGGGCGCACGTTGCGGCACGCGTATGCGATCGAGACATTGCCGGTGGTCGGCTGATGCGATCGCAATAACGAATCCCGCATCGAATCTGGCAAGGAGAGCCGCGATGACGCATGCAGACATGATTCTGGAGACAAAAGGTTTGACCCGGCAATTCAACGGCTTCACGGCCGTCAACGGCATCGATTTGCGCGTGCGGCGAGGCACGATCCACGCGTTGATCGGACCGAACGGCGCCGGCAAGACCACCTGCTTCAACCTGTTGACGAAGTTCCTCACGCCGAGCGCGGGACAGATTTTCTTCGATGGCCGCGAGATCACGCGTGCCGCGCCCGCGGCGATCGCACGACGAGGCGTGATCCGTTCGTTCCAGATCTCGGCGGTGTTTGCGCATCTGACGCCCGTCGAGAACGTGACCATCGCGTTGCAGCGGCCGCTGCGCGTGTCGTTCAGGTTTTGGCAAAGCGGCGCGTTGCTCGCACGCCTGCGCGAGCGCGCACTCGAACTGCTCGATGAAGTCGGCCTCGCCGCCTACGCCGATCTGAAAACCGCCGAGTTGTCATACGGCCATAAGCGCGCGCTCGAAATCGCGACGACGCTCGCGATGGACCCTGTGCTCATGCTGCTCGACGAGCCGACGCAAGGCATGGGACATGAAGATGTCGATCGCGTGACCGCGCTCATCGAGCGCGTATCGAACGGACGGACGATCCTGATGGTCGAGCACAACATGAAGATGGTGTCGAGCATCGCGGACACGATCACCGTGCTTCAGCGCGGCGAGATTCTGGCGGAAGGCGATTACGCGTCCGTCTCCGCGAACCCGCAAGTGAGGGAAGCATACATGGGGACCGAGAATGAATCGTCCGCACATTGACGACCTGCATCACGAGGGCAACGTCGCCGTGGCATGCGAAGACGCACTTCGGGTCACGGGCCTCGAAGCGTGGTACGGCGAATCTCACATCCTGCACGGCGTGGATCTTCGTGCGGCTCGCGGCGAAGTGGTCACGCTGCTCGGGCGCAACGGCTCGGGCCGCAGCACGACGCTCAAGGCGATCATGGGACTCACCGGTCGCCGCATTGGTTCGGTCCGCATCGACGGCCGGGAGACGATCGGCATGGAGCCGCAGGGCGTGGCGCGCCTCGGCGTCGGATATTGCCCGGAGGAGCGCGGCATCTTCGCGGGGCTGTCGTGCGAGGAGAATCTGATGCTGCCGCCGCGTCTGCACGATGCGAAAGGCACGCCGATGTCGCTCGAAGATATCTACGCAATGTTCCCGAACCTCGCCGAGCGTCGCGCCAGTCAGGGCACGCGGCTGTCGGGCGGCGAGCAGCAGATGCTGGCGATCGCGCGCATTCTTCGCACCGGCGCCAGTCTGCTTCTGCTCGATGAAATCTCCGAAGGGCTCGCGCCCGTGATCGTGCAGACACTAGCGCGCGTCATCCGGCTGCTCAAAGCGCGCGGCTTCACGATTTTGCTCGTCGAGCAGAACTTCCGCTTCGCCGCGCCGCTCGCCGATCGCTTCTACGTGATGGAGCACGGTCGCATCGTCGATGCCTTCGAGTCGGCCCGTCTTGCGGAAAAAACGGCCACGCTGCACGCGCTGCTCAATATCTGATCGGAGCCAACGTCATGGAAATCTTCGGTATGCCGCCGCAGGCGGTATCGGGTCAGCTCGTGCTCGGACTGATGAACGGCTGCTTCTATGCCGTGCTGAGTCTTGGACTGTCGCTCATCTTCGGCCTGTTGAACGTGATCAATTTCACGCACGGCGCGTTCTTCATGCTCGGCGCGCTGTTCGCCTGGATGGGCACGAACTATTTCGGCTTCGACTACTGGCTGATGCTCGTCATCGCGCCGATGGCCGTGGGTGCGCTCGGCATGCTGGTGGAGCGTTCGATGCTGCGTCGGCTCTACAAGCTCGATCATCTTTACGGTCTCTTGCTTACGCTCGGCGTCACGCTGATCTTCGAAGGAACGTCGCGTTCCGTCTATGGCGTCTCGGGCATGTCCTACGCCGCGCCCGACAGCCTTGCGCGCGCCGTCGACCTCGGCTTCATGATGCTGCCGGCGTATCGCGCATGGGTCGTGGTCGCGTCGCTCGCGGTCTGCGCAGCGGCGTGGTGGGCGATCGAGCGCACGCAACTCGGCGCGCTGCTGCGCGCGGCGACTGAGAATCCGCGGCTCGTCGCGGCGTTCGGCGTCGATGTGCCGCGCATGGTCTCGCTGAGTTACGGCTTCGGCGTCGCGATCGCCGCCTTCGCGGGCGTGCTCGCCGCGCCGGTCATGCAGGTGTCGCCGCTGATGGGGCAGAGCATGATCATCACCGTGTTCGCGATCGTGGTGATCGGCGGGATGGGTTCGATCGCCGGATCGGTGCTGACGAGCCTGGCCCTCGGCGTGCTCGAAAGCCTGACGAAGCTGTTCTATCCGGAAGCGTCCGCGACGGTCGTGTTCGCCGTCATGGCGCTGGTTCTGCTCGTGCGTCCCGCCGGGCTGTTCGGTCAATCGAAGTGAGGTGTCTCATGCATAACCGCTTTGCATTCTTCGCCGTATTGGCCGTGCTCGCGGCCGCGCCGTGGGTGGGTGCGTATCCGGTCTTTCTGATGAAACTGATGTGTTTCGCGCTGTTCGCCACCTCGCTGAATCTGCTGCTCGGCTATGTCGGTCTGCTGTCGTTCGGTCATGCGGCGTTCTTCGGGGTGGCGGCCTACGTCGCGGGCAGCGCGGTGCGCGATCACGGCTTGCCGCCGGAAATCGCGTTGCTGCTCGGCGCGGGCGTCGGCGCGGCGCTCGGCTTCGTGATGGGGTTGCTGGCGATACGCCGCAAAGGCATCTACTTCGCGATGGTCACGCTCGCGCTCGCGCAGATGGTCTATTTCTTCTGCGTCCAAGCGCCGTTCACGGGTGGCGAGGATGGCATGCAGGGCGTGCCGCGCGGGCGGCTGTTCGGTGTGCTCTCGCTCGACGACGATCTCGCTATTTACTACGTCATGCTAATCATCAGTGCGATCGCGTTCGCGTTCATCGGCCGCGTGATCGATTCGCCGTTCGGACGGATTCTCGGCGCATTGAAGGAAAACGAGGCGCGCACGATTTCGCTGGGCTACGACGTCGATCGCTTCAAGCTGCTGGCGTTCGTCATGTCGGCTGCGTGCGCGGGTCTCGCCGGTGCGATGAAGACGCTCGTGCTCGGCTTCGCGACGCTGTCCGACGTGCACTGGACGATGTCGGGCACCGTCATTCTCATGACGCTGCTCGGCGGCCTCGGCACGCGCCTCGGGCCGGCGGTGGGCGCGGTGATCGTCGTCGGTCTGGAGACGAAGCTCGCCGCGTTCGGCACGTGGCTCGCGGAGCTTACGCATATCGCGTGGTTCCAGGATCTGGGCGAATCGGTCAGCATCGTAACCGGCGTCATGTTCGTCGCCTGCGTGCTGCTGTTTCGACGCGGCATCGTCGGCGAAATCGCGCAGTGGCTCGGGCGCCGAGGCCGTGACGGGAGCAGGGTGCCGGGAAGTCTCGCGCCTCACGATGGCGTAAGGCCGGTTCAGGCGCCATAGCGCGCCGAACCTGCGTCGGATGTATGCCTGCGAACGGCGGGCGTGTCGCATGACGCACGCCTGCGCAAGCATCCGACAAAAGCCATAGTCATACGTTTTTGGCAGCTTGCAAATTTGAGGATTTGAATCTAGCCTGCATCAGCAATCGGCGGATCTCTTCGACGCACTACCTTCCTGACGGGAGCAGCGATGACGATGAAGCGTAGCTGGATGGGCCGTGTCCTTTGTCTCTGCGCGGCTGCGGGACTGACGGGGGGCGGCATCGTTCCGGCGTCGGCTGCGCCGTCCGACGCGCTCGTGGCCGCCGCCAAACAGGAAGGGCAGTTGACGACGATTGCACTGCCGCATGACTGGTGCGGATATGGCGCGCTGATCGCGGCGTTCCAGACCAAGTACGGCATCCACGTCAACGAACTCAATCCCGATGCAGGTTCGGGCGACGAGATCGAAGCCATCAAGGCGAACAAAGGCAACAAGGGACCGCAAGCGCCCGATGTGATCGATGTCGGCCTGTCGTTCGGTCCGTCCGCGAAGAAGGAAGGCTTGTTGCAGCCTTACAAGGTATCGACGTGGGATTCGATCCCGGCTGCGTCCAAGGATGCAGAAGGCTACTGGTACGGCGACTATTACGGCGTGCTCGCGTTCGAAGTCAATGCGGACATGATCGACAAGGCGCCGGCCGACTGGGGCGATCTGCTCAAATCGGACTATCGCAACGCGGTCTCGCTCGCGGGCGACCCGCGCTCCGCCAATCAGGCCATTCAGGCGGTGTATGCGGCGGGCCTTTCGCAAAGCAAGGGCGATGCGACCAAGGCCGACCAGGCGGGCCTGAAGTTTTTCGCCGATCTGAACAAGAGCGGCAATTTCGTGCCGGTGATCGGCAAGGCCGCATCGCTCGCACAGGGCACGACGCCGATCATCGTGCGCTGGGATTACAACGCGCTTGCCGATCGGGACACGCTCAAAGGCAATCCGAAAGTGCAGGTGATCGTGCCGAAGACAGGCGTGGTCGCGGGCGTCTATGTGCAGGCGATCAGCGCCTATGCGCCTCATCCGAACGCCGCGAAGCTGTGGATGGAATTCCTTTACTCCGACGAAGGGCAACTCGGCTGGCTCGCCGGCTACTGTCATCCGATGCGCTATAACGAGCTCGTCGCACAGAAGAAGGTGCCGCAGGCGCTGCTCGCGAAGCTGCCGCCGGCTTCGGCTTACGGCAACGCCGTCTTCCCGACACTCGATCAGCAAAACGCCACGAAAGAGGCCGTGACCAAGGGTTGGGATCAGGTCGTCGGCGCGAACGTCAAGTAGCCGCGCGAGACCGCAGGGATGAGCGCATCGCCGCAGCCAGGCGCGCCCGGCCCGGATCTCCTGACGCCGGTCACGCCCGCGCCGCAGTCCGGCCCCACGCGCGCAGGCGGTGGCGCGGGCTGGCTGACCTATGCGGGCGTCGCGCCGTTCTTTGCTTTCGCGCTGCTGTTTCTGTTGCTGCCCACGGCTTTTCTGATGATCGGCGCGTTTCAGGATGCGCAGGGGCACTTCACGCTCGCGAATCTTCGCGAACTCTTCCAGCCCGCCGTGCTCGATGCCTACTGGATCAGCGTGAAGGTCAGCGTGGCGTCCGCCGCCGGCGGGGCGATCTTCGGCGCGCTGCTCGCCTGGGCCGCGGTGCACGGCCGGCTGCCCCCGTGGATTCGTCCGACGTTGATGACCTTTTCCGGCGTCGCGTCCAACTTCGCGGGCGTGCCGCTCGCGTTTGCGTTCATCTGCACATTGGGGCGCGTGGGCCTCGTGACCGTGCTGGCGCGCAAATACCTCGGCTTCAATCTGTATTCCACCGGATTCAGCATTCTCAGCTTCCTCGGGCTGACCATCACCTACCTGTACTTCCAGATTCCGTTGATGGTGCTCATCATCACGCCCGCGCTCGACGGTCTGAAGCGCGAATGGCGCGAAGCGTGCGACTGCCTCGGCGGCACGGCGGCGCAATACTGGCGATACGTCGGCTTGCCGGTCCTCTGGCCGAGTCTGCTCGGCGCGACCCTGCTGCTGTTCGCCAACGCGTTCGGCGCGGTGGCCACGGCCTACGCGTTGACCGGCAGCTCGCTCAACATCGTTCCGATCCTGCTGTACGCGCAGATTCGCGGCGACGTGCTGCATAACCAGAACCTCGGTTACGCGCTCGCGCTCGGCATGATCGTGGTGACGGGACTGTCGAACGGCGGCTACATCTGGTTGCGGGCGCGCGCCGAAAGGGGACGCCGATGAAAGCGCAATCGCGCGCCGGCGCCTGGATCGCGATGATCGTCGGCACCCTGTACTTCCTGATTCCGCTCGCCGCGACCTTCGAATTCAGCCTGCGCATGCGTCGCGGCGAATACAGCTTCGAAGCGTATCGCGTCGTTCTCGGCGATCCCCATTTCCAGGCCTCGTTCGGCTATTCGGTTTTGATGGGCTTGCTCACCATCGTGATCGGCGTGCTGCTCGTCGTGCCCACCGCGTATTGGGTGCAACTGCGCTTGCCCAGGCTGCGGCCCGTCGTCGAGTTCATCACCTTGCTGCCGCTCGTGATACCGGCCATCGTGATCGTCTTCGGCTACCTGCGCATCTATAACAGCAGTTCGATCCTGCCGCTCACGAGCAACGAGCGCGCGACCGATCTGCTGCTCGTGTTCGGCTATGTCACGCTGTCGCTGCCCTACATGTACCGCGCCGTCGATGCGGGCATGCGCGCCGTGGACATCCGCTCGCTCACCGAGGCCGCCGAGTGTCTCGGTGCGGGCTGGACGACGATTCTTTTTCGCGTGATCTTCCCGAACGTGCGCTCGGGGATTCTGTCCGGCGCGTTCCTGACGTTTGCCGTCGTGATCGGCGAATTCACGATCGCGAGCCTGCTGGATCGCCCGGCGTTCGGGCCTTACCTGCAACTGATCGGCGCAAATCGCGCTTACGAGCCCTCCGCGCTGGCGATCATCGCCTTCATCGTCACGTGGGCATCGATGGGCCTGATCCAGGTGTTCGGATCGGCGCGCGCGCTGGCCGGCCATAAAACCTGAGCCGACGAGGCCGCGACCCATGCCATTTCTCGAGATCGACGACCTTCATAAAGCGTTCGGGCCGAACGTCGCGCTGCATCGCTTCGACATGAAGATCGAGCAGGGAGAATTCATCACCTTTCTCGGGCCGTCCGGCTGCGGGAAGACCACGGTGCTGCGCATGATCGCAGGATTCGAGACGCCCACGCGCGGCACGATCCGTCTCGGCGGGCGCGACGTCACGCGCGTGCGCACGCGCGATCGCGCCGTCGGCATGGTGTTCCAGTCGTATGCGCTGTTTCCGAACATGACGGTGGCACAGAACATCGGCTTCGCATTGAAGGTGGCGAAGCGCTCGCAAAAGGAGATGGATGCGCGCGTGGCCGAGATGCTCGAACTCATCAAGCTGCCGCATCTCGCCGCGCGCTATCCCTGGCAATTGTCCGGCGGACAGCAACAGCGCGTGGCTCTGGCGCGGGCGCTTGCGAGCAAGCCACAGGTGTTGTTGCTCGACGAACCGCTTTCCGCGCTCGATGCAAAAATTCGCGTGTCGCTGCGCGAGGACATTCGGGCGTTGCAGCGCGAGCTCGGCATTACATCGATCTTCGTCACGCACGATCAGGAAGAGGCGCTGTCGATCTCCGACCGTATCGTCGTGATGAACGACGGCCGCGTCGAGCAAGTCGGTACGCCGCTCGATATCTACAACTTTCCGCGCACGCGTTTTGTCGCGTCCTTTGTGGGAACGCTCAACGTTCTCACTGGCCGTGTGATCGATCCCGGGACTGGGCGCATCGCGGTGCACGGTCAGGAACTGGTGACATCGCGGCCGTTGCCGCCCGATGATGCCGGCAAGGAGCGCCTGCTGGCGCTGCGTCCCGAGGCGATCCTTCTGGAGCCGCCTTCGGGCGGCCGGAATTCGCTCGCGGCGACCGTCGAACAAATCAGCTTCCTCGGTGCCGTGGTGCGTATTCGCGCACGGGTCGGCAATGCGGTCGTTTCCCTCGACGTATTCAACGATCCCAATCGAATCCTGCCCGAACGAGGGCAGCCCGTGGCCCTCGGCTTTTCGCACGACAACCTGCTCGTGCTCGATGAAAACGTGCACTAGTTCATGAATCGTTCGATCTCGATGGCGCCGTGCGTGTGTCGCCATTGCAGTGCCACGGACCGGGCGACATGGCGAGGTTCCTTGCGATCACCGAGCAAATTGCGACGGCGACCCGGGGCGAGTATCGGCTTGCGTCGCACTGACTGACCACGACGCAAGGCCGACGTGCGCGGGCGGCCGCCGTTCAGGCAGGAACGCGATCGGAACGGTTGGCGGATTCGGATTGGCCCCGGTGATTCGGAAACGCCACGAGCAAAAGCGCAACGCCGATGAGCAGCACGATGCCGAGTCCGATCAGGCCGTATTCGGCACTGCCTGTCCGGCTCTTGACCCATCCGACGAACGCCGGACTCACGAAGCCGCCCGTTCCGCCGAGACTGGTGATCATCGCGATACCGCCAGCCACCGAGGAGCGAGAGAGGAACGTCTGCGGAATGGTCCAGAAGACGACGAAGCCGCCATAGGACGCGGCCGCCGCGAGCGCGAGCAGACCGACGCCCAGCGGCACGTTGCTGCCCACCACCGGCAGCAGCGCGAAGGCAAGCGCCGTGACCGCGCCGCTGACGGCGATATGCCAGCGGCGCTCCATCGTGCGGTCCGAATGCGAGCCGACCACATACGTGCCGAGCGCGGCCGCGACGAAGACGAGCGCGGTAAGCAGGCCGACATCGAGCAGGCTGGCGACGCCCAGGTCGCGAATCACGGTCGGCGCCCAGAAGCCGATGGCGTTGAACGGCATCATCACGGCGAAATACACCAGCGCCGCCAGATAGACGCGCGGATTGCCGAGCGCGCCGCGCAACCCGTCGAGATGACCGGTGTGTTTCGTTTTTTCTTCCGCGAGCAGATCCTCCTGCACGAGCGCTTTCTCGGAATCGCTGAGCCAGCGCACCTGCGACGGCGCATCGCCGAGCGTGAAATACACGACGAAGCCGAGCAGCACCGCCGGCACGCCTTCGAGCAGGAACAGCCATTGCCATCCAGGAAGACCGGCCACGCCCGCGAGGCGCGTCATGATGAAGCCCGATACGGGGCCGCCCACGATGCCGGCCACCGCGGTCGCCATCATGAAGAAGGCGGTGACGCGGGCGCGGCGCTCGCTCGGAAACCAGCAGGCGAGGTAGAAAATGATGCCGGGAAAGAACCCGGCTTCCGTCACGCCGAGCAGAAGGCGCATCGCGTAGAACTGCGTGGGCGTGCGCACGAACATCATGAGGCTCGACACCACGCCCCACGCCACCATGATGCGCAACAGCGTGCGGCGCGCGCCGATGCGCTGCATCAGCAGATTGCTCGGCACCTCGAACAGCACGTATCCGACGAAGAACAGTCCGGCGCCGAGGCCGTAGGTCGCCTCGGAGAAGCCGAGGTCGTGCATGAACTGCAGCTTCGCGAAGCTGATGTTGACGCGGTCGACATAGCTCACGACATAACAAAGAAAGAGCAGGGGAATCAGCCGGAAGAAGATCTTCCGGTAGGTCCGCTCGACATCGGCGGCGGAGCGCTCGGGTGCGGCAGGGCTGTTCATGGTCTGATCGTCTCGCGAAAAAAGGCCTGGATCGATGGCGCGCGCCCGCTGCGGGCGCGTCCTGAGAAGGCGAGGCGTGGCCTCACTATCCGTCCATCACGGTGCTTTCGCAATAGCCGGTTTCGTGAACCCCTTCCGGCGAAGGCGGCAGCGCGATGGCGCGCGCGAGCGCGTCGCCCGCGCGCACCCCCTGGCCCTGTGGCAGCACGAACAGCGGGTTGATGTCGAGTTCCTTGAGGCTCGTCTGCAGGTCGAGCGCCATCTGCGAGAGCGCGACGAGGGTCCCGGCGAGCGCATCGATGTCCGCGGCGGGTTTGCCGCGCGCGCCCGTGAGAATCGCGTGGGCGCGCAGCTCGCGGATCATCGCGTGCGCTTCGTCGTGCGTGACGGGCGCGAGGCGGAACGTGACGTCCTTGAGCACTTCGGCATAGATGCCGCCGAGCCCGCACATGACGGCCGGACCGAACGACGGATCGTTCTCGATCCCGACGATGATCTCCACCGCATCGCGTATCTCCTCCTGCAGCAACACGCCGTCGATGCGCGCGCCGGGCGCGTGACGGCGCGCGTTCGCGAGGATTTCATCGCAGGCCTGGGCGAGCGTGGCCGCGTCGCGGATGCCGGTGCGCACCGCGCCGGCTTCGGTCTTGTGCGCGATGTCCGGCGACTGAACCTTGACGACCAGCGGAAAGCCGATCGCATGCGCGGCTTCAGGCGCGTGATCGCGGTCGCGCACGAGCACGCTTTTCGGCGTATCGATGCCGTACGCGCGCAGCAGCCCTTGCGCCGCGTGCTCGGTGAGATCGCCCTGGCCTCGTTCGATGAGCGTCCGCGCGTGCGGCGCGTGGCGCGGCGCGAGCGGCTTCGCGAGGCGCGATTGCGCACGCGCGCGCCGGGCGCGTGCGTGGAGCGACAACGCCGCGAGCGCGCGGGCGCAGCGCACCGGTGTCGGGAACAGCGGCACCTTCGCTTCCTCCAGCAACGCGTACGCTTCGCGCGCCATGTCGCGGCGCGCGTTCCAGGCGACCATCATCGGCTTGTCGGTGGCGGCGAACACCCGCGCGATCGCGTCCGCCATCGCGCGCGCGACTTCGCCGCTCGCCGCCGCGGCCATGATCGTGACCGCATCGATGTTCGGATCGTCGGCAATGATCTGCAGCGTATCCGCGAAGATGCGCGGGTCGGCGAGAATGCCGGCGGTCAGATCGACCGGATTGTTCAGCGACGCGAATGCCGGCACGAGCGGCACGAGACGTTCGATCGTCTCCGGCGCGAGCGGCGGCGTCGACATGCCGTTCTGAGCGCAGACATCGGTCGCGAGAATGCCCGCGCCACCCGAAAGCGTCACCACGGCGACGCGCTCGCCGCGCGGCAGCCGCGCCATGCCGAAGGCGTTCGCGTAGTCGCCGAGATCGGCCACGTCGCTCACCTCGATCACGCCCGCCTGGCGGAACGCGGTGCGATAGAGCGCCGACGCGCCGCCGAGATTCGCCGTATGCGAGGCCGCGGCCCGCGCGCCGTCCACGGTGTTGCCGACCTTCCAGGCGAGAATCGGCTTACCCGCATCGAGTGCGCGCCGGGCCACGTCGACGAGCCGCCGCGCATCTTTCAGGCCTTCGATATACGCGGCGACGAGCGATGTCCCCGGATCGTCGATGCAGGCGTCGACGAGTTCGAGCAGGCTCACATCGGCCTCGTTGCCGGTGGTGATGAAGTGCCGCAACCCGATGCCGAGTTCGTCGGCCGCGAGCAGGAGCGCACAGCCGAAGCCGCCGCTCTGCGAGATCAGCGAGAGCGTGCCGCTGCGATACCCGACGCCGAACGGCGCGCCGAATCCCGCGTAGACGCGGCTTGCCGTGCTCACCATGCCCTGGCAGTTGGGGCCGATCACACGCATGCGATGCGCGCGCGCGATCTCCGCGCACTCGCGTTGCAGCGCCGCGCCCGCCGCGCCGCTCTCCGCGAACCCCGAGCCATAGACGATCGCATGACGGATGCCGCGCTCGCCGCATTCACGCAGCATCTGCGGCACGCGCCGCGCGGCCACGAGGATGAGCGCGAGGTCGGGCGTCTCCGGCAATGCGGCGATGCTGTCGTAACACGCGACGCCCGCAATCTCGCGGTATTTCGGATTGACCGGGTAAAGCGCGCCGCGATACCCGTGCTGCGTGAGAAAGCGCATGGGCTGGCCGCTGATCGACGTCCCATCGACCGATGCGCCGACGATTGCGATCGAGCGCGGATTCACGAGCGCGTCGAGGCGAAGTGTGGAAGCAGTATTCATGGCGAACCTCATGCGGCGCAGGCGGCTTCGCCGGCGACGCGTCGTGCCTTCATCTCCGCTGCGCGCCGCAGCGTGATCTTCGCGATGTTCAACTGATGGATCTGCGTCGTGCCCTCATAGATGCGAAAGGCGCGCACGTCGCGATAGAAGCGCTCGACGGCATTGCCCGAGAGATAGCCGCGTCCGCCGAGCATTTGCACCGAGCGGTCCGCGACCCGGCCGCACATCTCCGATGCGAACATCTTGCACATTGACGCTTCCATCGTGACGTCGTGGCCGGCGTCGCGTTTGCGCGCGGCGGCGAGGATCATCGAGCGGGCGGCGAATATCTCCGTCTGCGATTCGGCGATCAGCGCCTGAATCAGTTGAAACTCCGCAACGGGCCTGCCGAACTGCTCGCGCTGCATCGTGTAGGCGACGGCTTCTTCCAGCATGCGAACGGCCGGTCCGGTGCAGAGCGCCGCGAGATGGATGCGCTGCTTGTTGAGCACCTTCATCGCCGTGCGGAAACCTTGCCCTTCCATCCCGCCGATGAGGTTCGCGGCCGGCACGCGGCAGCCGCGCAAATGGACGTCGCCGACCGGCGAGCCCGACTGCCCCATCTTTTCGTAGGGCTCGCTCGTGGAGAGGCCCGGCATCGAACGTTCGACGAGGAACGCCGAAATGCCGGAGGCGCCCGGCTTCGACGGGTCCGTGCGCGCCAGCACCGTGAACAGGTCGGCAATGGGCGCGTTCGTGATGAAGCACTTGCTGCCGTCGAGAACGTACTCGTCGCCTTCGCGGCGTGCAACGGTCGAGAGCGCGGTGGCATCTGAACCTGCGCCGGGTTCGGTGAGCGCGAAGGCGCCCGTGATCGCGCCCGCCGCGAGGCCGGGCAGATAGCGGCGCTTCTGCTCGGGCGTGCCGTCGGCGACGAGCGCTTCCGAGCCGATGCCCGTGTTCGTGCCGACCCGCGCGCGAAACGCGACCGACGCCTGCGAGAGTTCGATCGCGCCGCGCACGAGCTGCTCCGTCGTGAAGCCGGAACCGCCGTATTCGCGCGGGATGCTCCAGCCGAAATAGCCGAGCTCGCGCATGCGCTCGACGAGATCGGGCGGCACTTCATTGGTCTTTTCGACTTCGTTTTCGCGCGGGATCGCCTCTTCGCGGACGAATCGTGCGACTCCTGAAAGCATGGCATCGAATGCCGGGTCGGTCTGGGTCATGCCTGTCTCCGCCTGATTGATCGATATGTGAGGACACTATCGGTCAGGTTCGAAGACAGGCGATCGCTTGTTCGACTATGCTGAACAGAGTTTGGATATGCGGAACGTTTTACGCAAAATGACCAGAAATGTGAGGAGAAACCCTATGACTTCGCGACATCCGACTGGAACCGAGCCACCTGCGAGCGACTACGCAGATTCGAAGGTGCGCTACGTGCCGGAGGATTTCGAAGGCGATCGCCAGTTCGCCACCACGCTGGCTCGCGGGCTCGATATCCTGCAATGCTTCACGCCGCGCGAGTCGCAACTGGGCAACGCGGAACTGGCGGCGCGCACCGGCATGACCAAGGCGACCATCTCGCGTTTCACCTACACGCTCACGCGGCTCGGCTATCTGCGCGTGAACCGGCTCAACAACAAGTTTCAGCTCGGCTCGGCGGTGCTCTCGCTGGGCTATCCGTTGCTCGCGAGCCTGATGGTCCGGCAGATCGCGCGGCCGTCCATGCGCGAACTGGCCAATCAGGTGCGCGGCTCGGTGTCGCTCGGCATGCGCGACCGGCTGAACGTGGTGTACCTGGAAAGCAGCCGCAGCGTGACGCCGCTCGGATTGCCCGCCGACATCGGGCTGAGTTACCCGATCGTGCGCACGGCGATGGGCCGCGCGCTGCTCGCGGCCATGCCGCGCGACCGGCGCGAGGCGGTGCTGAACGAAATTTCCGTCAAGACGCCCGATGAGTGGGAGACCTTCCGCGAGCGCGTGATGAGCGGCATCGACTATTTTCATGAACGCGGCTTTTGCGCCTCGTTCGGCGACTTGCGCCGCGAAGTGCATGCCGTGGCGGTGCCCATGAAGCCCGCCGCGGACGGCGAGATTCTGGTCTTCAACTGCGGCGTGCCTTCCTATCTGCTGAGAGACGGGCAACTGGAAGGCGAGATCGGGCCGCGGCTCGTCGCGATGGTCCGTGCGCTCGAAGGCGCGATGGGCGTCGTCTGAGCAAGTGGCGTTATCGGGCAGGCGATGCAAAGCAGCACCGGCAGCCAGCGGCCAGAGCGATCGTGGCCATCAGACGCGGAAATCGGCCGCCATGTCCTCGTCGCTGCGCGCCTCGAGCGTGCCCGAGCGGCACGCGCGGATGAACGTGTCGTAGTCCTTCTGGTTTTGCTCCGCATAGGCGAACGCGTATTCCGTGAGCGCGTCCGCGAAGCGGTTGCCGTTGCCGAGATAGGCCGCGATCTCCACCGCTTTGCCGCTGGCTTTCGCGTGGGCGCGCGCCAGCGCCCAACCACAGATGCGCGCATAGCCGCGCAGGATCGTGCTGCTCATGCGCTCGACGTCCGCCGACACTTTCATGTCGCGCAACTGGCGGAAGTAAAACTGCCGCCCGGCGGGCCCGGTCGTCCAGCCGAGGAACGAATCGCTCGCGGCCTGGAGCAGGCGTTGTCCGCTCACGACGCGATCCCCCTGATGAGGCGTACCTTCGCCGTGAAAGAAGCGCGATATCACCGACTGACGCGCTTCCTTGACCTGAAGGAATAGCGGCTTGCCGTGGCTGTCGATGAAAAGCATCACCAGACAGAAAGTGCCGACACTTCCGACGCCCACCACCTTGAATGCGACGTCATGCAGCGCGTACTGCGCGATCAGTTTGCGGCGCTCGGAGGACAGCGTCCGAAGGTAGTTGTCGAACGCGGCGGAGAGCTTGCCTTTCCATTCGTCGGTGTCGGACCATTTCTGCTCGTGGCCGAGCAGCGAATTCGGGCCGCCGGGATGAAACAACGCCGGCGGCGCATCCCGAATGATCCAGCGGCCGTCGGTCAGCGTGGCCATCTTGCCCAGCAGGCTTTCGTGCGTGCGGCTCGCTGCCTTTTCCATCGTCCGGTTGATGTGCTGTCGGCCTTCGGCGGTCACCGCGGCCTCGATCATCCGCTCGAAAGTGACAATCTCGTGCCAGAGTTCGAGTGCGCTGTATTCAGCGTACTGGCTCATGCGGTCCCGATACTCGTGCAAGGCCGTCGCGACGATATCCGCCAGAGCGCCGCGGTTGAATCCCATATGCTCGCCGGCTATCGCAAAGCTGGCCGCCAGCCGTTTGACGTCCCATTCCCACGGGCCGGTCGCGACTTCGTCGAAATCGTTGAGGTCGAACACGAGTTGCCGTTCTGGCGTCGCGAAGCCTCCGAAATTCAAGAGATGAGCGTCGCCGCAGACAGGAAACGCGATGCCGCTGTTCACCGTACCGGCCAGATCGTGAGCCTGAAGAATCGCGCTGCCGCGATAGAACGTGAAGGGCGACACGGACATGCGGCCGTAACGCAAGGGAACCAGCGCTTCCACGCGTCCTTTGCTGTTCTCTTGCAGGAGCTGCACAGGATCGCGGTCGGTATTGCCGATGGCCGCGTGCAGCGATCGCTTCGCGTGCCGCCGGGCATCGCGGCCCGCCGCCTGCCGCTCCTTCAAGCTCTGGACAACTGCCATTTCTGCGCACCTTCTGTGATTGGCTGCGTTGACGCGTGAGAGCCATGCTGCATGACATCGGACTGGACTTTCTCGAGTGTCAGTTCGAACTCAGTCCAGGACATGGGTTTCATGCTGCCATGCACTCTTTGCTTGTTTTCAGCCCGCCGACGAATGACATTGAGTATCGGCGCGAAGCTCGACATGCCGTCGATATCCCTTTGCCGGAGCACGCGCGCGACGACGATCGGCGTGGCCGGCGTGAACAGCCAGGCTCGAATATTCTTCGGATCGTCGAGCCGCATTGCAGCATCGGGTCAATCGCGCGGGGGCGGAAGCGGTCCGAAGAATATCGCCTTGAGTTTCCCGCGGCCGATCACGCGGGCCAGTTCGGCGATCACGCAATAGTTGAATATCAGGGTGACGAGCAGAATCTGCACGGCCCAGAAGCGCGGCCAATTGATTTCGGTCCACAGTGCGTGATTCGCCGCGATAACACTCGGCGCTTCTTTCCAGTAGTCGTAAAGCCGCTCCAGAAAATGGACGAAAAGTGCGACGAGCGCATACATCAACGTCTTCCAGGCGACGTTCCAGATCAGCGGCTTGTCCGGGAAACGATTGATGAACGGAAGCATGTCGGCGACCAGCACCGATTTGCCAAGAATGAGCGACGCAATCAGAACCGACGCCGACGACTCGACCGAAACTCCGGTGCCGCGGATCATCAGCGCACGAATCAGCGCGACGATATGCAGGATCACGAAGAAGAAGATCGTAGGCGGAAGCGCCTTCATGAGTTCGTGTTTGAGCTTTGCTGGGATCGTGCTCATGATGTGAGACTCCCGTGTTGCGCGTCTGTTGCGATCAACGCTCCGGCGAGCGTGGCAGCGGCGAATGCCTTTATCTTCATGCTGCATCTCCAGGGAATGAAGAAGCGCTGTAGTAATAGTTGCGCGGGCCTTCGTTTTCCGTCGAGCATGAATTTCCGCGTTCGAACACTTTACATGTCTTGCGCGACGCCCGGCTAGCGGAAAGCATAGGCGACTGCGACTCTGCAGCTGAGCTGATTACGCGTTTCGCGCCGAGTCACGATAGGGCTATTCGCGGCGTTGCGCGCAATGCGCTGGTAGCGGAGCATCACGCCGCCGCAACAGTGCTCGCGGTCCATGTCGCCGTCGCGTGTGGGAGCGGCTTCTGGCTCGGATTGTTTCGTCAAAAACTTCTTGCCAAGCGCCGCCGAAATCTATATCGATTCGACTACTTGCCAAAGCAAAGCCCGAGCTTTTTCGATATCGATTCCAATCGATGTGATTGCAGGCTTTCAAGGCGCCTGCGTCAGTCGACATCCGGGGGTGAAAACGCAGACGTACATGAATATCCGACACGCAAGGCATAGAGCGAAGTCTGTTGCGATGCGCTTCGAAGCCTCGAAGCATCGCGCCGATTTTCTGGTTCCATTTCTGCGCGAGTTGAATGGACGACGTCCTCTTCACGGGGGGAACAGAGGTATCGGGCGATCATCATCGCGCTGTCACTCGCATTCGACGCGGACATCGACAGTCCGTGGGACCGAATCATTCGCGCCGCTCCTGATGATCCGACAAGACTGATGAACTCCCTCGAGTAATGGCCGATGGTCGACGCGGAGCGAGCAATGCCATCTGCGAGGAACTGGCACAGGTTCGCATTGTGTCCGGGACCCGCGCGCGCGGAACGACGCAAAGTACGAGTAAGGACGCAATCAACAAGGACCATCCCTAAATGATCACCGAGTTGCTCAAGTCTCAACCGGAGATTGCGCTGTTCGCGAGTCTTGCACTCGGATATCTGATTGGTTCCTTCAAGATCGGTCCGATCCAGCTCGGCGGCGTGTGCGGCACGCTGATCGTGTCGCTGCTGCTCGGGCAGACGGGCGCGCGCCTGGCGCCCGATCTCAAGAACATCGCGTTTGCGCTCTTCATCTTCGCGCTCGGCTTCACAGGCGGCCCGCAGTTCTTCGCCAATGTCGGACGCGGCTGGCGCTATGGCTTGCTGTCGGTGGTCGAAATCGTTTCGGTGCTCGCGCTCGTATTGCTCGCCGTCGCGGTGCTGCATCTCGATCCGGGCACGGCGGCCGGGCTGCTCGCGGGCGCGGCGACGGAATCGGCCGTGATCGGCACGGCGTCCGAAGCCGTGGCGAAGCTTGGCCTGTCCGACGCCGACACGTTGCGCCTGCAAGCGAACATCGTCACCGCGTACAGCGTCAGCTATCTGTTCGGGCTTATCACCATCGTACTTTTCACGAGCCAGTTCGCGGCGCTGCTCATGCGCGTGAATCTGCGCGAAGAAGCCGAGCGCGTGTGGCGCAAACTCGGCGGCGGCGATTCGCTGGGCGAAGGCGAGCGGCTCGCCGCGCCCGCGCTGGTGGGGCGCGCGTTCCGTGTCCGCGAGGCGGCGGGCGTGAGCGTCGGCGCATTCGAGGCGCGCTACGGCCAGAACCTGACCATCGAGCAGATCGAGCGCGACGGCGCGCCGCTCGCCGTCGCGCCCGGCCTGACCCTCGCCGCGGGCGATCTCGTGTTGATAAACGGGCGGCGCGAGGCGCTGATCGAGGCCGCGCCCGCGCTCGGCGAGGAAGTCGCGTCGGGCCGCCATTTTTCGACGGCGCTCGCCGACACGGTCGACGTTGTGCTCACGCGCAAGGACGCCCACGGCGCAACGATCCGTCAGTTGCGCGAACGCGCCGATCCCGTGCAGGGACGCGGCATCTACATCGCGGCCGTGACGCGGCTGGAGAACCGCGTGCCCGCGCTGCCCGGCACCGAGCTCAATCGCGGCGACGTGCTGACGCTGGTCGGTGCGAAGGCCGACGTGCTGCGCGGTGCGCAGCGGCTCGGCTACCTGCTGCCGGCCACTTTGAAGACCGACTTCGTCTATCTCGGTCTCGGCGTGCTGGCCGGCATGGCGATCGGCCGGCTCTCGGGCACGTTCGGCGGCGTCACGCTCGCGCTCGGCACCGGCGGCGGATGCCTGTTGTCGGGCCTGCTGTTCGGCTGGGCGCGCTCATTCCATCCGATGGTCGGTTCGCTGCCACCGGCAGCGGCGCAAATCCTCAAGGACTTCGGGCTCGCGACCTTCATCGCCGCCGTCGGCCTCTCGGCCGGGCCGGACGCGATCAAGCTCGTGCACCAGTACGGTCTCGCGCTGCCGGTCGCCGGCATTCTGATGGTGCTGGTGCCGGGCCTGCTGTCGCTATGGATCGGCCGGATGTTCCTGAAGCTCGACCCGCCGATGCTGCTCGGCGCGATCGCCGGCCAGCAGTGCAGCACGCCCGCGATCAGCGCGCTCGTCGGGGTGACGGGCAATTCGACGCCCGTCATCGGCTACACGATTACCTACGCGCTGTCGAACATCCTGTTGCCGCTGATGGGTCCCGTGGTCGTCGGACTGGCGGCGCAGTTTTCCGGGCGATGAAGGAATCAGCATCGAATGACCGCGTGAGCCGGAAAGAGTCACGAGGGCAGGGGCTGCGGACGGTAGTGCCACCTCGTCCGCCGCGTTTCGTCGCGGGAGATCCGCGCGTTTTCATCGAGAGGGCACGATGGACTGGATACACAACATCTTTCACAAGTCACCCGAGATAGCGTTGTTTCTGTCGCTGGCCGTGGGCTATTACGTCGGCCAGATCAATTTCGGCAAGTTCCAGCTGGGCGGCGTCGGCGGCTCGCTGCTGGCGGCCGTGGTGATCAGCCAGGCGGGCGTATCGATCGACAACGGCGTGAAAGCCGTGATGTTCGCCGTGTTCATCTACGCGGTCGGCTACGACTCGGGGCCGGGCTTCTTCAACTCGCTGAATCGCAGGACGCTGCGGGAAATCGCGATGGCGGTGTTTCTCGCGGTGTCGGCGCTCGTGACCGTCATCATCTGCGCGAAGATCTTCCATTTGAACAAGGGGCTGGCCGCCGGCCTCGCGGGCGGGGCGCTCACGCAGTCGGCGATCATCGGCACGGCGGGCGATGCGATCGCGCGTCTCGGGCTGCCGCCCGAGCAGGTCAAGTCGCTGCAGTCGGATGTCGCGATTGCGTATGCGGTGACCTACGTGTTCGGCTCGCTCGGGGCGATCATCGTATGCGTAAACATCCTGCCGAAGTTCATGGGGCGCGACCTGCGCTCGGCCGCGCTCGATGCCGAGGCGAAGCTCGCGGGCGGCACGCCGTCGCGCGCGCCGGGGCAACTGGCGGCGCTGCCGGAACTGGTCGGGCGAGCGTTCAGGGTCGGGCCGGCGGCGGGGCGCAAGGTCTCCGAAATCGAAATGTCGGCGCAGGATTTCGTGTCGGTCGAGAAGATCCGGCGTGCCGGCAAGGAGATCGAGCCGGGGCCGGACGTCGTGCTCGCGGCCGACGACGTCGTGCTCGTGGTCGGACGGCGCGAAGGCATGGTGCCCGTCGCGCCGAAAATCGGCATCGAGATTTCCGACGTGACCGATGTCAGCGCGGTCATGCAGACGCGCCAGGCCGTCTTCACGGCGAAGGGCCTGAATCACACGACGATCCAGAAAGTGCGCGAGACCGTCGACCGCGATCTGCGCCACGGCGTCTTCCTCGAAAGCATCACGCGTGTGGGGCAGCCGGTGCCGATCCTGCCCGAAACCCAGCTCGAACACGGCGACGTGCTCACCTATTTCGGCTCCGCGAAGGACACGAAGCGCGCGGTGGAGGCAACGGGCTACGAGCTGCCGTACTCGATCAAGACCGACTTCATCTATATGGGCGTCGGCATGGTCGTCGGCCTCCTGATCGGGCTGATCGTGGTCAATGTCGGCGGCGTGCCGCTCACCCTCGGCTCGGGCGGCGGCTGCCTGCTCGCGGGTCTCGTGTTCGGCTGGATGCGCGGCAAGCACCCGATGTACGGCGTCATGCCGCCCGCCGCGTCGCGCCTGTTGCAGGACTTCGGGCTGGCGGCGTTCGTCGCGGTGGTCGGCTTGAATTCGGGACTGCAGGCGGTCACGACGATCAAGGAGCTCGGTCTCACGATCTTCCTGCTCGGCGTGGTCGTGACGATGGTGCCGCTGCTGCTCACGATGCTGTTCGGCCGCTACGTGCTGCGTTACGACAACGCGGCGATTCTGGCGGGCGCGCTGTCCGGCTCGCGCAGTGCGAATCCCGCATTCGGCGGCGTGCTGGACAAGGCCGAAAGCGCCGTGCCGACCGTGCCGTTCGCGATCACCTATGCGATTGCAAACGTGCTGCTGACGTTGCTGGGACCGCTCGTCGTCGGGCTGGTCTGAAACCGCCGATGCAACGGCAGCGCGCGCAAGGACCAAAAACCGGGGCGTCCGCCGGGCAGCTCGCATGAACGTGCCCGCGCCCGGGCATCCCTCTTTCACTGGAGAACGCATCATGGCAAAGGAAAAACAGGGCAACGGACAAGGCGGCGACAAGTCGGCACTGCAGACGCTGAGCCCGTTCGAACTGAAGGACGAACTGATCAAGGCCGCGGGCGGTGGCGCCGTCGAGCGGCCTGCGAACGTTTCGATGCTGAACGCAGGGCGCGGCAATCCGAACTTCCTGGCGACGATTCCGCGTCATGGCTTCTGGCAGCTCGGGCTCTTCGCGATGCGCGAGTCGGAGCGCTCGTTCGCGTATATGCCCGAAGGTGTCGGCGGCTTTCCGAAGCGCGAAGGGCTGACCGAGCGCTTCGAGTTGTTCCTGCGCGAGAACAAGGGCGTGCCCGGCATCGCATTCCTCGCGGGCGCGGTCTCGTATGTGCGCGATCAGCTGGGACTATCGGGTACCGACTTCCTCTACGAAATGTGCGAAGGCATTCTCGCGTCGAACTATCCGGTGCCGGACCGGATGTTGAAGCTGTCGGAAGTCATCGTCGGGCAGTATCTGCGGCGCGAGATGATCGGCAAATATCCGTTCGTCGGCGAGTTCGACATCTTCGCCGTCGAAGGCGGCACCGCCGCGATGACGTACATCTTCAACACGATGAAGCAGAATCACTTGATCAATGCAGGCGATACCATCGCGCTCGGCCGCCCGATCTTCACGCCGTATATCGAGATTCCGACGCTCAACGACTACGAATTGAACGTCGTCAACCTGGATGCCGATGTCGAGAACAACTGGCAATACTCGAAGGCGGAGCTCGACAAGCTGCGCGATCCGAAGGTGAAGGCGTTCTTTCTCGTGAATCCGAGCAATCCGCCTTCCGTGAAGATCAGCGACGAGAGCCTCGAATATATCGCCGAGATCGTGAAGGAGCGGCCCGATCTGATCCTGCTGACGGACGACGTGTACGGCACATTCGCCGACGATTTCGTATCGCTGTTCGCGCTCGCGCCGAAGAACACGATTCTCGTGTACTCGTATTCGAAGTATTTCGGCGCGACCGGCTGGCGTCTCGGCACGATCGCGACGCACAAGGACAATATTCTCGACAAGCTGATCGCCGAGCTGCCGAAGGACGTGAAGAAGATTCTGCACAAGCGCTACGAGTCGATCACGACGGAGCCGGACAAGCTCAAGTTCATCGACCGGCTGGTCGCGGACAGCCGCACCGTCGCGCTGAATCACACGGCAGGCCTGTCGACGCCGCAACAGGTGCAGATGGTGCTGTTCTCGCTCTTCTCGCTGATGGACACGCCCGATGCATACAAGGATGCGCTGAAGCGTCTGATCCGCAATCGCAAGCGCGCGCTGTTCGAGGAAATCGGCATCGCGTTCGACGAGAAGGATGCGAACCAGGTCGACTACTACACGATCATCGACATGGAGTATTTCGGTGAGCGCGCGTATGGTCGCGAGTTCGTCGACTGGTTGCTGAAGCACACCAAGTCGTCGGAGCTGCTGTTCCGGCTCGCGGCGGAGGCGCGCGTCGTGCTGCTGCCGGGCATGGGATTCGGCACGAAGCATCCTTCCGGGCGCGTGTCGCTCGCGAATCTGAACGAGTCGGACTATCGGACGATCGGGCGTGCGATCCGCAAGCTCACCGACGAGTATGTCGCGCGCTACAACAAGGAGACTGGCAAGAAGATCGAGAGAAAGGAGGTCAAGTGAGCGCGCAGTGCGCTATCGAATGAAGGACGTCCCACTGCTCCGGCATTCGCCGCGAGCGGCGGGACGCTAACGGTCAAGTATGCGAAAGGCCGCGCAATGTGTTGAATGTGGTTTGCGCGGCCGGAGCGTCGGGCACGCGATAGGCGAGTGCGTCGCCTCCTGTCGTCGCTATGCGGTGCGAAAATGCCATGCACACGGGCTGACCGTGCAATCCGCCGCATGCAATAGCCGCCGCGTCACCATCCCATCGCGGTCGTCGAGACCGTTCGCGCTCGCGCGCCTTCAGGCGCTCGCGAGCAAACTCAGACGGGTTTACCAGTAAGAGAGTTTCCGGGCATAGGTTCGACCTATGTGCGTCAAATGAAACTCGTATTTCCGCCGTGCCGCGCTTTCCAATAGAGTCCACGTAACCCGAAGCCATTTGCGGGTCGGGCAAAGTGGAGGCATCAGTGAGCGACATCCGGCAGGGCAGGCGCGAGAACCTCGGAACGGGGTCCTGTTTGCTCAATTCACCGCAGCGACTGGCGCGCTGTCCCGTCGGCTAACGACCCGAGGAACGCGTCGTCTGTCTTCGCCTGATGCCCGGCGACGACTTCGACGCCGCTGGCGCGTGCGTGTCGAGCAAGTCGACACGGTGACAACGTCAATCAAATAAGTCATCCGGTGTTTTAAAAAATCCGATTCGAATCGGTTCGGACGCGCGAGCGGTAGAGCTTGCTCTGAGATGCATGGGGCGGACGATCCTTAAAAAATGGATCCGCCGTCTAATTAGAATTTCAGGAGACACGAATGCAAAAGGATTTAGGCCATATTGGAATCAAAAGCGATTCGTCGGTCGCGTCCACTCCGTTTTCCATTCGAGTGAGGGGAATCATCGGAGCCTGCTCCGGTAACCTCGTCGAATGGTTCGACTTCTTCGTCTACGCGTACACATCAATCTATTTCGCCGCTGCATTTTTCCCGTCCGGCAACCAGGTGAGTCAACTTCTGGCGACTGCCGGTGTGTTTGCCGTGGGATTTTTCATGAGGCCGCTTGGAGGCTGGATATTCGGATGGATTGCGGATACCAAAGGCCGAAAAGTGTCGATGATCATCTCCGTCTTCATGATGTGCGGCGGCTCGTTGCTGATCGCTCTATTGCCGACCTATCAGACGATCGGATTTGCCGCACCGGTGCTCCTCGTGGTGGCCCGTCTGATCCAGGGCTTGTCCGTGGGTGCGGAGTACGGGACTGGAGCGACATATCTCAGTGAGGCGTCTGTTACCGGGCGCCGGGGCTTCTTCGGTTCTTTCCAGTATTTCACGATCATCTTTGGGCAGTTGCTTGCCTTGCTCACGATCGCCATTCTTCAGCACACCCTCTCGCTTGCGGAATTGAAGGAGTGGGGATGGCGAATCCCGTTTTTCCTGGGCGCGGCAAGTTCGATTGTGGTTGTCTATCTTCGGCGCTCAATGGTGGAGACCGCATCGAGGCAGGATATGAAGCGTAAGGAAGCAGGCTCCCTTTCCGGATTGCTGCAGCACAAACGCGCCGTGCTTCTTGTGCTTGCGTTCACCGGAGGCGGCTCGCTGTATTTCTATACGTTCACGACCTACATGCAAAAATTCCTGGTTGTTTCAGCCGGCATGTCGCCACAGGTCGTCAGCTTTGTCATGACTGGCTCGCTCATCTGCTTCATGATTTGCCAGCCGATTCTCGGTTTGGTTGCAGACAGGATCGGAGTCAAAACGCATATGCTGCTTTTCTCAGGGCTCGCGACTTTACTGGTTGTGCCGATCCTGTTCGCGTTGAAGTCGGTCACGAGCCCCTATGTCGCCTTCATGCTCGTTGCAGCGGGCTTGTTGATCGCATCGTTTTACACGCCGATTTCCGGCCTCGTGAAAGCCGACCTTTTTCCGCCGACGGTGCGGGCGCTCGGTGTCGGATTCCCCTATGCGCTGGCAAATGCGACTTTTGGAGGAACGGCCGAGTATGTGGCGCTCACCTTGCGCTCGGTGAACGCCGAATCGACTTTTTTCTATTATGTCGCGGCGCTCACGGCAATCACCTTCGTGGCCTCGATGCTGATGCCGGACCTTGGCAAGCACGGTTATCTGGATGGTAACGGAGAGATCGAGGCCAACACCGGGATGAGGAAACAACGCTAACAAGCGGCGAAGGTCCGCATCGGACAACGTGAATCAGGACAGAGTCGGCCTTCGCAATGCGGCGTGCTGGATAGGATCACGAGATGTTGGCACCGGCGTCGCAGTGCAAGCCGATCGTCCATCCGGAAGGCTGCGGCGGGCCGAATTATCCGACCACGTAGCAGGCCACAGACCAATGTCCGCGGCGTACAATGCCTTTCATTTCAACGGCCGAGGCGCTGACTGATCAGCCTTATAGCTTATGGACGTCCGCCAGCTGCGCTATTTCGTCAACATCGTCGATTACGGCAGCCTCGGCAGGGCCGCGGAGAAGTTATACGTCGCCCAGCCTTCGTTGAGCCAGCAAATGGCGCGCCTCGAAGAGGAACTCGGCGTTCCGCTTCTGCTGCGCAGCAATCATGGCGTCACGCCGACTGCGGAAGGCAACTCGCTCTATCGGCACGCACGGCTCGTTTTGCGCCAGATGGAGCAGCTCAAACAAGAAGTAAGCAAAGGTGGCGGGCCGGAGTCGGGCACTGTCGCGCTCGGTCTGCCTACCACGATGGTTTCCGTTCTCGCCGTGCCGCTCTTCGAGAGAGTGCAGGACAAGTATCCCGGCATCCGTCTGCAGTTCTTCGAGAGCATGAGCGGCTACCTCAATGAGTTGCTCGCAAACGGCAGACTCGATCTCTGCATACTTTTTCGCGAGTCGGACACGCCGGGTATCGGCGCGCTGCCTGTTCTGGACGAAACGCTGTACTTGCTGGGAGAGCCGGACATCGATCTTCCGCCGCGTTCCAGCACATGTCCGCTGGCGCGGCTCGCGGGCGTCAAGCTGGTCGCACCTGGCGTCGCGAACGGATTGCGCCTGTTGCTCGAGCGCACGTTCTCCAGCGAGAACGTCGAGTTGAACATCATCGCGGATATCGACTCCTTGCCGTCCCTGCTGCTCATTGCACAGTCGGGGAAAGCGTGCACGATCTTGCCGGCTTCCGCCGTCGCGCAGCTCGATTCATCGCGTCTGCCGCGCATGCGCAAGATAGTCGATCCGATCATTCGCCGGCCGGCCAGTATCTGCTGGCCGAACAGCATGCCGATGCATGCCGCCACGGTCGCCGTGCGGCAGACCTTGCTCGAACTGATCGCCGAGCTGGTAACGCGAGATGAGGCGTGGAAGGGAGTGTCGCTGCGCGTTCAGGGCAACGCTCAGTAAGTGCGGCGCACTATGTCGATGATCGATCCATCGCGATATTGCTGAAGTGCTATGACAGGCGCATCGTCGATTGCACGCGTGGGCCGTCTGTCTTCGCCGCTGGCTTCGATCGCCAGATCGTGAAGACGCGCGATCGATACCGTATCGATCCCGGCGCTTTTCAGCATGTCTGCAAGATCGTCGCGCGCCGGATTGACCGCGATGCCCGCCTCGGTCACGACGACATCGACCGATGCGCCCGGCGTCGTTATCGTACGCACCGACTCGACGATTTTCGGATTGACGCCCGCGCGAAGACGCGTCGTGACGATGGCGAGCCTGGCGCCCGCGGCGGTGTCGCTGTGCCCGCCGGAACCGCCGATGATGCGTCCGTCAGCGGTCGTCGTGACATTCACGTTGAAGTCGAGATCGACTTGCGCGGCGCCGAGAATCATCGCGTCGAGGCTTTCAGAGACCGAACCGCGCGTCGAAGGGCTCGCATACATCGAAGCCGACATCGCCTGGTGTCTGTGATTCCTGCGATAAGACTCGACCGCGCGCAGATCGAAGCACTGTACGTCGAACAGGGCATCGAAAAGCCCGGCTTCCAGCATCCCGACGATTTGCCCGGTGATGCCGCCCGATGCGAAGCTTCCCTTTACACGGCGGCGGCGCATGCCGTCCTCGACGAACCTGGCCACCGCCAACGAAACGCCTCCCGCGCCTGTCTGGAACGAAAAGCCGTCGTCGAGCAAGCCCGCAGCTTCGATGACTCGCGCAGCGGACTTCGCGATATCGAGGCCGACGGGATCTTCCGTAATGCGCGTCGTGCCCGAAACGATGCGCGCCGCGTCGCCGATGCTCTCCACCGTGACGACGAAATCCACGCAATCTTGGGCGATGTCGATGGGGCAGGCAGGATACTTCACCAGATGGTCGGTTACGGCGACAACCCGTTTGGCATGGCGAGCATCGACCATCGCGTAACCGAGCGTGCCGCACGCGTTCGGCCCTGAAACGCCGTTGATGTTGCCGCGGTCGTCGGAAGCCGGGGCCGCGATGAACGCAACGTCGATCGCAAGCTCGCCGCTCTCGATGGCACGGGCCCGCCCCCCGTGCGTTTGCAGCACGGCGGGCACGCACAGCGAGCCCCGGCCGATGGCGTCGGCGACCGGCCCCGACACGTAAGCGGTGTGAATGCTCCGAATGACGCCGGCTTCGATGAGCGCGACGAGCGGCTCATGCACCGGAAAGATCGAGCTTGGCGCGATCCGAAGATCGCGAAGGCCCATGCGCGCGGCCTCGGTCAGAACGAGGTTCATCACATGATCGCCGTTGCGCAGATGGTGATGGAATGACAGCGTCGCGCCATCGCGAACATCGCATGCGGCAAGCGCGCCGCGAATGTCGGCGAGCCGTTTCGGATTGCCGTCGCTCGCCGATTTGCTACCGCCGCCGCGCGCCATCGACGGTGAGCCGTATGGGCGCAGGTCACCGATTCCGTCGATGAAATTCGGAAGCTCGCGTCCAGGCACATTGCGCATATTGCGTCTCCGTTGCGGGCATGAGACGCGGGATTGCGCGCCTTACCGGAAGGTTGTGCAACGATACGACCATTCTCTCTTGGCCGCTCGAGAAGTTACACCTTGATTCGTCGCCCCGGAGTGATGGACCTCAGATCGCGGCGGCGCTCCGCATTTGCGCTATCGCGCGGCCGTCGAATCCGAGTTCGTTCAGGATCGAGACCGTGTGCTCGCCCAAAGCGGGCACTGCGTCCATGCGCGGCCCATCCTTCGCGGAGACGCCCGGCGGATAGAGCGCGGGCATATCGCCCGCCGCGGTTTTCACGCGCGTCCAACGGCTCCGGGCATCGAGTTGCGGATGCTTCCAGACAGCGTGCATGTCATTCATACGCGCATTGGCGATGCTCGCTTCTTCGAGCCGCGCGATGACGACTTCCGCCGAGCAAATCGAGAACGCATCGACGATGATCTGCGTGAGCGCATCGCGGTTCTTCGTGCGTCGGCTATTCGACGAGAAGCGCTCGTCTTCCGCAAGCTCGGGGCGCGCGATTACGATAGTGCAGAAGCTCTTCCATTCGCGCTCGTTCTGCAGGCCGAGCATCACGGTTTTGCCATCGCCGGCAGGGAAGGGGCCGTATGGGAAGATCGTCGCATGAGACGCGCCTGCGAGTGCCGGCGCGGGCTGGTCGTCGATCGAGTAATAGAGCGGATAGCTCATCCACTCGACCATGCTTTCGAGCATCGATATGTCGATGTGCTTGCCGAGCCCTGTTCGGCCACGTTCGATCAGTGCGGCGAGAATGTTCGTGTAGCCGTACATGCCCGCGGCAATGTCCGCGATCGAGCATCCTGCTTTCGCAGGTTGGCCCTTCGAGCCTGTGATGCTCAGGAATCCCGATTCGCTCTGGATGAGCAAGTCATACGCCTTCTTGTCCCGATACGGACCGTCGAGACCATAACCGGATATGTCGCACACGATCAGGCGCGGATACCGCTTGCTCAATGTCTCGAAGTCGAGCCCGAGACGTTGCGTCGCGCCGGGAGCAAGGTTCTGAACGAACACGTCCGCGTCGGCGAGCAGCGCATGGACGACTTCGATCGCGGCTGCCTGCTTCACGTCCAGCGTGATGCTTTCCTTCGAGCGGTTCGTCCAGACGAAGTGCGACGCGAGGCCTGAAACGCGCTCGTCGTAGTTGCGCGCGAAGTCTCCCGTTCCAGGCCGCTCGACCTTGATGACGCGCGCGCCCAGATCCGCGAGCTGGCGCGTGCAAAACGGGGCGGCGATCGCATGCTCGAATGTGACGACCTTGATGCCTTGAAGCGGACGCATGTCAGTACCTCGTCAGAAGGAACGCGGCAGACCGAGGATGTGCTCGGCGACGTAGGACAAGATGAGATTCGTCGAAATCGGCGCCACCTGGTAGAGACGCGTTTCGCGGAACTTGCGTTCGACATCGTATTCGGACGCGAATCCAAAACCGCCGTGAAATTGCAGACACGCGTTCGCGGCTTCCCAGGACGCATCGGCAGCAAGCAGCTTCGCCATGTTCGCCTGAGCGCCGCAGTGCTGATGCGCGTCGAAAAGCTCGCATGCTTTATAGCGCATCAGATTCGCCGCTTCGACGTTGACCAGCGCCCGTGCGATCGGGAATTGAACGCCCTGGTTCTGACCGATCGGCCGACCGAAGACGACGCGTTCCTTGACGTACTGCGAGACCTTGTCGATGAACCAGTAACCATCGCCGATGCATTCCGCCGCGATCAGCGTGCGCTCCGCATTGAGGCCGTCGAGGATGTACTTGAAACCCATGCCTTCCTCGCCGATCAGGTTTTCGGCCGGAATCTCCAGGTTATCGAAGAACAGCTCGTTGGTCTCGTGATTGACCATGTTCGGGATCGGCCGAACCGTCATGCCGTGACCGATCGCTTCGTGCAGATCGACGAGGAAGATCGACATGCCTTCACTCTTCTTCTTGACGTCGGAGAGCGGCGTGGTGCGTGCAAGCAGAATCATCAGGTCTGAATGCTGGATGCGCGAGATCCAGACCTTCTGGCCGTTGATGACGTATCGGTCGCCCTTGCGTTGTGCGGTCGTCTTGATCTTCGTCGTGTCGGTGCCTGTCGTCGGCTCTGTCACGCCCATCGATTGCAGGCGCAATGCGCCCGAAGCGATCTTCGGCAGATAGCGTTCCTTTTGCGCTTTCGAGCCATGCCGGAGCAACGTTCCCATGTTGTACATCTGACCGTGGCATGCGCCCGAGTTGCCGCCGGAACGGTTGATTTCTTCCATGATGACCGACGCTTCCGTCAGGCCGAGGCCCGAGCCTCCGTATTCCTGCGGAATCAGTGCGGCGAGCCAGCCGGCTTGAGTGAGCGCATCGACGAAGGCTTCCGGATAGGCGCGTTCTTCATCGACCTTGCGAAAGTATTCGGATGGAAATTGCTGACAGAGATCGCGCACGGCATCGCGAATGTCCTGATAAGCGTCGGCGGAGGTATTGAACATGATGAAATCTTCCAGGGCGTGTCAGGCAAGCGTGGCGCGGGCGGTCATGCCGATCCACCCTTCGTGGTCCATCGACCACAACTCGACCGTCTTTCCATCGGCTGAGGGTTTGCCACAAAGATGAAGGGCGTTTCCGGCGAAGCACGGGCGCATGGCCTTGAAGGCAAATTCGATGATGCGGCCATCGGGACGCTGCCTGCGCACGAGATCGAGAAGGAGCGTTGCGATCAGCGGGCCGTGCACGACGAGACCGGGATAGCCTTCGACCCCGGTGACATACGGTTTGTCGTAGTGGATGCGATGACCGTTGAACGTCAGGGCGGAGTAGCGAAAGAGCAGCACCTCGTCGGGTACGACGGTTCGTTGCCACTCGGCGTCATCTGGCGCGGCCGTCGGCGCGGGTGCAGGTGCGCCGGGCGCGGCCGGCTCGCGATAGACGATATCGTGCTCTTCTTCGATGCAAGGCACGCCGTCGCAGGCAATGTGATGCGCGACCGTCACGAAACCGAGCCTGCCGGTTCTTCCTTGCTTCTCCGTAACATCGAGAATGCGCGACTCGCGCACGATCGGCTTGCCGACGACGATCGGCGATTTGAAGCGAAGCCGTCCGCCTGCCCACATTCGGCGCGGCAGGCCCAGATCAGGAAGGAAATCGCCCTTGCGCGGATGACCGTCCTCCGCGATCAGCGACTGCGCGACGAGCGGACGGAAGAAAATCCAGTGCCACAAGGGCGGAAGGGCTTCGCCGTCGAGCGGCGGCGTCGGGTAATCGAGCGTGGCGCTGAGCCCCGCTGCGTGTGCGGGCGCCGCGAAATCTGCGGCGGTTTCGGTACGTTCCTGATCGGCGTCGGACCGGCTGTTCATGCTT
>NZ_CAJMZL010000017.1:0-154423 GCF_905220305.1 Caballeronia sp. J97 | reverse complement strand
TTAGGCGGCCGTATCCGCGTTCAAATCAAGCGAAGCAGATGGAGGCTGCGATGGTATCTGAACGTTTCGAAGATCCCTTTGTCATTTCGCAAGACGTCTAAATGCCAGCGCCTATTGCGTGTACAAGGCTGAGCGACGATCCAAGTCACTTGCGATGCTCTCCAATTCCTCCATCGTGATCGCATCCGTAGAATCCGCAGCGCGCAAGCTGACAATAATATCCCTGAGCCTTCTAAGCTGAATCTCAAGAACGCGTTGAGACTTCGCCGACGATGAATCTCGTCTCTCGACCGCTGCCCACCACTCGGAGAGCCGGCCAGCACCAAGGCGGATAATACGTGGCGACCGGACGAAGCAGTCGTAGCACAATACTGCCGCCAACCACACGTCCAAGTAGTCGTTGGCACCTGCTGTCGTACGTTCGATCAACTCGACATGCGAAATCAAAACCTCTCTTCTAAACTGCTTCAACTGGAGGGACTGGCGCGCGGCTCTGCTGCGCTTTAGGACGTCGTCGATCTCCCGACCGCCCTCTGCGTACCGCTGTGCGGCGCTTCTTAGGTTCCCGGCTCGCCTATCCATTTCGGCGAGTTGTTGATAAGCATCTGCACGGTTGATTAGGATATCTGAGGCAGGAATCTTGTCCTCGGTAAATTTAGTAATTTCTAGAAGACCTGTCCAATCTCCGAGTTCCGACTTCGCCGTGACCCAAAGGGGCAAAAGCTCCGCCCGCTGACAACCAAGCTCATGTGCTTTCCGGAGTGCGATCTCGCTCTTCTTGAAGTCAGGGGGTACTGTCATTTGATATGCACGACCTAACAGGCATTTGATGTCCCTGTTTTGATACTTTCGGTCGAGAAGTTCCGCAACGTCGAGTGCGTCGCTTGACTGACCCAGATTCCATAAGTCTGTCACCCGGCGAATTTCTGGACCCAAGTCAGATCGGACGACTGGCGCGGCTTTTCGAGCGCGAACACAGTCCGCCTCGATTTTTTTCGGGTTTCGAACTTTGAGTCTTAACAAGTCCCGCATCATCCTAATACTTCCCGGGATGGTCACAAGCGCCCCGCCAGGAAGATTTACGTCGGCATGCGACAGCAAATGGTACTTTCTAAGCTCTGCGAAATCATCACGGACCTGTTGCACGCTACGTGACAGCACCGTGCTGAGTTCAGCAAGAGTGCTTTGAGTCAGTACGCACAAAGCAAAGAGCACATTCCTTGTGGCGTCTGGAAGCTGATCGAGTTCCCGATCAAACGCAAAACGGCGGACGTCCTCCCCATCAGCACCTTTCCACTTGGTTAGCGCCTGGTCCAACGTCTCGCCCAGCGACACTAGCCGCAGAACAGATGATGCAAACGTGGGCGATCCCTCTGTGACTTCGTGAAACCGTTTAATCTGTTTGGAGTTCCGCTCAGCCACCGAGGGAAGACTGAGGGCAGCACTTGTGACTTCGACGAAGTCGCAGAAATCGTCAAGATCAAGACCTTTCACACGTAAAACTTGGCCCGGCGCTGCGCCAAGATCGAGTCGCGCTGTCAATACCGCTCGAGACCCGACGACCGATTTCCCCGCCGTATGAGCGAACAGGGAAATAAGCGTATGAAAGAGATCTTGCTGCAGATCGGGTTCAAGCGAGTCAATGTCATCCACCACCACCAAGGCTGGCAAGATGCGGAGCGCGTCGATCGCGCGATCCATGAGCGCCTCGCGTCCTGCCTCCAACGGCACGTCTTCCTGCAAAGCGCCAAGCTCCAAACAAATGGTTCGCAGCACGTCCTCGACGTCGGCGAAGTCCACTCGACTTGACGGAACGTATTGACCGTTCACCGCCGTATAAAATTGGCGCTTCGCGCTGAGCCATATTATTCGGTGAAACCCGAATGGAGAAGCGCTCGCGACTTGGTCACAAAACTCGTGCGCCAGTGTGGTCTTTCCTACCCCTCCGATGCCAGCAAGAAGTTTGACAGAGTTGTACTTGTCTAGGAACCATTTCCAAAGGGAGCCGAGGTAGTCTTCACGACCGACAAATTCAATGAAACCCGGGTCACGATCTGCAAGGTTCGAGGCCATAACTGCTACAGGCGTTTGCGCCATGGCCATATGGTGAATAGCACGCTTACCAGGCGCGAACAGAAAAGCAAAGTGTTCGGACGACTCTGCACGAATGCATTGATCTGCGAACCTGAAGTAGATGTCCCCTTTGCCATAAGGTCGCTTTCCGCTCGGCTTCTCGGGCGCATCCTTACCGAATTGAGCCGGAAGTTTCTCGTAGCCTCGCTGCGGTATAAATAGGATGCCCACGGCCCTATCAGCGGTCTCGCGTGTTGTGAAAGTTCTGAAGCAACATTCCACTTGTTGCCCAGTCGCAGCAAGAAACCGCTTATTCAGCTCATCGCAATCGAATCCGTCTGAGAAGCCCACAATGTCACGCGGTGAGTTCCGAACGCCTGCGACGATGTAACCGCCGAACGAGTTGTAGAAGGCGGCGACGTCTTTCATAACTTCCGCCATCGCACCGTTGAATTCCGCAAGTTCTTCTGCGGTCGGCTTGCGTGATGATGCCAAGCTTGGAAGCTTAAGCTTGTAGTCCCAAAGTTGGCGCTCGTACTCCAAAGGCTCGCCATTCGGAAGAAGAGCGCGGAGGACTTCCTCGTCCAACTGCCCGCACCGCACGAATCCATGTAGTCGCGCTTTATGCGCGAAGACGCTCTCGTTTGCCGTAGTCATTTTTCTTTTGAAAGATTGTCCTGAACTCGAGCAGCTAATTCTGGGGTTTGCGCCCGAGGCGCTGCATGTCTTGCTCTATTGTATGATATATGCTGACTTGGACCGGATTTTCTACGGCATAAACAGCTGTGATAGCAGGCTCGCACCATCGGAGAACGTGGCCGCCGGACGTGCGACACGCGATTGATCAGTGCAAGCGGCCATAAAGCGTCTCGCAGCCGTCCGACCATAAATCGCCCGCGAGCATCAACTGAGGCCGACTTGCTTCCGTCCCGAAGTCAGTAGCCTCCGAAGTGGAACGGTTCTTAGAATGGCGGCTTTCAGAGTTGCACGAGCGGCAACTATTGGCCGGAAGCGCCATCGGACCGTGGCTCTGCGGATCCGACGCTGAGCTCGGCGACGTCAGCTGTCTGGCGGGTGGTATCAACGCGAACTGACGGCCAAAAGTGGTCCTCGAAGATTCTTTGAAAGCCGACATCCATAGGGCTGAAGTATCCTTGATAGCGGCCATTCACGCCGTTAGAGCGACCACAGTGGCACCGTCGTCAACGGTCGCCAAAAGCAAGGTGGTAGGAGGACGAGATCATCTTAAGGATCAGCATGTCGCAGATCTCGGGGGAAACTGCACGCGGGGAAGATCTCAAAACTGAGGTACAGACGGAACCCCCACGGCTTTCGAACTTTGCCAGTCCGTTGTCCGTTGGAAGTGAACCAGCAACCCCCGTTCCGTCGCTAAAGGCGTAACCAGCTCATCGGCCCAAGTCGAAGCCCGTGAATCTGACTCTGGGAGTGGAAAATGGATGTCTTCCGTCGCTGCGGGAATTGCAAAAGACGATTCAAAGTACGGCCGCAATGCCCCAATCAGCTGTACTGCTCCAGTCACGAATGTCAGCTCACGCGACGAAGGCTCTGGCAGAAAGAGCGGATGCAGTCTGACGGCGACTATCGGGAGAATCAGCTTCGAGCCAGTGCTGATTGGCGAGCGCGAAATCCCGATTATTGGAGGTCTTATCGGGAAAAGCATCCGGATTATGTCGATCGCAACCGTGAGCACCAGAGGAAGCGGACATCAAATCGACGTGCTGCTGCAAACATGGACGTCTGGCGGCTCGACTCCTCCCTGCGATCGGGAACGTACATATTGACGGCCGCACCTAGCCTGTCGCACGCAAAAATGAACGGGTGGATTGTTCACCTCACAGTGCTGAGAGGCCCGGGGGCTTCGTACGGAACGATTGCAAATAGATGACTCGTGCCACCTAACGTTACGCGCTGCTACTCTGATTCCGACGCGAAGCGCTCCGGTCCGTAGGGCGTCGATTGGAAGTTCGCTCGGACGAACCTACGGTTCACATGAAGCGGGTCATCGGACTGGTGGCAGGAATGGCAGGCGATTCTGAAACAATGGTGTCTGAAGACGGCCTCCATACGAGAGCTGCCGAGTATGTTCGTATGTCGACCGAACACCAACAGTATTCCGCAGAGAACCAACGATCAAAGATTCGAGACTATGCCAATCAGCATCGGCTCAGGATCGTTGCGACTTATGCAGACGAGGGGAAGAGCGGCCTTAGGTTAGACGGGCGCGCAGCACTTCAGCGGCTCATCCATGACGTCGAAGCACGCACTGCCGACTTCCAACTCATACTGGTATATGACGTCAGTCGCTGGGGACGATTTCAGGATGCCGATGAGAGTGCCTATTACGAGTATGTGTGCAGGCGTTCCGGCATCAATGTTGTTTATTGTGCTGAGCAATTCGAGAACGATGGATCTCCTGTCTCAACTATCGTTAAAGGTGTCAAACGGGCGATGGCCGGAGAGTATAGCAGGGAGTTATCAGCGAAAGTCTTCGCCGGTCAATGCCGATTGATTGAGCTCGGCTTCCGACAAGGAGGGCCGGCCGGCTTCGGCCTAAGGAGAGTTCTTCTCGACCAAAGTGGGCTGGTCAAGTCGGAACTTGGGCGCGGAGAACGTAAGAGCTTGCAAACCGATCGGGTGGTCTTGATGCCAGGACCTGAGAATGAGACCGGAATGGTTCGTTTGATCTACCAGTGGTTCATCGAGGAATCTCTACCCGAAGCCCAAATCGCGGCGAGATTGAACTCTATGAATGTTCGGACCGACCTCGATCGTGTGTGGAGCAGGGCGACGGTACATGAGGTCCTCACCAACGAAAAGTACATTGGCAACAACATCTACAACAGGGTTTCGTTCAAACTCAAGAAACTCAGGGTGGCGAATCCGCCAGAAATGTGGATTAGAAAAGACGGAGCATTTAAGCCGGTCTTGTCGCCAGACATATTCTACATAGCCCAAGGGATCATCCGAGCACGTGCGCATCGATACTCTTGCGACGAATTGTTGGGGCGTCTGAGGGAACTCTATCAATCACGCGGCTTTCTTTCTGGAATTGTGATTGATGAAACCGAAGGGATGCCGTCGTCTTCTGTCTACTGTTATCGTTTTGGCAGTTTGGTTAGAGCGTATAAAGCCGTAGGATTCACTCCAGACCGGGACTATCAATATGTCGAGTTAAACCGACTTCTTCGCAGACTGCATCCAGAGATCGTAAATAACACGGAGCGATTGATCGCCGAGATTGGTGGTGAGACTGTGCGAGATCCTGCCACGGATGTGCTGTACATCAATCGAGAATTTACGGTTTCGATCGTCTTGGCACGCTGTCAATACGTGGGTTTGGCGAAACGAAGGTGGAAAGTTCGATTTGATGCGAGCTTGCTTCCCGATATAACTGTTGCCGTAAGAATGAAAGACGGGAACGAGTCGCCTCACGACTATTATCTGCTACCGCGTGTCGACTTTGGACAACGTGATATTCAACTGGCCGAGCGTAACTCGGTGGAACTCGAAACTTATCGCTTTGACACACTTGACTACCTTTATCGCATGGCTGAACGCGCGCTCCTTCGGAGAGTAGCATGAATGCATGCGTCAATCCACTCGTAATCCGAACTGTCCCGATCGAACGCATCGAGATACTCAATCACCGCGATCGTAACAGTCGAATATTTGAGGAGATTGTTGGGAACATTCAGGCGATCGGGCTCAAAAAGCCGATCGTAGTTACTTCGCGAATAGCATCAGACGGCACTGAGCGCTTCATCCTAATTTGCGGAGAGGGACGCTTGACGGCGTTCACGTCTTTGGGAGAGCGCGAGATTCCTGCATTAGTAGTCGATGTCGACGATGAAGACGCCCTTATCATGAGTCTTGCGGAAAATATCGCGCGTCGCCAATACCGTCCACTTGAACTCCTTTTCGGCATCCGGCAATTGGCTGAAAAAGGATACGGAGCCAGAGCAATCGCTGAAAAAACGGGCTTAGCTGCATCATACATCCAAGGAATTCTGACTTTGCTCAAGTACGGTGAGGAGCGCCTACTCGTATCGGTTGAGAGTGGGGCGATTCCATTGAATGCTGCGCTGTCGATCGTCCGTGCGGGCGACGATGATAACGCTGTCCAAAGCGCACTTCAAGAAGCATACGAAAACGGGCAACTTCGCGGAAGGCAACTAGTTCGAGCTCGGCATGTGATTGAAAAGCGGCAATTGCTTGGTAGGTCGATGATCCACAAAGCGCCAGGGAAAAGGTCCACGCTGACCGCGAGCGGACTGGTCAGAACATACCAAAACGAGGCCAAACGGCAGAAGGTACTCGTGCGAAAAGCAGACTTCACGCAACAGCGCCTGCTCTTCATTGTCGGCGCGCTGCGCCAACTGTTCGCCGACGAGAATTTCGTGAATCTGTTACGCGCTGAAGCAATCAGCTCCTTACCCAAATACTTGGCCGACCGTGTATGGCCCGGGAGCGCAGCATGAGCCGAATTCAACTGGCTTTCATTCCAGAGCCGATTAGTGTCCCGCTAGAATCGGTCCTACCGTCAAGACAGCCAACTGCTGGACTAACAAGCTCACGGAAGTTCAAGCAGATTGTCTCATCGATCCAGGAGGTTGGCCTCATTGAACCACTCTCCGTCATGCCTGAGGACAAGAATCTCGGAGGCTTCGTCCTTTTGGACGGGCATCTGCGACTTATAGCGTTACGATCGCTTGGTATTTCACATGCAGCGTGTCTGGTATCGACCGATGACGAAGGTTACACCTACAACAATCGGGTGAATCGACTATCGGCTCTGCAAGAGCACTACATGATTCGACGAGCGATGGAAAGAGGTGCGTCGCCCGAGCGCTTAGCTAAGGCACTTGGCGTCAATCTCTCTCATATCATCAGTAAGGCGACCTTGTTGGACGGAATCTGTCCCGAGGCGATCGATCTTCTCAAAGACCAACAATTCTCCCCAAGCCTTTCTCGGGTGATTCGGAGAATGAAGCCTACTCGGCAGGTGGAATGCATTGAGCTTATGCTCGCGGCGAACAACATTACTGCAGCCTATGCGGAGGCCCTGTTGGCCGCGACTCCGACCGATCGGCTAGTCGAAGGGAAGCGACGTCCTCGCCGCGTCGTTGTGAGTCAGGAGCAGATCGCGAAGATGGAGCGCGAAATGGGCAATCTGCAAAGCAGGTATAAACTCGCAGAACAGAGTTTCGGTCAGGATGTCTTGAACCTAGTGCTGGCTCGCGGTTACCTGGCAAAATTGCTCGAGAATGAAGACATAATGCGGTATCTCTTAGTTCATCATCCAGACTTGGTGAAGGAATTCGAGCTAATCCTCGAGTCGGTATCGCTTGAGCAAGCATGAGTATGCGCCGCCCGTGAACGAATCAGTTATTGCTATTTTCGCGTGCATTCGTTACGACTTTCGCGGTCTGAGCGCGTCACGACAGAGTGCCCACAATTCGATCACGTCGGAACTCGTTAAATTCAGCGCAAGTGTTTCGGTGAAGATATTTTCAACTTGGGGGCAGCGTCTCCTTTGTTTGACGTGTTCTTTGCAGAGTTTCAAAGCGAGTTGGCCAAGCTGAATGCGCGTCATCCAGTCAAAGGATATTTTCGACCGTGCATGCCACACGCGCGCAGATTCGACTAGGTGATAAAGTGACCATGATTGCGTAAGTCCATACGACACTAGCGTTGCACAGACTAGATAGCAGACGCAATGTACCCGCATGTCGTCGGTGTTGAGTTGAACGTTGGATTCGTGCATAGACCATCGTATAAGAAGTGACATTTAGGGACGACGCGTGAGCAATCGGCAGACGCACTGGCCTCGCCTCGGTAGTAGAGAGATTACGGCATCCTGCAAACTCCATCTACGATCGTGTTTGAAATGCAGCGTTTCGCTCGGACGAGGATAATCGTTCAAGGCGAATACACGCGATCCTGAGTTTCAGGCAATCGTCAGTCGAAATTTCGAGGCGAATGCGGATTGGTTGTGTCAGCGTCGAGTAACTGACCCGCACAAAGCGCTCGCGAATGACGCGAATCTCGTTGCGGGCCGGCCCCAACTTCGTGATCGCATTGGATGGTTCCGCTGCGCTAGCGGATTTTGACGGGTGCGGATTTCGTACTGAAGCATCGGTGCATCGTGTTTTCGAGCGTCGGCTCCGCTTCCCATGCCGGCCACCGAAGCTTCCGATTGGCGAACGGCGGCAGTGGGTCGCGTGTAGCCGTTCGCAGTTGGGGCGAGCATCGTTCGAACGTTCGGATGACGACTGGCGAGACTCGGCCAACTTCGGCTGCTCGCATGGGCAGAAGCACCGGACTCCGGCGTCGACTTTACGTTGGATAAGAGCCGGTATTGCAGCGTTTCGACGTCTTCTCAAAGGGGATACACTGAACTTCTTACCTCCGCTTGGAAGCCAACATGTCAACCGACGGAAAGATGACACCTCCGGTTACCGACGCAGTGCAGTTGTCACGCGTACGTATGGACGAATTGTTGACGCGTGTTGGGGCCGGTCTGCCACCCGACGTTCGACGCGAGCTCGCCGCTGGACTGGAAGCGATACTCGTCGACGCGATAAGCCAGTTCTCCTCGCACCGACCAGATACAAACGACTTCCTGTCCATCGCTGAGGCTGCTACGCAGCTATTCGTGTCGCGTCCGAACATCTCTAAGCTGCTGGAGCAAGGGAAGCTCGAACTTCATCATGAATCGGGGATCGACCGGTTTGTCACAAAGGCATCAGTGCTGGACTATCGTGCGGCGCGAAACGCGGCAGCAGACGCTTATCAAGCTTCGGCGTCCGGCGAAGAATGAGCTCGTCACCGACCACGTCACTTCATCAAGAGACGTGAGGTCGGTCGCGGGTCGAACGGCCGACCAGGGTCGATTTCGCGCGACCGCGTCGGTCAGTGACCGGCCAATGCGCGTTGTTCGACGCTCCGCCATCTGGTTCCGGCCACATCCCTAAGCGGTCGCTCACGGATCGGCGCCGGCCAAATCAAAGCAGATGGCCCTCAGCAATTCCCAGGGGAGAGGTCACCGCAAGCGGATCTGACAAAATCGCTTGCTCCGCACTGGCAAAACGCCGCCGACGCGACAGGCGTCGCTTATCGTGGCTATGCGACAGACCATCTGCCGATCGCGAAGGGATTGAGCGGGCGAGTGCAGCACGGCGAGTTCGCCGGCTCCCCGTCCCGACTCTGCTACAAGCATTCCTGCGCTTGCTCAGGTAACGCGCACAAACTCTCCTTCGGCGAAGAACCACGCCGACATCGTCCGTGCTAGTTCGAGCACGGCCTCCGCGTCGGTCCGGCCGGAGGACGCGCGCACGTGGAACGAATGATCGGCGTCGTCCACCACATGCAGCTTGGCGCGTGGCCCCAGCGTCTCGACGACCGACCTCAGTAGGTGAAGCTCGGCCAGCTTGTCGCGCGTGCCCTGCAGGAAGAGAATCGGCACCGTGACGTCCGTCAGGTGCCGTGCCCGCTCCACGCCGGGCGCGCCCGACGGGTGCAGCGGGAACGCGACGAAAGCGAGCCCACGCACGCCGTCGAGCGGGGAGATGGCCTGGGCTTGGGACGTCATGCGGCCGCCGAAAGACCTGCCGCCCGCGAAGAGCGGCAGGGCAGGCAGCCGCCGGCGGGCCTCTGCGACGGCTGCCTGAACGGTAGCATGTGCCACGGCCGGCGAGTCCACCCGCTTGGAGCTCCGCTCCATGTACGGAAATTGGTAGCGCAATGTGGCGACATTGGCCGCCGCAAGCGCGTCGGCCAATGACGACATGCCGGCGTGCTGCATGCCCGCCCCGGCACCGTGCGCGAAGACATACAGGGCTCGCGCGTTCTCCGGCACTCGGAGGAGCGCAGAGACCTTAGTGCCGTCGGGCAGTGCCAGGGAAAGCGATTCTGAGTCGTCCATCGTATTCACGTCGTGTCGTTGTGGCCTTTGCGCCGATTCTGTGTCAATGAGACATCGGGGAGCGTCTGTGGCGGCCTCCGGCAAGGCATCGGGCGGGTGGAGTTTGCCGGCCGATCCATGGAGCGCGCGCCCATCGTGAACGGCGCCGCAGTTGGGCTTTGCCGGTTGACGACCGCAAGCCCGACCTGTGGGCCGCAACGTGATCCGCGCGTTGAGACATCTGCGTAATAGCACGCCTGCATCATTGTCAGCGAGCTGTTACGACACTGCAATCAGCGTCAAAGGAAGTTCTCGAAGGCGCAGTTCATATATCTGGCTCTCTGGAAGAGCATGGCCGGCTGCAAGGTTCTGCGCCCGGCCACAATGCGACGTTCGACATTCGCGTGAAGATGGTTAACAATCTCGGCTTTAATAACTTACCAGACTGAACGCGGATACCGGTGCCGAAACATAGGACAGGTTTCTCCGCTCTGTTTCGATTGCATAAATATGAGTTCTCCCATATCTTCAAAAAAAATTGATGGGCCCTTCTGGCTGTTGGTCGTAGCTATCGTTGCCATGATCGGTGCGGGACAAGTGTCGGTCTGGCTCAACCAGCGTCCTGGGGAACGCTTAGTCAAGATGGTCGAAATTGGCGCCGCAATGTTGGCGGCGGCCGGTGTCATGCTTGCAACGTACATCAGCTATAGACAGTCAAAAGATGCCCTCGATCGAACTGCGGAAGAAAGGAAGCGTGACAAGCTGGAAGAAACATTTCGTCTAATCGAGAAGTGGGATGACCCTCACTTCCTATCCGCTCGAAAGCTAAGCGTGGCGCTCGGAAAAGAATCGAGCAAGCTTAGTCCGGAAGCAGTGATTTCCAAGGTGGACGAAGACCCTGAACTCCGCAGTTCCATTTCGCTGATGCTGAATTACTTCGACTTCATCCGGTTGTCGATCAAACATGGACGACTCGATCTCGAAATTATGAAAGCGCAGCTTGGCCCGGTGGCGCTCTTAACCCTTGACAGGTTTGACGCATGGATCAAGAAGCAAGCCCCAGTCTATCAGCAAGATATTGCTGAGTTCCGCAAAATCATGTCCTAAAAGTGACGGTGACGGATGCTGTCTCGATAGCCGCCATTAGGTGCGCGGCCCCGCGATCGTCCGCAGTGGGTCCGGCTCCGGCCGCGCCGCGTAGCGAATAGCCCTAGCAACTCCAGGCAATCTGCCCCGCAGCACCTTCGCCGGTCCAAATAGGCCGCCGGGTGTTTCAACAGCGCCGCAGTCGATCGTAAAGAAAGCGATGTACCCATACCGCTCACGCTGCGACAGACGCGCTTGCCTTGATTTTCGTCAAACAGTTAGAGCCCATCGGCTTGCTGCGGCGCCCACAGCGCGAGTGTCCTCACTCACCGTAGGCGAACCGAATCAATTGTTCGGCGGTCCATCCGTGGAATTGCATGCGCTCGTCGTCAGCGAGCAGCGCATCGAAACTCCGAAAAAAGGCGATGCAATGCGCCGTGTTGTCTTTATCGAAGGGCGCGTCGAACGAGGCGGCAACGGTGATTTCGGCCGCGCTCTTTGCAGATTCGTACAACTCGCGGGCTTGGTATTTTCCGATAAAGTAGTCCATGTTCGCTCTTATTGGCAGCGCGTCAGCGAACTTAAGTGCCGCCAAGACCGATGGATTAGGCACGGCACGCCCATTACAATGACGCCGGGCAATGGAGGGCGGTGCCCGCAATAATCTGAAACAATGCCCGACGAGGGGATCGGACGGTGGATAGTGGGAAGCAAAAGGAACAGTTCAACGTGGCGTACGTGCGCGCGATCGCAGCGCAGGCTGGGTTTAATCCATCTCAGCTCGATGTTGACGATGACAGCGTTGACCTCGAACTGAGTGGTCGCGGTTTTTGCGGGCGCGTTCGCAACCCAAAGTTGCAGTTCCAGCTGAAGAGCACGTCACGCGACTGCGTTTCTGGCAGCGTCATTCGCTACCCGCTTTCTCGAAAGAACTACGATGATCTGCGCGGCGACAACCTGATCTGTCCGCGGTACCTCGCCGTGCTGTTAGTGCCCGAAGAGCCTACGGAGTGGGTGCAGCATCATCCAGAACACATGAGTCTGCACAATGCTTGTTTCTATGTCTCCCTTAGAGACCTGCCTGATACCGCCAATACTTCGACCGTTACCGTCAGCGTGCCGCTATCGCAGCGTCTCACTACGGAGGCCCTCAAGGATCTGATGATGCTTGCGAGCTATTCGGAGAGCGAGCGATGAGGCGCGATGAATTGCTCAAACGGCTCGCCGACATAACGCCGGATCAGTTGGCGGCCTACTTGAACCTGCGCGGGTGGCGGAAGGACGCCGACTTAGGCGAGATTGCTTCCGTTTGGCATCGTCCGGAGGCGGAGCAGGAAGACGCAGAGGTTCTACTGCCATCACTTCGACAACGAGCCAGAGATTTCGCCAGCCGCCTTGTCGATGCCGTCCTTTCGATCGCTGATTTTGAGGGGCGGGCCGTGGCTGACATCGTTGCAGACGTCGTTGGACACTTCGCTGATCGCATTCGGGTTCGCGTTTTCCACTTTGATGTCGAGGGAGGGACCATCCCGCTCGACGACGGCGTTCTGCTGAATGAACGAGTTCGCGATTTGATCGAGGCGGCGGCATTCGCTTCGACATCAAAGCGTAGTCAGTACACCGGGCGCAAGCCCGACGAAACGTTGGAATATCTGCGGTCCTTGCGCTTGGGTCAGACGGAGGTGGGAAGTTATGTAGTGAACGTCATCGCGCCATTACCGCTGCAAGACACGACGCAGTTGGTCTTGCCGTTAATACCGGCTAGAAACATTGTGACGGCTACATTGGCGTCCGGCCTGTACGCGCTCGACGAGGCGATCGACAAGATTGCCGCGGGCGGTAGGAAGCATGCGCTGGACGAGGCGGTTCGGAATGGCGCAAGCGCAAACCTGTGCGATGCGCTCGTCGGACTGAGCGGCACGGACAAGAAGCGCGGTTTTGAAGTCGTCATTGCCTCGGCGGGCAGCGGTTCGGTGCCGACACCACCCGCCCGGTTCGTGTTCGATCCGGACAAAGTTGAGCGGGTTGCGGAAGCCGCGATGTATTACAAACGGGAAGACTTTACGCTCTACGACCGGACCATCACTGGATCGGTCGAGAGGCTAGACCGCCCCTCGGCAAACGATACCGGCATCGTCACCGTCAATGCAAGCGTTGACGGCCAAGCTAGGAATATCGCCGTCGCGCTCGGTAAAGAAGAGTATCAGCAGGCAGTGCTCGCACACTTCAACAAGCACCTCGTACGTTGCCATGGCGACGTCCGTATAACCGCACGGGCGGCCCGTTTGGTGGACCCGCGCGGCTTCCGCGTTATCAATAACGACGAGCTGCTGTAGCGCACGTCACGCTGGTCCGCGGCCGGGCTGGTGGCCGAGGGGCAATGCGATCTGCCAAATGAGTAGGTAGCTCCGCGCCGGAAGCTTATTCCCGCGATCTTGGAGACATATGTTCGCCGAGTTCAGATCGGTCCGCATGAAAAAGCGCTATTTGTATTGTTTTATGCCGACCGCGCGGCGCATTGTGACGGTGATGCCTTGTCGCGTGCGCCAGTAGCGTTCTCGTGGGTCCGCTCCAAGCGTGCGTTGTCGGTGGACAGCCTGCGCCATCGTCCACTGGTCACCGCTTTTAACGTCCTGCAACTTATCCCACGATATCGGCATCGATACCGCCATGCCAGGACGGGCGCGCACCGAAAACGCGGCCACGGTACTGGCGCTTCGGCCATTGCGCAGATAGTCGATAACGATCTTGCCGACTCTGTTTTTCGGACCGAGCTCGGCCGAAAACCGCTGCGGCACGAGGCGCGTCATCTGCTGTGCGACCGCCTGCGGGAAGAGCTTCACCTCGTCCCATTCTTGTCGACGAGCGAGCGGCACGACGATGTCAAATCCCTTGCCGCCACTAGTCTTTGCGAACGAGCGAAGACCCAGTTCATCGAGCACGACTTTGACGAGTGATGCTGCTTCCAACATCACGGTCCAGGGCAAGGCGGGATCGGGATCGAGGTCAGAGATGACGCGATCGGGATGCGCGGGATCGGGCGCCACGCCGTTCCATGAGTGAATCTCAACGACGCTCATCTGAGCCAGGCCAACCAACGCATCGGCGGTGTTGGCGACCAGCAGCGGCTTGTGTCCCGGATACACACTCACGGGCAGCTCTTCTACGCCGGGAATGCGGGCGTGCTCGAAATGCTTCTGAAAAAACAGTTCGCCCGCGATACAGTCAGGCGCGCGCACGAGCGGCCCGACGAAGCGACACATTCTCGCAGCGCTTCGTCACAATTTCGATTGCACACCTGACGGGCGCCGTCAAGGCGCAGAGGTGGCTGCGGGCTTTGCAGCCTTTTGTGCGTCCGCCTTCCGTTGGGCGTTCTGATAATTATTGGGATAGTCCACTTGGTTGCCAGCAGGCTGGTAGCCATTCTTCTCAAGCTCGCTAAGCTCCGCGTTCTTCTTGGCGCGCCGAGCTTTCCTATCCGCTTTCTTTTGTTCTTTCTGCAATTGTTTTGCTGATGGGGCACTCGCGCTATCCGTTGGCTGAGCGCCTGCTGGCGTCGCCGCTCCCGCGAAGAAGAGCGCACTTCCGGCAAGGAAGGTTGCTGCGAGGCGAATTGAAGGCATCTTGTTCTCCCGGGTTGAACGCGGCGCTGTCTGACGGCGGCACGCGTGATAACTGGAGTGTAGGTTATGGCTGCGTGGCTTGCTTCGTAGTACAAGCGGCGTCGCTCTGTGCGGGGAAATCTTCGCCGCTTGATTGCTCTCTTCTGCAGTTCGGAGCATCGCCCTTGAGTCAAATGTAGCCACCGTCTGATCGGCGCAGCGTGCTCGATCAAGGACCTTTTGTCATGAAACCAGACGTCAAGCGGCTTACGGGCTCCCCGTGGGCGCCCACGGCACCGATTCCTTATCCAAGGGGTCGCGGGCGATGCAACGCTCTGTGGAAGATATCGTATTTATTTGAAAAAGCAAGTAAAAATAAGTAGGCAAAACGCGCGGGCGTTTGGCTACCGTCGGACCGAAATGGCAGGCGGTAGGGTTTTCACCGCCTTAAATGCTTGATAAATCAAGTATACACTCGCGCGAGCATGCGTGATTATTCAACTAAAAAATGCGCCTTGAATCGGTGATTGCCCGTGGCGACTCAAGCTTGACAGCGCCCAATACCGTGAACTACCGTTACGTCTGTCTCGCAACAAAAGTTCGCTATCCGATCAACGAGGCTGGAATGACAAGACTAGAAGGGGTGCTGACCGCCCTCGTGACGCCCTTTTCCCCCACTGGCGATTTGTCGGTGCCTGAGTTGCGGCGCCAGGTCGAGCGTCAAGTGAGCTACGGAAATGGGATTTTCTGTGGAGGGACCAACGGCGAGTTCTTTTCTTTGCACACAGCGGAGAAATTCGTCCTTGCGCGAGAGTGTGTGGAAGCTGCTGCCGGTCGGGTTCCTGTGGTCGCTCATGTTGGCGCGATTACTCCGGCTGCGACGATCGCTCTGGGTAGAGACGTGGCGGCGCTTGACGTCGACGCCATTTCGGTAATCACGCCGTGGTTGGTGCCGCTTCGACAAGACGAACTCGTGGAGCACTTCTCACGCATTGCCGATGCGATTGACAAGCCGATCTACCTCTACAACATCCCGCCTTTCGCCAAGAATCGACTAGAACCCGAGACGGTCGCGACACTTGCGCAACACGGCAATATCCGTGGAATAAAAGACAGTTCGGGAGACTGGGACAGCATTGCCAGATTTTTAGACGTGGCCAAGGAAAGTCCCGACTTTAAAGTCATGAGCGGCCCCGATCATCTAGCTCGTGAAGGATTTATGGCTGGGTGTTCCGCCTGCGTTTCCGGCCTTGCCAACCTCGTGCCGCACTCGGTCAATTTGATTTGGAGCCGCTTCAAGGCTGGCGATTCGGAAGGATCGCTCGCGGCACAGGACGTCGTGTCAGCCCTTCGCGCCGAACTTCATGCACTCGGATTTGCCCCCGCTGCTGTCAAGAAAGCGCTGTCCCTTGCAGGCGAGAACGTGGGCAGCACACGGCATGTATCTAGATTTTCACTCGAAGCCACCGAGCAAATCAGACGCATCGTAGACAAGTATTTTAAAGATGCGGAGCACGGCTAGATCCCAGATTCGCTGCAGCGCGGCGGGCAGATAACAGAACGATTAGGAGACGACATGACTGATATGACAAAGCGAAGGGTACTTTGCAAGGCTCTGGCGGCCGCAGCGGTTTCTGCCCCTTTTGTAAGACCGGCTTGGTCACAATCGCAAAAGGTTTGGAAGATGACGATGGCCTCACCGCTGCCGAGCACCCATCCGGGATCGACCTTTACTGTTGCCGCGATCGAAGCGATTAAGAAGGAAACCAACGGAGCCGTCCAGATCGAGTATTTGGCAAACAGCGCTCTTGGTAGCGAGCAGAGCGTTTTCACTCAACTAAGATCGGGAGCAATCGACTTCGCGCTTAGTTCGTCGTCGTTCTTGTACACCGTTGTTCCCGTGGCCGGCACGCCGTGTCTTTCTTACGCGTACAACGACTACAAGACGCTTTGGGCCGCACTCGACGGCGACCTCGGTCAATACATCAAAGAAGCACTAAATAAGACCGGCGCTACTGCTTTCAAGATGATTGATAACGGGTTCCGACAGATCACCACCAGCACCAAGCCGATTGCCACTCCAGCCGATCTTAATGGCGTGAAGATCCGAATTCCTCCAAGTCCCCTGTACACGACGATGTTCTCGGCACTTGGTGCGTCCCCTACGACCATCACCGTCGGCGAAGTCTACAGCGCTTTGCAAACAAAGGTGGCTGACGGCATGGAAGGGTCGCTCATATTCTTGGAGTCGCTCAATATCGCGGAGGTCCAAAAGTATTGTTCGAAGACCTCTCATTGTTGGGAGGGCCTCTGGCTCATGGCCGGAAACAAGACGTGGAACAAGTTGCCCGAGGACGTGCGGGCAGTAGTACAGCGAAACCTCGAGGACGCAGCTGTGCGTCAGCAAAAGGAGTTTGCTAGGGCGAGCGGCGAAGCGGAGGCGAAGTTGAAATCGAAAGGAATGGTCGTAAGCGATCCGACGAAAGCACCTTTTCGCGAAAAGCTCGTGAGCGCTGGCTATTACAAGGACTGGAAGGCGAAATTTGGACCTGAGGCATGGGCCAAGATTGAGAAGTACACAGGGCCCCTCGGGGCGTGACAGGCGACCAGTCGTCGGTCAATACAGCCCAAGAAAGTGGAAAGGGATCGGCAGCGTGACCCGATTTGCGCGTCGTAGGCGATTTCCACGCCTGACGTCCCGATTGAGGTAATGCGGTCTACGAGCGATCTCGCGGTGGATTCTGATAAGGGTACTAAGGTCATGAAGAAGCGGAAAACGGCTGAGGAACTGAGAAGTCATCGCTGGTTTGGAGTCAGCGATCTTCGTTCCTTCAGCCAGCGGTCACGGATGAAGCAAATGGGTTTGGACATGATCGACTTCGCCGGAAAGCCGATCATTGCAATCTTAAATACCTGGAGCGGACTCGCACACTGCCATGCTCATTTTAAGAACCGCGTCGAAGACGTGAAGCGAGGGGTGCTTGAGGCCGGAGGCTTTCCGGTAGAGATTCCGGTGATGGCATTGCCAGAGAATTTCGTCAAGCCCACCACCATGTTGTACCGGAATCTGTTGGCAATGGAGGCAGAGGAGTCGCTGCGTTCATTGCCGATCGATGGTGCGGTGCTCATGGGCGGCTGCGACAAGACTACGCCCGCTCTTGTGATGGGCGCGATTAGTGCAAATCTTCCCGCGATTTTTATGCCGGCAGGACCCATGTTGCGCGGGAACTGGCGCGGCAAGATATTGGGCTCAGGTAGCGATATTTGGAAGTTCTGGGACGAAAAGCGGGCAGGCGAGATCAGCGACGCCGATTGGAGTGAGATGGAAGCAGGTATCGCTCGCTCGGACGGTGTCTGCATGACGATGGGCACGGCCATGACGATGACCTCACTCACGGAAGTCCTCGGCTTGTCGCTTCCAGGTGCGTCCTCGATCCCGGCTCCGGATGCAAATCATCGCCGTATGGCAGCGGAGTGTGGCCGGCGTGCAGTCGATCTTGTTTGGGAAGATTTGAAGCCCAGCGACATTCTGACGTCCACTTCGTTCGACAACGCTATCGTGACGAGCGCTGCGTTAGCCGGTTCCACCAATGCGATCATTCATCTCATTGCGATGGCGCGCCGGGCAAACATCCCGCTTGAGCTTGAGCGTTTTGATGCGTTGTCGCGAGATATACCCGTAATAGCAGACATCCGGCCGTCCGGGAAGTACCTCATGGAGGACTTTTACTATGCGGGCGGTTTGCAGGCTTTGCTTACAAGGATTAGCGATCGCCTGGATCTCTCTCAAAAGAATGTCCTAGGCGGAACTCTGGGCGACGCGCTGCAAGATCAAACGGTCTACAACGATGACGTTATTCGTACCGTTCAGAACCCCGTTTCGTCAGCGGAAGGCTTGGCTGTCCTTCGTGGCAACCTTGCTCCTGGCGGGTGTGTAATGAAGCCATCGGCGGCTGATCCCCGATTGCATAAGCATTGTGGCCCCGCGCTAGTTTTCGCCAATTACAACGAGATGGCGGCAGAAATTGACCGCGAGGATCTCGACGTTACCCCCGATCACGTCATCGTTTTGCAAAATGCGGGCCCAAAAGGCGGACCCGGAATGCCGGAGTGGGGCATGCTGCCGATTCCGACCAAGCTCGTGCGGCAAGGTGTACGCGACATGGTTCGTATATCCGACTCAAGGATGAGCGGAACAAGCTATGGCGCGTGCATTCTGCATGTGGCGCCGGAGAGCTTTATCGGCGGACCGCTCGCGCTTGTCCGCAACGGTGATCTGATCGAAATCGACGTACCGGCGCGCAGCATTCGGCTCGTAGTATCAGACGAAGAGCTAGAAGAACGAAAGGCTGAGTGGACGCCTCCTGAACGTATTTATCCACGGGGCTATGGAGCGATGTTCTCCGCGCACATTGGCCAGGCCGATAGTGGCTGCGACCTCGACTTCTTGCAGGCCCCCGGTACGGTACCAGAGCCCGAGATTCACTAAATGACTCGGGTTGGATCAGTTTATAAAATCCGCTAGCAAAAGAGATTCGTACTGCGAATTTCAAATTTGTCTTATTCAACCACTGACTGGAAGGAAACCATGGCGACGAATCGTTTGCGACAAATCCTTGAGAACAATGAGTTCGCGCTGGGAACGTTTATGCAGTTCCCCAGCCCTGAAATCGTTGAAGTGCTCGGATACACAGGCTTCGACTTCCTGATTCCGGATCTTGAACACTCGACCTATGAGACCTCGCAGATTGCCATGCTTGCGCGAGCAGGCAAGTCTGTCAATCTGCCGAGCCTAGTCCGGATGTGGGGCGTCGACCCTCGAATGATCATCCGCGTGCTCGATATCGGCGTCGAAGGTGTGCACTTCCCCCGCGTATCCAGCGAGGAGGAAGCGAAGTCGATCGTCAAGTACGTGCGGATGCCTCCTATCGGTGAGCGTGGCGTGTGCCCGGAGACCCGAGAAGGCCATTACTTGAGCTTGCCCCTTGACGACTACGAACGCAGAAGTACCGATGTTGTAATCGGCGTGATGATCGAAACGAAGGAAGGCTTGGAGAACGTCGAGAAGATTTTGGCGGTACCCGGAATCGACCTCGTGCAGATGGGCCCGTACGACCTTGCGTTCTCGCTCGGATTGCCGACGAAGGGGCGAAGCGTTGGGGACGTCTGTGCCGACCCGATCATCGTTGAAGCGAACGAGCGAGTGATTAAGGCGGCAGAAGCCAATGGAGTCAAGGTGATGCAGTTCACCAGCTCAGTTGAGGACGTCAGCAGAAAGCTGGAGGCGAACCCGCAGCACCGCATCTTCTGGTATCTGACGGACGGCATCATGATCACCCATGCATTCCGGGACGTAACGCGCAAATGCGAAGCACTGGGCTTTCGTAAGTGAAAGGGCGGTTGCGCTCGATCGCACTGACCGGAATGAAGTTGCACGGCCCGTCACGTATTCAAGGATGACGATGCGTGTACGTTCAGGCGTGTAGCGGCGCATTTCGTACGTTGCGCCTTTGGTAGGGGCGCAACGCATCACGAGATGATGTATGAGAGCGTGGTTAGAGCGAGTCGCTGCGGATGACGACCCAAGTTCCGAGAGTCCTCGTTCGCGGTGACGAAATCTCGAGATCAATGCCGCTTTCAGCAAATCTGAACCAGTAAACAATTCAGGGGTGGTTCATGTACGAAAATCTGCTCGCCAATATTCCGACCGAACTTTGGATCGGCGGCCAATGGCGGGAGTCCTCGGACAAATCGCGTTTTGACGTTCTGGATCCGGCAACCGAGGACGTCATCGCGTCGGTAGCGAGCGCCACCGTTGATGACGCTGCAGCGGCTGTCGATGCTGCGGCCGACGCTGCTGCCGAATGGGCTGCGCGTTCGCCACGTGAGCGCTGCGAAGTCCTTCGTCGCGCTTTCGAGTTGCTCACCGCCAACGCTGAACGCTTTGCCAGGCTAATCACCTTGGAAAACGGCAAGGCGTTGCCCGATTCCCGCAGCGAGGTTGCCTATGCCGCCGAATTCTTTCGGTGGTTCGGTGAAGAAGGCGTTCGCAACTTGGGGCAGCTCTCCCGCGCCCCCTCATCCGGCGCGCGTATCGTGGTTCAGCATAGGCCGGCGGGCGTCGCCGTGTTGGTGACGCCTTGGAACTATCCGGCTGCGATGGCGACTCGAAAGATCGCTCCGGCGCTTGCAGCAGGTTGCTCCGTGGTTCTCAAGCCCGCATCCGAGACCCCGCTTACCATGCTGGCACTCATGCCACTTCTGCAGGAAGCCGGTGTGCCGGCGGGTGTGGTCAACGTTGTACCGTCGCGACGGTCGGGGGCCGTGGTTTCCGGCATGCTCCACGATATGCGCGTGCGCGTGGTCTCATTCACTGGTTCCACGGAGGTAGGTGTCAAGCTTCTGCACGAGGCGGCTGATAACGTCGTGCGGCCGGCAATGGAGCTTGGTGGCAATGCGCCCTTCATTGTTTTTGAGGACGCAGACCTCGACGAGGCACTCGACGGCGCCATGATCGCCAAGATGCGTAATCAAGGCGAAGCCTGCACGGCGGCGAATCGCTTCTATGTGCACGAGTCTGTGCACGATGCGTTCGCTCAGAAGCTCTCTTCAAGAATGAATGCCCTCAAGATGGGTAACGGTCTTGAGAACGGCGTAACGCTTGGGCCGCTTGTCAACGGAGATACTCGCGACAAAGTGCAAGAGCTGGTAGAGGACGCCATCGCGAAGGGCGCTAAGGTCACCGCGGGCGGGAAGCGACCTGATGGAAAGGGCTTCTTTTATCCTGCCACTGTGCTCACGCATGTCCCGGTTTCAGCCAACCTGGTACGCGAAGAAATTTTCGGTCCCGTCGCTGCCTTGCAGACGTTCAGCACGGAGGCGGAGGTCATTGAACTCGCCAACAAGACTGAATTCGGCCTTATCGCGTACGTGTACACGCGAGACATGAAACGTGGTTTGAGAGTCTCCGAGAAACTCGACTTCGGTATGGTCGGTCTCAATCGAGGCGTTGTTTCCGATCCTGCCGCGCCGTTTGGCGGGATGAAGCAGTCCGGACTCGGCCGCGAGGGAGGACATGAGGGTCTGATGGAATTCCTGCAGACGCAGTACATTTCGGTCGAGTGGTAGTAGGGCTGCGAACAGTTGATCAAGGTCGACTGTTGGTCGACACATTCTTCTCAGCCAACTCAGCGTGTCCCGTGCAACGGCCCACTAGCGAGTCGAGCAAGCAAGTTCGGTAGCCGCCACACGAATGGCGTCGTCGGCACCTCGAGCGATCGTTGTCAGGAGCTTTACGAATGATTGAGCGCAAATTGGGCGGTAGCTTTATGGCGACGGGTCTGAGATTCCCAGAAGGTCCAATCGCGATGCCCGATGGAAGCGTGATCCTGGTCGAGATCGCAGCGGGCACGCTGACTCGCATTGAGACAAATGGCCATAAAGAGGTCATTGCGGACCTCGGAGGGGGGCCGAACGGCGCGGCACTTGGTCCCGATGGACACGTCTACGTATGCAACAACGGTGGTTTTGCTTGGCATACAGAAAGCGGATTTACGCGCCCTATCGGTCCCTCTGCAAATTATGTAAAGGGTAGCATTCAGCGGGTGAACCTTGCGACAGGAAAAGTCGACGATATCTACACCGGATGCGATGGTGAGCCATTGCACGGGCCCAACGACATCGTCTTTGATAAACACGGCGGCTTTTGGTTTTCAGATTTCGGAAAGATTTTCGAAAACAGAATTATGCGGGGGGCAATCTATTACGCCCGGATGGACGGATCGACGATCCGACGTGCAGCGTATCCCGTACTTACGCCCAATGGCGTCGGCCTATCTCCAGATGGCAAGACGCTTTACGTTAGTGAAACTGAAACCAGCCGTCTCTGGGCGTATGACGTAATGGAACCAGGCTTTCTCAAGCAGGAAGCTTGGCCATCCCCTAATGGGGGGCGCCTTGTACATGGGCTGGCAGGATATCAGCGCTTTGACTCGCTTGCCGTTGAAGAGGGCGGCAACGTCGCCGTGGCGACGTTTGTTCGAGGTGGTATCAGCGTTTTTTCGCCGACCGGCGAACTCACCGAATTTCATGAGGCGCCTGAACGCTTCTGTACGAACATTTGCTTTGGTGGCGATGATCGGCGCACCGCATTCATTACTTTATCAGGATACGGGAATTTGCTTGCCGCGCCTTGGCCTCGAGCTGGGCTAACGCTTGCCTAATAAATGAACTCACTTTGCAGAAAGCCCGTGCGGAGCCAAAAACTGAGCAAAAGGATGGAGACAAATGACACAGCTATATAGCCAAGCCGCTGAGTCGGCAGATGAACCTCGCAGCCATCGAGGCATCATCGAATTTCTTGACAGGTCGATCGGGTACGTGTCGGAAGTTCCGGCAGGAATGCTGGTCATCGCAGAGATCATCGTACTGTTCAGCGGCGTCACCAGCCGCTATGCATTTCATCAACCGTTGACGTGGTCTGACGAGCTAGCGTCTGCTCTGTTCGTATGGCTGGTGATGCTGGGGTCGGTCATCGCCCTTAGACGATCTTCGCACATGCGTATGACCGCTGTCGTTAATAATGCATCGCCGCGTACGAAAGCCTTTCTCGAACTCGTCGCCATCGTCGCGTCCGGCGTATTCCTCGTTATTCTTGCCTACCCAACCTTCGAGTTTGCAACTGAGGAGGCCGGCGTGACGATGCCTTCGTTGGGAATATCTGACGTATGGCGGGCAGCAGCGCTGCCCTGTGGCGTCACATTGATGTTTCTTTCCGCGCTTTTCAAGCTGGTTGTCGTCTCAAATTGGCGCATGCTGCTGGCAGCACTCGGCGTGGTTGGTCTCATCATTGCGTCTTTGTGCCTCGCTCAGCCATGGCTTCAGGGTTTAGGCAACGCCAATCTGCTGATTTTTTTCGTCGGCGTCGTCGCTCTTCTGGTGTTCTCGGGTGTACCGATCGCTTTCGCTTTTGGCCTTTCGACACTCGGATACTTGTCCCTCACAACTTCGACACCGATGACGGTGGTGGTCAGCCGTATGGACGAAGGAATGTCGCAGATTCTATTGCTGGCCATACCGTTATTCGTGTTTCTTGGGCTGCTGATGGAGATGACCGGCATGGCGAAGGCCATGGTCCATTTTTTAGCTTCGCTACTCGGGCACGTACGGGGCGGACTTTCCTACGTGCTCATTGGCGCGATGTACCTTGTGTCTGGCATCTCCGGCTCGAAGACTGCAGACATGGCGGCGATTGCGCCCGTGCTGTTTCCCGAGATGAAAAAGCGCGGAGCCCACGACGGTGACATGGTCGCGCTTCTTTCTGCCACGGGTGCTCAGACCGAAACTATTCCACCAAGCATCGTGCTCATTACGATTAGTTCGGTAACAGGCATTTCCGTTGCAGCTCTATTTACGGGAGGTCTTGTGCCAGGACTCGTGCTCGCGGCGACACTCGGAACAGTCGTGTGGTGGAGAGGAAGACGTGCTGACACGGCCGTCGTCGAGCGAGCGAGTTTGCGTGAAGTGGGCCGTAGTTTGGTCGTCGCCATCCCAGCATTGATCCTGCCCTTTGTCATCCGTGCGGCAGTTGTCGAGGGCATTGCCACTGCCACAGAGGTGTCGACGATTGGCATCGTCTACTGCGCGCTGATAGGACTGGTTGTGTATCGTCGATTTGAGCTCCGGCGTGTCTGGTCAGCGCTTGTCGCAACGGCCGCGTTGTCGGGCGCGATCCTCTTGATCATTGGTACAGCAACGGGCATGGCATGGTCGCTGACGCGTTCCGGATTCTCGGGGCAACTCGCGCAAGTCATGTCGACCATGCCGGGAGGATCATTAACGTTCGTTGCCGTTTCGATTCTAGCGTTCATCGTCCTTGGCAGTGTTCTTGAAGGCATCCCAGCTATTGTGCTCTTTGGGCCTCTGCTGTTCCCGATTGCGGCCCAACTAGGTGTCAACCCAGTGCAATATTCGATGGTCGTCGTATTGTCCATGGGCATCGGCTTGTTTGCGCCGCCGTTCGGGGTTGGTTACTACGCCGCATGCGCAATCAGCGGTGTCCATCCGAACGAGGGCATGCGGCCAATTATTGGTTACATGCTGGCGCTGGTGGCCGGAACCGTGCTCGTCGCAGTCGTGCCATGGCTGTCGACAGGTTTTTTGCCGAAATGAGGAAGAGTTCAAAGTCTCGGAGCTGGGTTGCTTTACAGATATAAAACGTGACGCCCTAAACTCTGCTCCGAGAATATAGTAAAGAAGATAATACGGCGTAAGACGCGTGTGAACGCTATCGAGATATCGATGACGTCGCATCTAAATGAAATCTACACATTATGTAGTATGCCTAAAAACATCGACGTGATTATATAAGGATATCGCATGAAAAAAATCTTGACGTTGTCGTCTCTCATGTTGGCGATGCCGTGCGCTTATGCCCAGAGTAGCGTGACGCTGTATGGCATCCTCGATGAGGGACTCACCTTCGTGAATAACGTAGGAGGACCGACAGGCGGCAAACGGTTTGCACTCGATTCGACCAGCGGTATTAGCGGTAGCCGGTGGGGTTTCACGGGAAAAGAAGACCTTGGGGGCGGGCTGAAGGCGATCTTCACACTAGAAGGTGGCATTAATCTGAATAACGGGCAGTCAGCGCAAGGTGGAACGTTTCTCGGACGGCAGGCGTTCGTTGGGCTTAGTAGCAGTCAGCTTGGTAGTCTGACGCTCGGTCGCCAGTACGACATGATCACTTATTTTCTGCAGCCTTTTACCTCGGGTGGGTCGCAGCAGGCCGGATCGGTTCTGTTTCTTCACCCTGGCGATATCGACAACACGGGAAATTCGCTTCGCGTGAACAACGCGATCCGCTACATGAGCGCGAGCTATGCTGGCCTGACCTTTGGTGGTGAATACAGCGTAGGCGGTCAGCCGGGCAACGTGACGGGAAACAGCGGGTATTCGCTGGGCGCTACCTACGCCAATGGCCCGTTGAGCCTCGGCGCTGGGTTTGCATACTTCAAAAACCCGACATCGGCTACGCCAGGTTCGGGGCTATTCACTAATAACGCCAATGGTGCATCTTTCCTTGCGAACTCGTTGAATCGCGGTTACTCCAGTGCATCTTCGTGGCAAGTCGTGGGCGCGGGGGCGGGCTACACCATCGGTGGACTGACCGTTACGGGTGCGTGGACCAATATCCAGTTTGCAGGGTTGGGTGGGACGTTCGGTGGTGCAATGGCGCGCTTCAACAATTACGACGTTACTGCACGATATCAAGCGACGCCAGCGCTATCATTTGCCGCTGCTTACGACTATCTCAACGGCGCGGGGGTAACTCAGACCAACGGCCAGACTGTGGGCAATCAGCACTACAACCAAGTCGCACTGTTGGGTGATTATCTGCTTTCCAAGCGCACGGATGTCTATGTTGAAGGCACCTATCAACGTGCATCAGGTACGTCGTCGACAGGTGCCGCGGCTGTAGCCGATATCGGCAATATTGGAGACTCCACCAACAACCACCAGTTCGCTGCGCGCATAGCGTTGCGGCACAGGTTTTGAATTTTGCGCTAGGTCACGGCTCGGATGACGGCCGCATCGGCGTTGGGAAGCCCACTCGCATCCGATCGAAAGAGTTGGTCTCGATACTCTGCCCGAACTTGTCGCTGTCGCTACATAATTAGCGGCTACGCAGGTACTCGGATCTTGACATAAGAGTCACGCGATCGGTAATGTTCGGAAACAGAACGTTCGCTCGCAATCCGAGCACTTGGGAGATGACTGTGAGCCAGACGCCGGCCAATCCAAAAAATGCAGTTCTTTCAGTCGTTAAGGCCTTTGCAGTGCTTCGGGCCTTCGTTCCCGGAAACGACCAACTCACTATTTCAGAGATTGCGACTCGCACCGATCTGGATCGAGGGACGGCCTTCCGTCTTGTGCACACGTTGCGCGAGCTTGGATACATAACCCCTGTGTCCGGGACGAAGCGATTCCGACTGACGCTCAAATGTCTCGAACTCGGCTACACCGCTTTGGCGCACCTGAACCTCAAGGACCTCTCCCGCCCGATTGTCGCAGAGCTTGTTGCTCAAGGGGCAGACGCTGCTTCGCTTGGAATGCTCGATGGGACCGACGTTGTCTTCGTGGAGCGCGCCCAGGCCACATTTGGACGCAATCTGGATCGCAACGTCGGAAGCCGTATCGGAATCTATGCTTCTGCGCTCGGCCAAGCGATCTTGGCATTTGAACCACCGGACTACCAACGGGAAGTTCTGGAGCGCTCTGATCGACGCCGTCTGTCGGAGAGAACGATCACAGATGTGGACGAACTGCTCAAAAAGCTTAGCGAAATCAGAGCGCGAGGTTGGGCCGCCTCGGACGGTGAGAACGCCTTTGGTCTAAGAACCATCGCTGCGCCGGTCTTTAACAAGGCGGGAGAGGCCGTTGCTGCTATAAGCGTTACGAATCAGGCGGGCGACACCACGATGGAGAGCTTCATCGAGGAGGCATTGCCGCACCTGCTTGCCGCTGTCGCGGAGCTGAGTCAAGCCGCCTGCTTGGGTGAACCGTCTTGAACCTTCGAAGCGTCAAAGCCGTGAAAGCGAAGCTGACGGAAAAGGACCTCAAGATGGTCGTGGCTTCCGAAAGCACGGCGCGTCCTAGGTGCAACAAGTACGAAGCGTTGACCCCTGAATCCTGGAGTTCTAACTAGAGGTGTGAGCGAGGTATTCAGAATCTTCGCCTGCCCTTTCCCTTTTTTTTGTTGGTAGAGCGACGATATGAACAGACAATCGATCCTTGTTACGCGCGAGATTTTCCCTGAGGTGCTCGATAAACTGCGCACACATTTTTCAGTGGAAGCCAACCAAGAAGACGTCGCATGGAGCCTCGAGCAGATTTGCGAGCGCGCGAAAGGAAAGGCCGGCCTTCTTACAAGCGGTGGGGAACGGATCGATGCAGGATTGCTCGAACAATGTCCCGACCTGAAAATCGTCGCCAATACCGCGGTCGGATTCAACAACTTTGACCTCGACGCAATGACGGCTTGCGGCGTGCTTGGGACTAATGCGCCAGACGTTCTGACAGAAACTACGGCGGATTTTGGATTTGCATTGCTCATGGCGACTGCTCGCCGTATCGGTGAGAGTGAGCAGTATATTCGAGCTGGAAAATGGAGCCGGGGCCGTATCGACTTTTTTGCAGGCTCGGACGTTCATGGGAGCACGTTGGGTATTCTGGGAATGGGACGCATTGGCCAAGCGATAGCGAAGCGCGGTGCTCACGGGTTCGGCATGAAAGTCCTATATAACAACCGTTCGCAACTTGAATCTCATCTTGAGCAAGCCTGTAGTGCGAGCTTCGTCAGTAAAGAGAAGTTGCTACGCGAAGCCGATCACCTTGTGCTCGTCCTGCCATACTCAGCTCAGGCGCACCATTGTATTGGTGAGGCTGAGCTGAGTCTGATGAAACCGACCGCAAATTTGATCAACATCGCGCGTGGTGGAGTTGTCGACGATGCCGCGCTTGCCCACGCTCTGCGCGAGAAGAAGATCGCGGCCGCTGGACTAGACGTGTTCGAAGGGGAGCCGAGTGTCCACCCGGACTTACTCGCCGTGCCCAACATCGTTCTCACGCCTCACATCGCGAGCGCTACGATTCGCACCCGTAAGGCAATGGCACACCTTGCCGCCGATAACCTGATCGGCTACTTGGTGCAAGGAAAACCGCTGACACCATTGAATCCGCAAGTCCTGCAGCGGTGCAGTGGGAATGATTGAAGCGACAGTCGCGTTAACGCATCCTGCCGATCGCCGGCGGTACGCCTCCTAGTCATTGACCAGGGCTTGCGCCGACAGGCCGCAAAGTAATTGCGAAATGGCGGTCGCTCGCAAGATGCGTCGCGTGCTCCGTGTCGAAGATCGCAGGGCTGTACCTGTCGTTCGGGCAAGGCTGGGCCGGAGCACTGCCTACGAAGGCCTACGCCCTACAGGAGATGAGCGAGGCCGCGCAATCCATTCGGCGCGATGAGTGGTCTTGATCCGTCCATGTTCTCACTAAGCGATAAGGTTGGCATTCGCGGTCTTCACCGGAATGCCGATTCCCAGTGTAGCGGAATCGAGCCGGTCGGACGAATTACAAAGTCTGTCGATGTCACTTGTGAGCGGTTGCTCGGGACGACCCGGGTGTACGGGTAGTGACGTTTTCTTTTTCAAGATCGACGTCGCCCATACCTTCGTTGAGGCGGTTAAGAAAATAGACGAGCGAAACTTTGTCGTCGAAACGAAAGCCTTCGAGCGACTGCCGATAGAACTCGTAGATCTTGGGCTGGAGGGCCTCCCAGAAAGTTCGTCCCTTTTCTGTCAGTACGACATTCTTCGCGCGCCTGTCCGCAGTGTCGGTGATGCGATGGGCGTGTCCGTCTCGTTCTAGTCGCTTCATTACGCCGTCAAGGCTCTGCCGGCTGACGACCAGATACTCCGCCAGATCAGAGAACGACATTCCTTCAGATGCCTGCGGGCGCGAAAGCGCGCCTAGGACAGCCCATTGCACAGTTGTAATGCCAAGGGTCTTCGTTGTCTGTCGGTCGAGCGTGTTGCCCGCTTGGAAAAGTCTGAAGAAAAGGCGATTATGGATCGAAGAAACCGATTCTTCGTACGAAGGGTCAAATTTGGTCATAAATGGGGCCCGGCTCAGCAACACTGTTGCGCATTCTGCAATTATAAAGCGCTGCGGATGCTCGACGATTCCTTACTACGTGCCATGTCGAGTCTAAGCGGCACTCGCTGGAATGCCCAGTTCGCAACGGATATTCTCGGCTCGTCAGAACTACCGGTATTTACCCTCGTTACCTATAGCAACTACTTGATATTTTACCAGAACAATGAGGTAGTCGCGTGCCAGAACATTGTCGTGCGTAATAAAAAATACGTCATGTACTTGACGTAGTTTGCGGGGTTGCATATGCTTGTCTCATGCAACACACCTAGAGAGACAAAATGGAGATGCTTCAGAAGGTACTTACACCAATTAGAGTCGGCGAAGTCGTCCTGTCGAATCGGATGGTCATGGGCGCAATGCACACGCGGCTCGAAACTCTCGATCGGCCAAACGAGCGTCTCGCGGCGTTTTATGCGGTCCGAGCCAAAGGGGAAGTCGGACTGATTCTGAGTGGCGGTTTCTCACCAAATCCCGAAGGCGTCATGGAAGAAGGCGGTCCGCTATTCAATAGCCCGTCGCAGCTCGAAGAACACCGTGTAGTGACACGGGCGGTACATGAAGCGAACGGCAAGATCATTCTCCAGATTCTCCATGCTGGCCGGTACGCCAAAGTGCCGGAATGCGTCGCGCCGTCTCCAGGCAAGGCGCGCATCAACACGTTTTCCCCCCGCGAGATGAGCGTGGAGGATATCGAGCGTACGGTGTCTGATTTCGTGCGGACCGCAGCCCTCGCCATTGAGGCTGGCTACGACGGCGTAGAGATTATGGGCTCGGAAGGCTACCTTCTTAACGAGTTCACTGCCGAGCGCACTAATCATCGCGTTGACGGATACGGCGGAGATTGTGAGGGGCGCATCAAGTTCCCGCTTGAGGTGATCCGCGCAGTACGCGAGTGTATTGGTAAACGGGCGATTCTCATCTATCGGATTTCTTCGATCGACCTCGTTGAAGGTGGTGCAACGGGCAACGAGGTTGCAGAGTTTGCGAGCAAGGTTGAAGCAGCGGGCGCGGACGTGATCAACACTGGGATCGGTTGGCACGAATCGGCAGTGCCTACTATCGCGGCGACAGTGCCACGCGCTGTCTGGCGTGAGGCGATCCGGAACGTGAAGTCTGCCGTGTCAATCCCGGTGATGGCTTCCAACCGCATCAACACGCCGCAGATTGCTGAGGAACTGATTGCTTCTGGCGTGGCTGACCTGGTTTCCATGGCGCGGCCATTGTTGGCCGATCCCGACTTTGCCAAGAAAACGCGCCTCGGCATTACCGATGAGATCAACACCTGCATTGCGTGCAATCAAGCGTGTCTGGACCGTATTTTCACGGAGCGGACAGCTACGTGTCTCGTAAATCCCCGGGCGGGCCGCGAAATCGAGTTCCCCGATGGTCGGTCCACGGAACCTAAGCGTATCGCAGTCGTTGGAGGTGGGCCCGCCGGGATGAGCTTCGCCATCAATGCGGCGGAGCGAGGGCACGAAATCACACTTTATGAAGCGGACCCCGAGCTCGGAGGGCAGTTAAACCTGGCCAAGGCTGTCCCGGGCAAAGCAGAGTTCCATGAAATGCTGCGGTATTTTCGCACGCGTATCGACAGGCTCGGCGTGAACGTGCAATTGGGCGTACGAGCCAGCGCCGAGCAAATTGCCGCGGCAGCGTTTGATGAAGTGGTAGTTGCAACGGGTGTTCGCCCTCGCATTCCTGACCTGGCTGGTGCGGACCACCCGAAAGCTGTGTCGTACATCGACGTCCTGACCCGCAAGGTACAGATTGGACAACGAGTGGCAATCATCGGTGCGGGCGGGATCGGATTCGACGTAGCTGAGTATTTGCTGGGCGAGTCGCGCGAGTCACTTGAGGCAACAGAATTTTTCCGTGCGTGGGGCGTCGATCCCACGAACGTCAAAGCCGGCGGACTTACAGCTCTTTCCGAACATACGAAGGCGAAGCGAAAAGTCTGGATGTTTCAAAGGAAGAATGAGCCTCTTGGCAAACGGCTCGGAAAATCGACCGGGTGGATCCTGAAAGCGAAGCTTCGCACCGCTGGTGTCGCCATGATTCCCGGAGCCGTCTACGAGGCGATTGACGATTCGGGCCTCCACTACTCAGTTGAAGGCGAGAAGCACCTCCTAGAGGTTGATCACGTTGTTCTGTGCGCTGGCCAGAATTCAAATCGTGATCTTTTTGAGCGTCTAACCGAGCTCGGACTGAGTCCACTGATTATCGGAGGGGCGGATGTCGCCAGCGAACTGGACGCGTTGCGAGCGATTGAGCAAGCGACTCGATTGGCGGTGAGCTTGTGAGGCCCATCGCGTAGGCCGGATACAAACAGTTTGACGCGCGCTTTCACATGGCGGGCCAAGCATCAGTTAGTAAGTTGTCCTATTGGAGAAAGGAAATGCGAGGTTTAAAGGAAAAGGTCGTCGTAATTACTGGCGCTGCCGGCGGTATCGGTAGGTCACTAGTTCGCCGGTTTTTGGAGGAGGGCGCCTTCGTCGTCGCAGTAGACGTGAATCCTGACGCGCTTGAGACGCTCGGTCGCGAACTTGAAGCGCACGCCGCAAATATCTCGCCTGTTCAGCTCGATATTACAAGTCACGAAGCCGTCGTGAAAGCAATGAAGGAAGTGGCTGCTCAGCGCGGTGGCATCGATGTGCTCGTCAACAATGCTGGTTGGGACGTTGCCATGCAGTTCCTCGAAACGGACCCGTCTTTCTGGCAGAAGGTGATTGCTATCAATCTTCTGGGCCCGCTGAACTTGCACCATGCAATCCTCCCTTTCATGACGAATCGGAAGCAGGGCAAGATCATCAACATCTCGTCGGATGCAGGCCGAGTTGGGTCTTCGGGTGAATCTGTCTACTCTGCATGTAAGGGTGGAGTGATCGCGTTCAGTAAGACCATCGCGCGTGAGTGTGCGCGGAACAACATCAACGTCAATGTTGTCTGCCCCGGTCCGACTGATACTGCTTTGCTGCAGTCCTTCCTCGGAGAGGGCGAGTTTGGCCAGAAGATTTACGAAGGGCTCAAGCGGGCTATTCCGCTCAAACGCCTGGGCCAGCCCGACGACATCCCCGGCGCAGTGGCATTCCTCGCCAGCGACGATGCGAATTTTATTACTGGCCAGGTGATCAGCGTCTCTGGCGGTTTGACGATGCATGGGTGAATAACATGTCCGAATACACTGACATTCTTTATGAAGTTCGCGATGGCGTTGCTCGTATCACGATCAACCGTTCCGAAAAATACAATGCGTTTCGCGGCAAAACCTGCGATGAGCTCATCAGCGCGCTGAATGCAGCGTCATGGGATAAGGCCGTTGGCGTTGTCGTGCTGACCGGGACGGGCGATAAGGCATTCTGCACCGGCGGCGACCAGTCCGCTCATAACGGCGGTTATGACGGTCGGGGCATTATCGGCCTGCCGGTCGAAGAGTTGCAGGGCGCAATTAGGGATTGCCCAAAGCCTGTTATCGCAAGAGTCAACGGGTATGCAATTGGCGGCGGCAACGTACTCGTTACGTGCTGCGATTTGGCCATCGCGTCAGATAAGGCGCAGTTGGGCCAAGTTGGCCCCAAAGTTGGCTCCGTCGACCCGGGATTCGGAACGGCGCTGCTGGCCCGAGTTGTAGGCGAGAAGCGGGCGCGTGAAATCTGGTATCTGTGCCGCCGATACACCGCAGCCGAAGCCTTAAATATGGGCCTGGTGAATGCAGTCGTTCCGCACGATCAATTGGATGCTGAGATCGACAAGTGGTGTCAGGAAATCCTGGCCATGAGTCCTACGGCGCTGGCAATTGCCAAGCGGTCTTTCAATGCAGACTCTGATTCGATCCGCGGAATTGCTGGTCAGGGAATGCAAGCTTTGTCGATGTACTACGAGACTGCCGAATCTCAAGAAGGCGTGCGAGCGTTCCTTGAAAAGCGTAAGCCAAGGTTTCGAGAGGTTTATCAAGGTAAGGGCGAGAAGGACGGAGGAAACAACCCATGACAATCCGTCTGCACTTTGTCGGCAGCGTCGCGGTGGTAACCGTCGACCGGCCGGGGGCCCTTAACGCTCTGAACTTCCAGATGCTTGAGGAATTCTCCCGGTCTATCGACGAGATCAGGGAATCTCACGCGGCCGGCGTAGTTGTCGTCGGCGCGGGCGACCGCGCGTTCTGCGCAGGTGCAGACGTGGTTGAACTGCGCGGAAGAACTCCCGAGCAACATCGCGGTGGCGCCGATTTCGGACAACAAGCGTTCGCCAAACTTGCGGACCTACCGCTTCCCAGCGTTGCGGTAATCCGCGGTCCTGCGCTTGGCGGAGGCCTCGAGTTGGCCATGGCGTGCACTTATCGTGTGGCGATCTCGGGGGCGAAGCTCGGGCTGCCGGAAATTAAACTCGGGCTTATCCCGGGTTATGGCGGCACGCAACGTCTGCCGAGGATTGTCGGTACCGAAAAAGCACTGGAAATGATTACTTCGGGGCGAGCGATCTCGGCGGACGAGGCACATCAAATTTCCCTTGTCGATGACGTCGTGCCGGAAGGAGACGCGGTCGAGATCGGTATCCGTTACTTGCACACCGTGTCTAACGGATATCCCGCCTCGGTGCATCTCGCGCGACAAGCCGTGAAAGCCGCGTCGACGCTCGACATCCAGGCAGGGCTGCAGTTGGAGGCAAAACTATTCGCTCGAGCCGTGGAAACGAGCGATGCGCGCGAGGGCATGCAAGCCTTCGTAGAGAAACGGGCTCCTGAATTCCAGGGCCGGTAGTTCAGGAAAAAAGCCTAGGTACCTAGCTTTTGCAGGCTGGGAGATCAGCTCCCCAATCTCCTTCAGCCTGGCCGACCCTCGAGAAGAAGCTATTCCATCTGTTTGCGCGGGTACCGTCCGATGCGGCGCGTACGTGGTGTTCCCACCACCGCGCGCTTTCAACGCCTTCCGGATGGTGACAGTCTGATATCCGACATCGTCCACCGTCCGAAGGCCCACCCTGACCGGCGTGTCGCTGTCTGGTCGGTCATGCATCAGAGACATCATGCAAGATCAAACGAACACTTTTTCCGGCCTGAAGGTGGTGGACTTCGCCAGCTATATCGCGGGACCGGCCGCGACGACGATCCTCTCGGATTTTGGCGCAGCAGTCATTAAAGTGGAGCCCCCGGGGACCGGCGACCCATATCGTCAGTTTTACAGATCGGCATCGAATCCAGTCAGCGAGGAAAATTATCCATGGCAGCTGACCAATCGGAACAAGAAAAGCCTCGCGCTCAATCTCAAGTCTGCTGAAGCCGCCGGCGTAGTTGAGCGCCTGGTTCGATGGGCCGATGTGGTGGTCGTTAATTTCCCGCCAAATGTACGCGAAAAGCTGGGCCTGTCCTACGAAAAGCTGTCAGAGCTGAACAGCCGACTGATTTACGCAGATCTCACCGGCTACGGTACTCGAGGACCGGAGGCGGATCGGCCTGGCTTCGATGGCACCGCCTATTGGGCGCGTTCCGGGCTGATGCATGTTACTCGCGACGGCAATAGTCCGCCGACGTTGCCGATTCCAGGTATCGGTGACCACGCGACCGCAAGCACACTTTACTCGGCTATTGTCACCGGTCTTTACCGTCGTGAAAAAACGGGAAAAGGCAGTCATGTAACTACATCTCTGATTGCTCAGGGCGCGTGGGCGTCGGCAGTGTGGATCGAAGGGGGCTTAAACGGCGCGCGGATCCATGGCTCACAGTCACGCGGTGCACCGCAGAACGCGCTTTTCAACTCATATCAGACGTCCGACGGCAGGTGGCTTCTGCTCGTCCTTTTACAGGATAAGGATTGGACCAACCTGGTCAGCGCGATGCAACTATCACCGTTGCTTGAGGGTCACCGTTTCCAGGATGCGACGGGAAGGGCGATATACTCAACTGCGCTGGTGGAGCTTTTGGATCACGCATTTTCCCAGCAGCCGCTTGAATATTGGAAAACGACGTTTGACGCAGCGAGAGTCATATACGGCGTTGTGCAGGTAATTGAAGAAGTGGTTCGCGACGAGCAAATGTACGCGAATGACATCATCGTGCCACTGGCCGAACCCACCGAGTATGCAACGCACACCGTCAGCAGCCCAATACAAATCGTTGGAGTAGACAAGGTCGTGCCACGTCGAGCTCCCCAGCTCGGCGAACATAGCGCTACGATTATGGAACAGCTTGGTTACAGTGAGCACGAGATCTCCCGATTCCTTAGGGACTCCGTTGTTCAGCAGCACAGCTGAGGCGCTCCTCGCGGTCAGGACGCAAACCCTTGTGCCCGATGTGCACAAGGGTAATTGAGCCTATTGCCCTGCGGTTATTGCTACTGGACCGAAACGCCCCCCGCGATCAAGCGAACAACGTGAAAGCGCGCGGCGCCGAGACGAGCTTGGTCGGTCTTAAAGCGCACCTCAAGCCGTGTACTGGTTGGCTTGCGCGAAGCGATATGCCTCGCGCTGTTCCTCGGCTAGTAGCGTCGGCAACGTTTGTCGTAAGTATTGAACCCAAGTGTGAATCTTTGCGTCGATATAAGTCCGGGAAAGATAAAGCGCGTACAGACTCATTTCTTGCGATCGGTAGTCCGGCAACACCCAGACTATGTCTTGATTGCGCAGTGCGTCCATGGCTGCGTAGATAGGTATGAGCCCAATGCCCATCCCATGCCGAACGGCTTCGACGAGCGACTCCGTGGTATTGGCCTCGAACTCTGAGGGACCTAGGTGAACAGTATTTGCATCGGGGGGGCCGTCAAACGTCCAGACGTTCATCGGAAAGACAGGTGAGTTAAGGCGCAAACATGTGTGACCCGATAAGTCTTGCGGACTAGCCGGAACTCCACGCTCTCTGAGATAGCTCGGAGAGGCGCAGGCTATACTGAACGCGGTTCCGATCTTTTGGGAAACCAAATTTGAATCGGAGAGAGAGACCGCCGCGACGAGAGCAACGTCGTAACCATCTTCGATCAGGTCGGGAAATCTTTGAGCCAACGTAAGTTGAATAGCCACGTCAGGATAAAGCTTTCGATATTCACTGATAGCGCGAACCACATAATGATGACCAAGGCCGGTTGGGGCCTGTATTTTCAGCCTGCCGGATGGCTGAGAAGAAGCATTACGTGCCTCTGCCTCAGCGTAATCGAGTTCCGGGATAACCTGCGTGATGCGTTGAAAATATCGCTCGCCCGCTTCGGTAAGCGACAATCTGCGCGTCGTGCGGTTTAGAAGACGAGTCTGTAGGTGCGCTTCAAGGCTTGAGACCGCACGGGACGCGTAAGCTGTTGTGACGTTGAGATCTTCGGCGGCGGCGGTAAAGCTACCAACCTCAACAATACGCATGAAGACACGCATATGTTGCAACATATCCATCTATTTCTCGCATCCTGCTGGTAATATGGCGCTTGGGGTTCTAGATTTGTGCGGGGGCAGCGACGCATATCAGTGCATCGGCCGGCCTTGGGTATTTCCGCTCGAAAAAGTCGCCTCATGTGGGAGAACTCGTTCAGGCATCGCTGTCGGAGTTCCTCCTGATGGTTACGCTGCTTTTTCGCTTTATGTGCGAAAATCGAGGGTTCGTTGCCAGGCTGACCCCCGCGGCGGTTATCAGTAGACCGATCACGGTGGTCGGCGATATCGGCTCTGAAAACAACAACCATGCAAACACAGCAGTCGTCGGTGGAACCAGATAGAACAGACTTGTGACCGAAGTCGCAACACCGCGATGTATAAGCATGTACAGAAGCGAACTGCCACCGAGAGTCATGCCAAACACGGACCACGTCATCGAACCGAGGAGTTCATATTTTAGGTGGCCGTGTTGAGACCACGAGAATCCTTCTGTCTCCAGGAGGCAAAGAGGAAGTGTCACGATAAACCGCAGCAGCCATCTGGATGATGCTGGCCGTCCTCACGTCACACTGCTTGATGAATCGCTTTTGATACAAAGTCCCTATGGTCATGGAAGTTAAAGCCGTGACGGCGAATATGACGGTCGGGAGACGAACTTCCCCGACATGCAACTTTTGGCTAACGACGAGTAGTAGGCCAGCAGATCCGAGCCCAATGCCGAACCATTGCACCGAAGTCATCTGATTGCCACGGCTCGACATCCACGCGGCGGTAAAAACCGGTTGCGAGCCCACAATTAGAGATGTTAGCTCGGCTCCCATTCGTCCTTTGATGGCTGCCCGACGCCACCCAGGTAGATGGCCTGCACCATTATTCCGACAACGGACAAGTGAACAAACTGCATTCGTTCCGTCGGGAACCTGACGTTGAATGATAGAGACCATATCAGGAAGCATGCAGCAGATAGGCCATAGCGGAACGTCAGAAATTTGAACGGCGGCGCGTACGGCATGCCGTAGCGTGCAACAAGGAAGCCTGTGCTCCAGATCAACACGAAGGCAGCCGGTGCAAATAAAGCAAGGCTCCGGGGCCACACCAGTCTCTCGCTTGTGATCATTGCAATCGACGAAGGGCTGGTCAAAAAATGCGAGCCCTTATGCAGTATGAGTTGGAATTCGCTCGTGGTTATTCGCGGGCTCTATTTGCGATTACTTTGGCTGCGTGGGAGCGGAGCCTGAACTTTTGCAACTTGCCTGTCGCCGTGCGTACCAAGGGCTCGAAGATAACATGGCGAGGTGACTTGAAGCCGGGGAGCTTCGTCCGGCAAAACTGAACGATCTCGTCTTCAGATAATGTGCCAACGTGTTCAGCCCTCAGTTCAATCACAGCGCAGACAACCTCTCCCCATTTTGGATCGGGCACTGCCACAACGGCTGATCCCGCGACAGCAGGGTGTGTCGACAGGACTTCCTCCACTTCAAGGGAAGAAACATTTTCGCCACCGGAGATGATGATGTCTTTTATCCGGTCCTTGATTTCGATGTAACCGTCATCATGTAGTACGGCAAGATCACCGCTGTGATGCCATCCGTTCAGAAACGCCTCGCGTGTCGCATCTGGGTTCTTCAAGTAGCCTTTCATCGCGAGATTTCCGCGAAACATTACCTCGCCCAAGGTCTTTCCGTCCCTCGGTACGGGCTGGCAGCTAACCGGATCCGCCACGATCATCTGGTCTGAAACAACGGATCTGACACCTTGGCGACCTTGGTGCGCGAGCCGTTCCTGCACGGGCATCTGATCCCAATGGTCTTGTGGCTCACACATTGTGTTGACACCGTGCTGCTCGGTCATACCATAAACATGGAGGAGGTCGAAGCCCAACTCCTGAATCTCGCGCAGGATACCTGATGGCGGCGACGCGCCTGCGCAACCGATGTAGATCGGGGTCTCGGGTTTGGTCCAGTGCTTGGGTTTCCCTGAAATGAGAAATCCAAGGACCGTGGGGGCGCCACAGAGATGAGTCACTTTGTGGGCCTCGATTGCGGCGTAGACGTCCTCTGCAATTACTTTGCGGAGGCAGACGCTGGTCCCAGCGACCGCCGCTAGCGCCCAGGCGAAACACCAGCCATTGCAGTGGAACAGCGGGAGCGTCCAAAGATATACAGGATTGCGGGCATTCAGCTTTGCGTATAGCGCCGTGCCGAGCGCATTCAAGTATGCGCCCCGATGATGATAGACGACGCCCTTCGGATTTCCCGTAGTGCCGGAAGTGTAATTCAGTGCAATTGCGTCCCACTCGTCGGATGGGTAACGAAGCTCCAGATCTTCCGGCGCACTATCCAGGAATTGTTCGTACTCGACCTTTCCAGCTGATCCGGCTTCAGGCAGATCGTCGTCACGAATGTCGACGATTTTTATTTCAAGGCCGGACAACGCTACTGCTTCCTGTGCTACGTCGGCGAATTGCTGATCGATGAGGAGGACCCGAGTTTCCGAATGCTGAAGAATGAACGCCATCGCCGCGGCGTCAAGCCTGATGTTGATGCAGTTCAGTACCGCACCTGAGAGTGGGACACCAAACTGCGCCTCAAGCATTGCGGGGATGTTCGAGGCGATGATCGAAACCGTGTCTCCCAGTACGATCCCCTGCGCGATGAGACCGCGGGCGAGTCTACGGCACCTGTCTGCGTACTGAGACCAACTGTATCTGCGCTCCTTGTAAATCACGGCCGTGCGAGCAGGGAAGATGTCCGCTGCGCGGTCGAGTAGCCTCAGGGGCGTCAGGGCCTGAAAGTTCGCGGCACATTTCTCCATGCCGAGCTCAAATTTGTTGCTCATGGTTGTCTCACATGTCGTCGTTATTTCGTTCGCCCGTGGCTGGCAAGACGGCCACGCGCATGCTGCGCAACTTCAAAACCGGTGATGTCATGCCATCGTGAATTCCCAGAGGGCGAAAGACTGCTCTGTAGCGTGTGTCGCTGCGGTCATACGCTTGTCTCCATCCCTTACTACAGAGCGTCAGCTTGCTAGCCGCTGGGCTTCACATACATCTCAGAAGAGGGCGCACAATCGGCAGTTTCGCGCGCAGGGAGAGGCGCGCACCGGATCTGTGGTTGAAAGGCCTCGGCTCCAGGGGTACTGTGGAACTAATGTAGGTCAGGGGCGACAATGTGTCAAGAACCTGATGTAAAAATCAGGCGATGTCGGGTTTGTACGCACAGAAATAGGTGAAAATGGCCGTAATAATGACAAGGACTAGTCATATCGACAGCGGGTTTCTTTTTTTTGCTGTGCAGCAATTTCCGGTTCTCAGAGACTTGTAGCGAGTGGAGTCAGACCGGAGTTGGGCGCAAGCGTAGTGGTCTGAGTCTCGGGAGTTCGCTACCTACCCACGAGGCTATCTTGTGCGGCAAGGTCAGTGATTAGTAGTGCAGATTTATGAAGTGACGGCCAAGACGACGGTGTGGCCAGCTGTCAACAAAAGGGGCGTCGAAGGGAATTTGACGGTCCCATTCGGAGGGGAAATCGCAATCGCCGCTGCTTGGCGACGGTGGACCTCGCGCGTAAATTAATATGGGAGGGCTAGGGAAATGCGACAGATAGACATCGACGAACTTGCGGATACGGCCAGATTCAATCGCTTCCACTTCACTGTACTGATGTGGTGCCTTGTGGTGATTATCATCGACGGCTACGACATTGCCGTTGCCGGTGCTGCGCTTCCGTCGATCATGAAGGACATGGGCGTGACTGCATCGACCGCGGGTTTCATGGCGAGCTCAGCCTTGTTCGGGATGATGTTTGGAGCAATATTCTTGGGCGTTATGTCCGACAAAATCGGTAGGCGCTGGACGATTTCTGTCTGCGTTTTTCTTTTTAGCGTTTTTACCGCGCTCGCCGGGGTTATGCATGATCCAATCTCGTTCAGCGTGGCTCGCTTTATCGCTGGTCTAGGAATTGGTGGCGTCATGCCAAATATTGTCGCGCAAATGACCGAATACTCGCCACGCAGAATCAGGAGTTTCATGACTACGGTAATGTTCTCCGGATATGCAATCGGTGGAATACTGGCGGCTCTGATTGGCAAGCAGTTCATAGCCGATTTCGGGTGGCAGATCGTCTTCTTTGCTGCGGGCGCGCCCGTCTTAATGATTCCGTTCATCTTGAAATTTATGCCGGAATCGCTTTCGTTTCTTGCAGCGAAAGGGGAACAAGAAAATCTCGCGGCAATTGCGGCTCGAATCGCGCCGGACGAAGCGTTCTCGTCTGGCGATTCGTTTTCTTCGCCCAGAAGGCAGCGCGCGCCTTCCGCCACGATGGCCGAGCTTTTTCAGAACGGACGGGGGCTGAGCACTGTGATGTTTTGGATCGCTTTCTTCACAGGTCTTTTCATGATTTATGCGCTCAGTACCTGGTTGACGAAGCTCATGGCAATGTCTGGCTATTCACTTGGATCGGCGCTAAGTTTTGTGATTGCACTGAACGTTGGGGCGGTTATCGGGTCCGTAGGGGGCGGCTGGCTAGCGGACCGATTCCACATCAAATGGGTCCTCGTATCCATGTATGCATTGGGAAGTGTCTTCCTGTACCTGATGACAATGAAAACCTCCACTGAGGTGCTCTATCTGATTATCAGTGCCATAGGTGCGTGTTCGACCGGCGCGCAGATCGTGGCATATGCGTATTGCGGGCAATTCTATCCGACCGCTGTGCGTTCCACCGGGGTTGGCATGGCCTCTGGCATCGGGCGCCTGGGCGCAATCACTGCGCCAGTAATCATCGGATTGATCGTGTCACTCAAGCTTCCACTGAGCCAAAACTTCCTCGTGATTGGTAGCGCAGGCATTGTGGGGGCTCTCGCGCTCGCCTGTATTAATCACCGAGTGTCCGCGTCCTCCACAACCGACGCGGAAACGGCCAACGTGCCCCTGCCGAGGCCTAACGAGCGAGCGCAAATTGACATGTCGTAGGGCTGGGACTGCATCCGCAGGTGTCATTCAAACAGGTACATGGCTCCAAAAAATGTCAATATCTTGACGAGAACGAGCCATGGATTTACAGTTCGGAATAGTCGGGATGATGCCATTGCCACCTTTCGGGGCTTGTGCAAAGCAGGCACCTTGGTGGTCGTCTAGCAAGTTGTCTCGACGCACCCGACGAGGAAGAGGGAAACAGGATATGAATGCCAGTGGTATTGAGCTAACTATCAAGGGAGCGATCGCAAGACTCGTTCTCAACCGACCCGAAAAGCTGAATAGTCTGGACGAGTCCGCGATGTTGGAATTCCAAACGGCGGTGGATGCTGTTCAAGCGGATAAGGAAGTGCGCGTCCTCGTGATCACCGGTGCCGGCCGGGCATTTTGCGCTGGCCAGGATCTCGCGGACCCAGCAATGCAGGTTGTTGACGGACGACTGCCGGACATCGGCAACCTGGTTGAGCGTCTGTTCAAACCGCTCGTGCTCAAGCTGCAGAATTTGAGCGTACCGACCATCGCTGCTGTCAACGGCCTTGCTGCCGGGGGCGGCGCTGCGATAGCGCTTGCATGTGACATCGTTGTCGCAGCGAAGTCAGCGTATTTCCTCCAGGCGTTCTCCAGGATTGGGCTCACGCCGGATACGGGCAGTACCTGGTTTCTCAGCCAGCGTCTCGGCGTGGCGCGAGCACTCGGTCTCACGATGTTGGCTGACAAGCTGCCTGCTGCCAAGGCAGCAGAATGGGGGTTGATCTGGGATGCGGTTGACGATTCCGACTTCAAGGCAGATGTCGACGCATTGGTCGGCCGCGTGGCTGCGCTGCCTACGAAAGCGCTCGTCCGGACGCGTCAACTCGTGCACGCCGCTCATAGTCATACCTTGGAACAACAGCTTTCGATGGAAGCGAGTTTCATCCGCGAAATGGGATGGACTGAGGACTATAAGGAGGGCGTCAAAGCGTTTGCTGAAAAGCGGACGCCTAACTTCAAAGGCAGTTAGCGCTTGTTTGCAGGCAAATGAGCGATCGAGGGTTTGTCAGCCGGTTCGACCGCTCAGGCAGATGCGGGAGCGGTTACGGCCTCTGTTCTGCGTCTTTCCATAATGTGTCTAAGATTTGAGCCGGGACTTGGTCGGCATACCGTGTCCCTGAGGGAGGAAAGGTCCCTGCCCGCCCTTCAACGTAGCCAAACGCTTCGTCGGCCGAGGAGCGCCAGTTTGGTGCGACGCCTCCATGTCTCGCTGTTTAGAGCGCCCGCTTTCCCGGCATCGCTGCATCAGCACTGCACACCCGATCTGGAATTCGCCCGACTCTCGGGCTAGCCCCGCAGACCTGAACTTGCCGAAACCGGCTCCCGAGGCCAGGTCTGGCCAGCCGCAGGCCATGAGAAGGGACTTCTTGCGCCCCCGTCGCAAGAGCGCAACGCCGCAACTGCTTCGGCACAAGAATTGAGGCTATCCAGAGGCTGTCCCCACATATTTTTCGGTATCCCGCCAATCGGCGCGCAGCAGTCGCATGCGGACGATACGGGGCGGTCGTCTCTCAAAAAGCCCCAAATTCGGCGATCCCAAACGCACAATATGTCAAGTACATGATACATTATCAGAAGGCTCGCTTGCGACTCCACTCAAAGGGCGCGCGTGCTTTATCGAGGTTAGCGAAACTTGGAGGAGATGAGATGGATATGGGGCGGATTCGTTGTGAGCGACTGCGCGGACGGGTTACGACTGCACAAACAGCGGCTGAATTCATTCAGAACGGCATGACTATCGGCATGAGCGGGTTTGGTTACGCCGGAGACTGCAAAAGTGTTCCCTTTGCATTGGCGGATCGGGCCAGATCTGAGCCTATCCACCTGACGGTCATCGCGAGCGCATCGCTCGGACACGATATCGATAAGACTTTGGCTGACGCGAAAATCACAGCTCGAAGAATGCCTTTCCAGTCGGATTCGGGCCTTCGTCGCATGATTAACGCGGGCAGCGTGATGTACTCAGATCTGCACCTTTCCGAGATGGTAGAGCAGATGCGCAGTGGATTCCTTGGGCAAGTTGATGTTGCAATGATCGAGGCTACGGCTATCACGGAGAGCGGTGGAATCATCCCTACAACATCTGTGGGTGCGTCCGCGGATTTCGTGTCGATGGCCAAACATGTGATCGTTGAGATCAACTTGAATATGCCCGAAGCGCTCGAAGGCATGCACGACGTTTATGTACCTGCGAGCCGACCTTTCCGCCAACCCATTCCACTTACCTCACCAGAGCAAAGAATCGGCTTGCCTTACATTCCGGTCGATCCAGAGAAGATTGTCGCAATCGTCTTCACGCAGATGAATGATAGTCCGGCCAAGGTATTGCCGAGCGATGTTGAGACACGGGCCATCGCACAGCATCTCAATCATTTCCTTCTCGATGAGGTCCGGACGGGCCGCCTCATGCCGTCATTGCAGCCGTTGCAGATCGGCGTGGGTACGCTCGCGAACTCAATGCTGAATGCGATGGCGGAGTCGCCGTTCTCGAACTTGAGTATGTATTCTGAAATCCTTCAAGACAGCACTGTTGAGCTGCTGGATGCTGAAAGATTGACATTTGCATCCGCCTGTGCGATCTCCTTGACGAGTTCCATTCAGCAACGGTTTCTTGACGAAATCGAGCGATACAAAGCGAAGCTTGTCTTCAGGCCACAAGAAATTAGCAATCACCCGGAGGTAATCAGAAGGCTTGGTGTCGTAGCAATCAACACAGCGCTCGAATGTGACATCTACGGGAACGTCAACTCAACCCATGTTGGCGGCACGCACATGATGAACGGCATAGGAGGGTCTGGAGACTACGCGCGCAATGCGCATTTATCGATCTTCGTAACCAAGTCGAACGCGAAGAACGGAGATATTTCCAGCATCGTCCCGATGGTGTCACACGTCGACCACACGGAACACGACGTCGACATCATTGTCACGGAGCATGGGGTTGCGGACCTGCGCGGCCTTGCACCTCGCGAGCGTGCTGTTCGCATCATCGAAAACTGTGCTTCTCTGCTATATCGCGAATCGCTGCGCGACTACTTCAAGCGCGCCAGTGCGAACGGCGGACAAACCCCGCACATGATCGAATACGCACACGATTGGCACGCCAGTTATCGGGACAGCGGCTCCATGCGTAGTGCGTCGTTGGTAGGCAACGAGGCCGTCTAATTTGTTCGAGAGCAAATGATTGACAGTGACCAGTTTCCGCCGGTCCTTCGCCGTCGCATTTGCTGACCATCACATCTTGTTCTATCAAAATCGGGCCTTCTCCAGGCTTGTAACCAAGAGGCGTCCGCTAAGGAGGAGATGAAGTGAATCCATATATCGATGAAGATCTCACGGCACTGGCAGAGCATGTTCGACGTTTTGCTGCGAAGCGCGTCGCGCCGGGCTTTCTGGACCGTGATGAGAATCGTGTGCTCGATCGCAAGCTGATGCGTGAGATGGGGGAACTGGGCCTGATTGGGCCAGAGCTACCAGTTGAATATGGCGGGCAGGGGCTCGGAAGTCTTGCGGCCGGAGTGATTCACGAAGAGATATCCCGCGCCGACATGAGTCTCTCATACATTAATCTTCTTGCCTCGCTTACTGGGCAGATTCTGGCGGCGCATGCCGCGCCGGATATTGCGCGTTCGTGGCTCGAGCGTGTTACGGAGGGAGCGGCTCTGCTATCTATCGCGCTGACCGAACCTGGCGGAGGCTCGGATGCTGCGAAGTTGCGTCTGCGAATGGAGCGGGTGGGCGGCGACTATATCCTTAACGGCGAGAAGACGTCCATCTCGGCGGCAGACCAGGCGGATGCGTCTGTTGTCTTCGCAAGAACAGGAAGTGCTGAAGACGGCGCTCGCGGTGTCTCGGCCTTGCTGGTACCTATGGATCTTCCCGGTATTACGCGAACGCGTTTCGATTGTCACGGCCAGCGGGCAATTGGACGTGGGTCGATCTTCTTCGAGAACGTTCGTGTTCCGGTTGACCACCTTCTGGGCGAAGAAAACAGAGGTTTTGCGCAGGTCATGCAAGGCTTCGACTATTCGCGCGCGTTGATCGGTTTGCAGGTCCTCGCGGTCGCGAAGATCAGCCTCGAGGAGGCTTGGGAATTCGCCGCGCAGCGCAAGGCTTTTGGAAGTCCGATCTCCGCCTTCCAAGGGGTGTCACACCCTCTCGCCGAATACGAGACGCAAATCGAGGCGGCGCGTCTTCTGTGCCTTCAGACGCTATGGCTCAAAGATCACGACTTGCCTCATACGGAGCAGGCCGCGATGTGCAAGTGGTGGGCCCCGAAGTTGGCGTACGACGCAGTGCATCAATGCTTGCTGTCGTTCGGCCATGGTGGCTATGACCGCGGTCCGCTGGAGCAGCGCATGCGCGACATTTTAGGTTTCCAGATCGGCGATGGGACGGCGCAGATCATGAAGACTGTCATTGCTCGCGCAAGGGCTGGGCGCGCTGCGGTGCCATTCTGAGGATATAAATTGCCGGGGGCGGATCCCTGTGAGATGGGCAGCACGGATCAGTCTGCACGCATCGGGACGATTTGCGCGTTGTTTCGCAAAACGTTTGACATGCCACGGACCTTCCCATCTTGCCCTACGGCTTGCTCTGCCCGTCGATTGTCCGCCTGCCGCTCCTTGTCTTAAGTGTCGCGTATTTCTATCGAAGCCGCGAGGATGTTGAAGATTATTGCAACTGGGTTGAATGACACTCGCAATGTGGCTGCTTATACCGCGGATTTGGTCGGTGTTAAATGAACAGGCGCCATTCGCTACGTTTCAATGATCGGCGAGACGGAGTGGTCCCAACGCAAGCTACCGGCTTGAGCATCAATATATCCGTTGCGCGGCGTACAAACCGCCTCAACATCGGTTAGAGCTTTAAGTTGCAGGGAGAACCGGTCCGTTTTGAACTTGTTTTCAGGAGCTTTCTCATGAAAGTCGCGTTTGTCGGCGCCGGAAACATGGCATCAGCGCTGATTGGGGGACTTATAGCAGACGGTGTAGTGGCGAGTGATTTGTATGCGATCGATCCTGGCGAGGTAGCGCGTACGCAACTCGAGAATAAGTTTCACATTAGAACTGGCCCTAGGCCGTGCACCAAACTTGCTGAATATGACGCTATCGTCTTAGCTGTCAAGCCGCAGATTGCGCGGAATGCCGCCCAAGCATTGGCGCAGTACCTCGGCGCGGGACAGTTGCTCATAAGTATCAGCGCGGGCGTGCGTTGCGCGGACTTGCGGCGGTGGCTGAATGGCCACGACTGCGTTGTGCGAGCGATGCCGAACACGCCTGCGCTTATCGGCTTGGGGGTGACCGGCCTAACAGGTACGCCCGGAGTTGACGAATCTAGCCGCCACCTTTCGTCCAAGATTCTCGGTGCGGTTGGCAGCATTATGTGGTTCGCCGACGAGTCGTTGCTCGACGCCGTTACCGCTGTCTCCGGTAGCGGTCCTGGCTATGTCTTCTACTTTATTGAGGCGCTCCAGCGAGCCAGCGAACTGCTTGGGCTTGATGCCAAGCAAGGGCGAGCGCTGTCTGTTGCAACGTTTGTTGGTGCAGCACAACTCGCGGCACGATGTGATGATTCAATGATGATGCTTCGAGAGCGCGTCACTTCCAAGGAGGGAACAACAGCATGCGCGGTGGAATCGTTCGAGGCGCACGGAGTCAAGGAAGCAATAATACAAGGCGTGTTGGCTGCAGCGGCAAGGGCGATGGCGATAGGCGAGGAATATGGCAGCGAGTGAAGGCTTCCAGCACCCTGGTGGCCGGCGGGTCGGCATTGCGTATATGTTACGTTCGTTGCCATCGAGACAGTGAAACATAGTTTTGCGCGTTTAATTCCCCGCCCAATGGTGATGCGCAGTTGCCGCTGAAGGAAAGCGACGCCGGTGCCAAGAGTGCCGTAGATAAAGGGAGCACACGTCGTCGATATGCACGGTCGACCATCGATTACGCCCGGAGTCGGTGAGACGCAGCGTCTTCGAGTGCCGCGCGTCAGCGACTAAAATGGGGATCTGATAGTTATCGCCGCTTAAATTCCTGCCGGTCCCCTTAGTCCAACGAGTCGCATACGACTAGACGTCGGACACCGTTTGCTTGATTCACTCTTAGATCAATAGCGAGTCCCGAGTACGCTGGTCGAGAGATCGACTACGCTGACATCTCCGGCCGGCTAGTAGTTGGGGACTTTGGGTGCCTGACGGATGTTGTTCGAGTTCGAGCAACTGTTGTTCGAACAGAACACGCTCCCCCTATTTTCGTTCTGTCAATCGATCTTCGCGGACGGTCCGAGTGCCTTGACGACGAAGTCTAGGAAGCTATTAAGCTTCGGAGTTACACGACGGTCGGCGGCGTAGTAGACATGAACGGCTCGCGATGGAGGCGGGTAATCTGGAAGTACGACCACCAGTCGGCCGTCGTCCAATGCCGCTTGTGCGAGTGCTAGAGGTTGTAGCATGAGTCCTGTTCCGGCGAGGGCCGCGCAGAGTTGTGTTTCGCCATTGTCGAATACAAGTCGGCTGGATATTGGGACCACGACGCGGCCGTCAGGACCATCGAAGGTCCACTTTCGTCGCATTTCCGTGAAAGCTGACCCGAGGCATTCGTGCTGCTGGACGTCCCAAGGCGTTCGAATAGCCGGTCTGCCGGCGAGATATGACGGCGCGGCACACAGGACCATAGGGTACGGTGCGAGCGGGCGCGCGATCAAACCGCTATCCGAGGGTTCTCCGGTTCGGAAGATTGCATCGTAGCCTTCCTCAATGAGGTAGACGTCGCGATTGGTGAGCGTGAACTCGACCGCAACCTTCGGATACGCCTTGAAGTATTCCGGTAATCGCGGGGCCAGGATGTGGAGGCCGTAAGTCACTTGCGCATTGATACGAAGGCGACCAGTGGGTACGCCGCGAGTCTCGGCTGCCAAGTTCTCAGCCATCTCGACCTCGAGCAGAATCGATTTCGCTCGGTCGTAAAACGAGCGGCCAAAATCTGTGACGCTCTGGCGTCGAGTTGTCCTATGAAGTAGCCGTACGCCGAGATGCTCTTCGAGTTTTTGAATCTGCTTGGCTACCAACTGGGGCGACATATTCAATGCATCCGCCGCGGCCGTGAACGATCCGTGTTCCACCGTTTTCACAAACACCGACATGCCCGCAAACCGGTCCATTTTAAACACACAGTTGTAAATGAAACGCCATTATAGCGGTTTATTCGGCTAATTTTGCATCGTAGAATTTGTCCACTAGTCGCAACGAGGCGATTCTGGAACTCGATCTTGTGCAGAAAGTGGGCGCAGCCCGTCGTGCTTTGAGCCTCGATGCACCGAGGTGCAGAAATGCAGCCGCGCAATGGGCGCCTCGACGACGACGCTCACATACGAAAGCGCCGCGCCTCGACAAACCTGGCCAGAGTAGGAAATTTAAGAACAGGTCTGCCTTCCGGCGGCCGAATAGTTGGGAGACACATCATGCATTTCACCGTTTATTGCCTGGACCAACCCAACATGGTCGAGCGCCGCCTCGAGAACTACGACGCTCACAAGGCGGTACCTCAAGACGTCGCCTATCAAGACGCTCATCTCCGGGCCGCTTACTCAGCTCGACGGCGAGACGATGATTGGCAGCTTCTTCCTCTATGAAGCTGAGCGCATTGAGCAGGTCCAGCAATTCCTGAAAGACGACCCGTTCAACAAGGCAAACATCTGGCAGTCCATCGACGTTCGGCCGTTCATCAAGCGAGTCGACAACCGATAACGGCTTTTCCGGGAAGCAAGACACGAATGCCAGCATGCGGCCGGCAGGGGAAAGCTCAACCTTACGGTGTCGGCGGCTGGGCAAAACGAGATACACGGTCATCGAAAATGCCGGTGACCCAAACTCAAATTCTTAAGATTGGACACAGCTATGGACACGGGTCTGGAAGGGAAAATCGTTCTGGTCACAGGTGGTGCGCAAGGCATCGGCCGCGCGACCGCGACAGCATTCGCGAAAGAAGGCGCTCGCCTGTGCCTGATTGACATCGATGCAAACGCACTGGAGGAAGTGCAAACTGAACTCCGAAGCCTTGGTACCAACGTCACCATCGCGCAAGCCGACCTCTCGAAGCCCGACGGCGTCACTGCAGGTATCGACTCGGCGCTGAAGTCGTACAACGGTCAGGTCGACGTGCTGGTGAACAACGTCGGCGCCGGCAAGGTGCGCACGTTCGAGGAGCTTTCGGATGAGGAGTGGGACTTCACCATGAACCTCAATTTCATGAGCTATGTGCGCGCTTGCCGCTATCTGCTGCCGGTCCTCCGCTCGCGGGAGGAGGCCGTCATCATCAACAACGCCTCCGACCTGGCGCGTCAGCCGGAACCCGTGCCCATCGATTACTCGGCTTCGAAAGCAGCTGTCCTCGCACTGACAAAGGGTCTCGCTCGCGCCGAAGCGCCGAAGATTCGCGTCAACGCAGTCGCACCCGGCCCGGTGTGGACCCCGTTCTGGACCAAGCAGGGTGGATTTGCAGACACGATGGGCGAGTTTCACGGCATGGAGCCACGCGAAGCGGTCGAGCACGAGCTGAAGCTGCGCAACCTTCCGCTGAACCGTCTCGGCACGCCCGAAGAAGTCGCAAACGTCGTCGTTTTCCTGGCGTCGGACCTCGCATCATTCGTAACCTCGGCCGTTTGGGGTGTCGACGGCGGCAGCATCCGCAGCCTCATCTAACGTACGCAGCGCCGCTATCAAGACGTGGTACGGCGCGAAGAAAACAGAGGCGATTCGGAAGTTCCGAAGCGCTCTCAGATTCAACAGGAGACATCCATGAACGAAACCCTGACTCTCGACGAGACGGCAACGCCGCCGAGGAAGTCGATGGCGGTCAAAGCGACCGCAGCCAGCACGATTGGTGCGGTGCTGGAAACCATCGACTTCACCGCATATGGTGCGGCGGCCGCCACCGTCTTTCCGAAGCTCTTCTTCCCGTCGGTCGACCCGAATATCGCTATCCTCGCAGCATTCGTCACGTTCGGTGTGGGCTTCTTCGCCCGCCCGCTTGGCGGCATGCTGTTCGGCTCCCTGGGCGACAAGATGGGCCGCAAGAAGGTCCTCATCTACACGCTCGGACTGATGGGTGTGTCGACCTTCTTGATGGGCTGCCTGCCAACGTACGCCATGGTGGGTTTCGCCGCACCTCTGGCGCTCACGCTCCTTCGGTTCCTGCAAGGACTCGCGCTTGGTGGCGAATCGACCGGCGCGCAGGTTTTGACTGTCGAGCACGCGCCCGATAACCGCCGAGGCTTCTACGGGTCCCTCATCAATATCGGTGCATCAATTAGCGCGGCACTGGCAACGGGCATGTTCTTTGTCCTATCCAGCAGCCTGAGTCCGCAGCAGTTCGAGTCGTGGGGCTGGCGCGTTCCCTTCCTCCTGAGTTTTCTGCTGGTGCCGGTCGGAGCGTACATCCGCTCAAAGGTTTCAGAGACGCCAGCGTTCGTGGAAACGCAAGCTCAGCATAAGGAAGAGCGGGTTCCGCTGTTCAAGGTGTTCAAACAATACCCGGGCCCCATCATCCGCCTGCTCATCATTTGGTGCGCCACACCGGCTCTCTATAACGTGGTCAATGTGTTCTCGCTGAGCTACATCACGAAGAACCTCGGTTTGTCTGGTCAGACGGCGTTTCTGGGTCTGATGGTCGCCAACATCGCCGCGACCGTCGTCCTGGTGTCTTGCGGCGCTCTGAGTGACCGCGTTGGCCGTAAGCCAGTGATGGTCGTCGCGTCCATCGTGATGTTTGCCATCGCCTTGGCGTACTTCCCGATGTTGCATACGAAGAACTGGTACATCATCTTCGCCGCAATGACCATCGCTGCCTGTTCAATTCAGGCACAAAACGGTGTGCAGCCTGCGTTCTTCGCAGAGCCGTTTCCGACTCGTGTCCGTTACTCGGGCTCGGCTATCGCCTACTCGGGCGGGGTGCTCATCGGCGGTGCACCGACGCCGTTCCTTCTTGCCTACCTGATTCAAAAGTCGGCAGGCGAGGTCTGGATTATCAGCGCCTTCGCTGCAGTCGTGGTCGGTGCCGCCTTCATCGCGATTCTCTGCAGCCCGGAGACGCGTCATCTCAGTCTCAAGCGATAACTCGCTCTCTGAGTTCGCTCGTCACTGCGGCGGACTCCGGTTCATCTTGGATAGTTGAGGAACACACGTGCGTACGATTGCCCTCGAAGAGCATTTCACCCACCCGGACATGTCGGTGTACAGCGCGAATACCGCGACGATTGCCGAGCCGCAGGTGTGGGAAGACGCGATGCGTCATCTGCTCGATTTCACCGAACTGCGTATTCCGGCCATGGATGCAGCCGGTCTCGACATGCAGGTCCTTTCGCTGAACGCCCCGGGCATTCAGGCGGAGAAGGACACGTCGGTTGCTATCAGCCGCGCGAAGTTGATGAACGACCGGCTGGCAGAGGTAATCGCAAAGCACCCGACGCGCTTCTCCGGCTTCGCCGCGTTGCCGACGCAGGACCCGAACGAAGCAGCTAAGGAGCTCGAGCGCGCAGTCACGGAGCTCGGTCTGAAGGGTGGTGTCGTGAACGCCCATACACAAGGGCGCTATCTAGACGACCCGTCATTCAACGTGCTTTGGGAGCGGCTGGTCGACCTCGACGTCCCGCTTTATCTCCACCCGGCCAATGGCGTTGACGCACCTCACGTGCTATCGGGACACCCCGAACTCGTCGGGCCAATGTGGAGCTGGGGTAACGATACCGCATCGCATGTGCTGCGTTGCGTCTTTGGAGGCGTATTTGACCGCTTTTCGGAGGCAAAGCTGATGGTGGGCCATATGGGCGAGGGCTTGCCGTTCGCTCTGTGGCGCCTCGATTCGCGCTGGTCGTGGCACTTCCACCACGGCATCGCGCTCAAGCGCGAAAAGCCGTCCGATTACATCCGTCAAAACCTGTACATCACGACTAGCGGTGTTTGCGACTACGCTCCCCTTCAATGCGCACTCTCCGCGATGGGCGCAGACCAGGTGCTCTTCTCGACCGATTACCCGTTTGAAGACCTGCCGACCGCGACCTCGTTCTTGCGCGACGCACCTATCGATGAAGAGGTAAAGGCAAAGATTGCCCACGGCAACGCCGAGCGACTGCTGAAACTCTGACTAACGCGCGGCACTTTAAAGAATCAATGAAGGAGTAGGTATATGAGAATCGGAATCATCGGAGCAGGGTTCATTGGACGCGAACATATCCGCGCTGCTAAAGCAGTGAAGGACCTCGAGGTTGTCGGCTACGTGGACCCCATGGCCAAAGCGGACCATCCGGGGCTGCAAGGGCTGAAGTACTACGACGGGCTGAAAGAACTCTTCAAGGACAAAGTCGACGGCGTCGTCATTGCACTTCCCGACCAATTCCACGTCCCGGTCGCCAAAGAGTGTCTCGAGAATGGTGTTGCGGTGCTACTGGAGAAGCCGGCAGCAACCAGTCTCGCGGAAGCGCTCGACCTTTCGCGTTCGCCCGGCGTCGAGACGCGACTGCAAGTTGCTCATCAACGTCGTCACCATCCGGCCTCTCGAGTCATCAAAGACGCTATCGGTCGTGGTGAGCTCGGCAAGCTCATAGGCGTAGGCGGAGTCTTTGCGCTTCGCAAAGACGACAACTACTTTGTTGAGCGCCCGCGTGGTGTCGGTCTTGTCAACCTAATTCACGACCTGGACTTGCTGCAATTCTACTGCGGTCGGATCACGAGCGTCAGCGCATCAGTGTCGCACGCGGCGCGCAGCGCTAAGGAGGAGGACACGATTGCTCTCGTCATGGACTTCGAAACGGGCGTTGTTGGAAGCTTCGTCGCAACCGACAGCGCGCCTTCTCCCTTCGGCTGGGACCAAGCTACCAAGGAACTGCCTTCGATTCCCTACGATGAAGACGGTACGACGTACACGCTGCTCGGTACAAAAGCGTCGCTGACTGTGCCCGACTTACGGTTGTACAAACACGGAGAAGGGCAGGCATGGCATCAGCCGCTGCAGCACGATCTGCTCGACGCGGCAGGCAGCAATGCCTACGAGAACCAGTTAAATCACTTTGTCGAGGTCATGCGTGGCGACGTCCGTCCCATCTGTGGCATTTCGGACGCGGTCGCTACGCAAGCGGCACTCGACGCCGTATTCGAGTCGGGTCGTCAAGGCTGTCGCATTTCGACGGACGAGCTCGTTGGTGCAGCAAGGTAAAGATTCTTTAGCCCAGAGACCCGGCGCGCAGATGCGCCGTCAACTGAACGCCGGGCTCCGTGCCCACCAATGTTAGATGGAAGAGGAGAGAAAAAATGAGCTTGAAGATTGTCGTTCTAAATGGCCCCAACTTGAATCGGCTCGGTCAGCGGCGCCCGGAGCGCTACGGTACACGTACGTTGCAGAACGTCGTAGACGATCTCACGGAGCTGGGCAAGCAGCTGGACGTTGAAATCGTGCACAAGCAGTCGAATTATGAAGGTGCCTTGATCGACTTCATGCACGAAAACATGGACGCCGACGGTGTGCTCGTGAACCCCGCCGGTCTGACCTTGTACGGTCGCCCGCTTCTTGACGCTGTCGGCGACTTGAAAAAGCCGGTTGCCGCGGTTCACATCGCCCAGTTGTACAAGATTGGCGACATCTATGGTCCGGATACGAAGGACTATTGGAAAGCAATGTCAGACATCTACGTGTGCGGCCTGGGAACGCATGGCTACACCGCGGCCCTGCTCCGTCTGGTGGAGCTGATTACCGGAAGAGTTGGCCAGTTTAAGATCACGCCGACGTTCGGTTGAGCCTTTGCAAACAGTCGAAGTCTGCATCCTCGCCAGAGTATTCCGCTTTCACGTGGGTGCATACGTTGACCGGCGCGGCAGCGGTCGCGCACATGGGCAATCTTGGTGGCACGACAAACAATCATCAGTTTGCTGTTCGCGCGGCTCGCTGGTACAAACTCAAAGCCGTGAAACGAGAGCGGCCGTGCGGATTTGGGCAGCACGGTCGCTGTTCGGGAAGCGCAATAGAAGCGTAGAGATTCGTACAATGGCAACGATGAACTTTCCCTGTTCGCAAATCCCGAGTAGATTCGCCAAGGCGGTGTGTGGCGAAACGTGTGAGTCTCAGAGACTACAGGCAGTCGTAGCTGGCGCTTGAGGTCACCGGCCCCGTTCCCTTGTATGTCGCCTTTTGCGGGTAGACGCAGATGGGAAGGGTCTGTTTGCCGTCTCCAGAGCTCAATTCGATGCGACCCGGTGCCGCGCCGTTCTCGACCCAGTTACTCATCGCCTTGAACAGCTCGTCGCGACCGACCGAACCTTGCGGCAAGGGAATTGTGTTTCCGTCAATAATGCCCAAGGTCGTGGGGTTGATCTGACCAGCGCGGCTTAACGTCGAGTCGTGCGCGAGGCCGGGGATGAGATAAAGGCGGTCGAAGTTTTGTAGCTGCGAGATGCCCCCCATCGCGGAAGCCGCACGGTTGTAGTAGTTCACCGATCCCTGCGAGAAGATCACTTCATCGGCCAGCCCGTGGTAGTGCAGAACCTTCACTCCGGCGTTACGGGCCGCAGTTAGATCCGGGTCGTCCGTGTTGATGTAGCTGAAGTACTGCGTGTTTTCCACCAGCGCTTGATCGTAGGCATTAGCGAACGCGCTGTACGTCAACGTCAAATACTTGCTCTGACCGTTGCCCGTTGCGTTTGTGAAGTTGCTGTAGCCGTAGGCCGGGATCTGAAGGGCAAGTGCGAGAAAGTCTGTCGACAGCGTAAGCGGTCCGGCAGCACTTGCAAGCGACAGACCGGGTGCTGTGGGAAGTACCCCTGCCACATTCACGCCTGTCAAGTTGGTTCCGCGTGTGTTCCCGTACCACAGTTGATTCGCTGCGACAGCAACGCCGTTGCCGTTGTCAACCGCTGGGTCCGGCGCGCTGCCGTCACGTGTCCAGCCATACCAGATCTTATTGAGCGTCTTCGCTTCAGCGAGCGTCATACAACTCGACGCATCCGCGTTCGTACCGACGACGTTTTCGCCCCGCACACCGGCGCACAGCGTCGTCGCATCTTTCGCGGGGTCATATTGACAGGAGTAGGGGTCTGTCAACAGTCCAAGCTTGAGCGTATCGCACGTCGTCACGGCGCGACCGCTTGCAAAGTTGATCTTCCTGCTGGCGATTACGTGGCCGAGATCGTTCTGCATCGCGACCTGTGCGTAATTTTCGCCGAGAAGCAACTTGGACCAGTTGAATGCCGGCGCGCCGACAAGGTAGCCATCATAGTCGGTCGGGAACTTCTGGATCAGCTTGTACCCCTGACGACCTCCGGTGGAGAATCCATCCCAGTACGCAAATTTCTGGACCTTGCCGTAGTACAGCTTTGTCATCGCTTTAACGATGACGGATTCAACGTGCAAACTGCGTTCCGAGAAATCCTCCCAAAGTACGGTATTAGGGGAGCCGTCGGCCTTCATCGCCCACGTTCCTTGTCCGCCGCCTTGGTTGCCGAGGGTGCCACCGACATGACCGTGATCGGAGTGACTAACGACATAGCCATTGCCGAACGCAGCAACCTGATTCGCCGCGCCCTGACCGGCGTTGGGCCCCAATTTCGTGATGTCGGTGTGGAACCCACCCGCGTAGCCTCCGCTACCGTAGGTACGGATACGTTCATTCCACGCAGATTTTTCCGGCAACCAAACTTCGATGCCAATGCCCTTCGAGTACGAGTCCGCAGTCTGTGGCTCCGAGGTCAGGCCAGGGCCGACGAGCACCTTTACAAGGCAAACGTCAGCCGAGGCGACCAACGGTGTCACGCTGGACGGCAGAGTCGAATTTGGAAGGATGAGCTTCTCGCCCTTGCTGAAATGACGCACGAGCAGGACAGACGTGTCGCCACCAACGTCCGTCGAACTAACCTTAAAGGCTGTCTTGATGCTGTCGTCACAACCGACTTGCGCCGTCGCCGGAGCAGTGTTGCTGTCATCGTGGCCACCGCAGGCAGAAACCAATGCGACCGCTGATAGTACGACGGGAATTGCAAGCCAACGCCTGGCCGATTGCCTCAGAGAGTGGAGAATTCTTGTTGCGCAAGGCGAGTCTGAGCGAGCCTCGATCCTCCGAGGATGGAAATACCCTTTCATACCGTCTCCTTAACCTGTGTAGTTATGCGAACAAAAGTCCTTGCGTTTTGACTCCGTTGCGCAACGACAACCGATCGTCAGGGCCGACCGGGCGTCAACGCTTTCGTAGGGATGCAAAGGCAACTCGTTCGCTACAACGAGGATAGGAGGCTGCGACAGCCGTCGTCTTTCAGTTTCCGGAGGCGTCGCTATCAAAAAAAGTAGTTAAGCAGCCGGCCGGTCGGCGCGAAAGGCTCCGGGGGTAAAGCCTGTTTGTCTTTTAAATGCCTGTGTGAAATGTGACTGACCGGAAAATCCTAGATCTAGCGCTATCAAGGCGGTAGGTTGGTCCGTGGACGTCAACATGGTCTTCGCCCGCTCGATCCTTTTCTTCAGTACATATTGATATGGGCTCTCACCGAATGTTCGCTTGAAGAGTTCGGTGAAGTGGTGAGCCCCGAGCCCAACTTGACTTGCAATCTCCGTAACGCTCAAGTTTCCCCCGAGTCTTTCCTCCACAAAATCGCAGATACGCTTGCGGCTTACGGAATCCAACGTGCCAGGTACCGGAGCCGACGTTTTGGTCGAGTATGCTTCGAAGAGTCCCGAGCAACGCGAGGGACAGCCCATCGCTGTATAGGAAGCCGTTGGGCGTTCCCCGGCGATTTTCTTCAAAGAGCTCGCGGACAATCCATTCGATCCTTGAATCCCAAACACAGTGACGCGTCTGAAGATCAAATGACGTTAGGTGCGGAGCCAGTCTGTTCACGGCCTCACGCGTCAGACGCACTCCAATGCTGAATCCGGCTACCCCTTCCCACCGCGCATATTCCCGCTCGAATGAACTGCCATACAGTTCGATCATTCCTTTCGCGGTCGCTAGCTGAAGGGTTTTCGAATTGTATCGATACCATCGCTGCCCCGATCCACTGAGTGCGAGCACGACCGTAGGAGCGTTCGTCCCTTCCGCTCCGCGTTCTTCCTGTGCAGGGATGTCGAACTTGCCAATGAAGAACGATGCTGGTTGCTTCTTAGTGGCTGACAGCGGAGCGTGTTCCAAGGATCGTGCGGGATCGCAAACGAGTCTGACTGGTGTATCTTCCACGAACGCCTCTTGATTGAGCCTGGAGTAGGGCAAGTGGCCCCAACGGGTACAAATTGGTCGTTCGGCCACCGCGTCCGAATGCCGCAAAGGGCACATCAGCCGGACGATGCCCTAAGGAGCCTCAATATGGAATCGATCAGATAAATACTCCTTTAATACGGCCTCGAGATCCTCTACGCTCGGACGCGTTCCCCAACCACTGGCTGTTGAACGTGCGGCAACGGCCACCGCCAGCCAAGAATCGGGCGGATGCAATGAGTGAATTGCCTTTGAGCCCTGCCGGATTCGCAGCTGACCAGTCGTCTCATCGAACGTTGCTGAGAACGCCCGGTCGGAAAAGCGGACCTTGGCCACTAGCTTAGTCGCACGCATGGCGCCCCTTTCGCGGGCTGTTTGGTCGGTTCAGCGTCCAAGCCTCCGCAGTAGCGCCTTCGAAAACAGAGCGAGGATAGCATGGTCCAAGAGCGTGGTTACTTGAGGCGGGGGCCGATGACTTCGAAGGTCACGCCGTCCGGATCACGCATGTAGGCGCAGTAAAGGCCCTTGTTCGGACCGTGGCTGACTTCGACCGGCGGGTTGATCGGTCTGACCTGATATTTCGCCGCGACGCTGATCGTCGCATCGATGTCGTTCACGTCCAGCGCGAGGTGAGCGAAGCCGGTGTCGCACGGGCGAACCACCACGACCTTGCGGTCAGCCGGTCCCTGATACTGGATCAGCTCGATGCGATGGCCGGGCGCCTGCACGAACGCGATGATCATGTCAGCGCCTTTGATACCAACGACCTTCTCGATGCCAGCCGGATCACGCGGGCTCTTGTCGAGCAGCTCGAAGCCGAGGCCATCGCAAAGGAAGCCGATCGTACGATCGAGATCCGTCACGGTGAAGCTGGTGTGGTTGACGCTTTTGACGAGGGGCTTAGCTTGCGTTGCTTGCGCTTCCATGATGAGAGATTCCTTTCGACTATAAGAGGGGGTTGAACGCTAGTCCTGATGTTCGAGAAAAGAGCAAAGCTCCTCGGTGAACTTGTACGGGTTTTTGAACATGAGAAAGTGGTCACCTTCTTCCGCCGCGCTGAAAATGTGGAGCCGGGAGCCCGGAATCACGGACTGAGCCCAACGTTGACAGGGGACGTTGTTCGTTTCCTCTCCCGTAAAGATGGCGGTTGGAACATCAATCTTGTTGCTCAGCACATCGCGCCAATCGTTGGTCGCATGGTCGAACAAGACAAGCCTCAAAAAATCCGGGTCATTGCTCACATACTCGTTCGCGAAGGCTTCAGAGTTCTCGTATGACTTCGACCCTTTTTCCAAGTAACGCTTCACTACCTTCGTATCCACGATCAAGTCATTAGTGGGAGCACCATCGACAAAAGCGGCGATCATCGATTCGACCGACGAGGTCATGCCGCCTGCCGCGCGACGTTCGTCTTCCGTCCAGTTCGAGTGTGAGTAGATCGAAATCGGCTCAGCAACGAACACAGCTTTTCGGATGGCTTTCGTTCCAAAGAGATCGATGTACGACCAGATCACTGATGCGCCCATCGACCAGCCACAATAATGGGCCTGTTCGACGCCCAAGTGATGCGCGAACTCCCTAAGGTCAACCGCGAAACGCGCTATGCGGGTCCCGAATTTGACTTGTTGAGACAGACCCTGATTGCGCGGATCAAGGACATACACGCGATATTTCTTCCTGAGCAGGAAGAGAACGTTCACGTAGTGGGCCCCACTTGCGCTCCATCCGGGAACGAAGATGATCGGCTCTCCCTCTCCGGCCACCCAGTAGGCGAGCTTCACGTTATCGCTCGTTTCGAAGTGTCCAATGCTGAGGTCAGGAAAGTCCGAGAGCCATGCTGGAAGCTGCTCGAGGACGTGGGGGAAAACAAAGTCTCCACCTAAGAACTCGATTGCGGGAGTGGTCATGGGTATCGGAAAAATACTGGCTCGCCGATGTGCCACAGGGAGCTGGGAGGCGAGCGGGGTCAAAGCTCAGTACCTCGCGCGGTACCGGCAGCCGCAAATTGGCGCTGTCGACGCGTGCGTTACGTCACAAGGGCTTCAGAGCTGTGATAAAGCCGGTTCAGCAACTCCTCAAATAAGGCCTTTTCCGCCTTGCTAAAACTTTGCAGAGCGACGTCTTCGGCGTGCTTCGCGAGCGGGACGATGCGCTCAGTCAACTCGGCGCCTTTTTCCGTCAAAGCGAGCCGAACAGCGCGGCCGTCGTGATCACTTCTCTCACGAGAGACGAGACCTTGATCGATCAATCGGTCAACGATGCGCGAAAGCGCGGACATATCGACGCATGCTCTATCGACCAACTCAGAAAGTCGCTGATGCGGATGCTTGCCGAGGGACGCACAGACCCTCCATTCGCTCAGGCTTAAACCGTAGGGCTTGAGGACCTTAGAGAAGGTCGTTCCCATCCGACTGCCCGCCCTTGCCACAAGGTAAGGGATTGCGTGCTCCAAGTCGTGATCGACCGTGATCCGCGGTGCTTGTTCTGTCCCCATGTCGCCCACTCTCGTCCGAGAAACTTACCTGTGCAAGTATATACGAAGTGCGTCGATAGGCAAATTGATTGAATTTCTCCGCCCTATATCGGCATTGTGACTGTTACCTAGGGGTTCTCCCCGATACTGATACTTGAAAAATCAAGCATATACTCGACTCGTAATAGATGATTTTTCAAGTAATTTCCGAGGCGCCAGCACCCCTGGACGCGTCGTCACCTGAGCAACGGATGCCATGAAAGACAAGATCGCACTGGAAGAGCATTTCGCCATTGACCTGACCATTGCCGACTCCCAGGTCTATGCACGCCCGGAAGTCTGGGAGGGCTTGAAGTCCAATTTGCTCGACTTCGAGCAGCAACGACTGGAGAAGATGGACGAGTTCGGCACTCGCTACTCGATCCTGTCGCTGAATTCGCCTGCAGTGCAGGGCATCCCGGACACGCAACGCGCCATCGAGGTTGCCAAGCGGGCGAACGATGTGCTGGCCGAACAGATTCAGCGCCATCCGACGCGATTTGGCGGATTCGCGGCGCTCCCGATGCAAGATCCCGAAGCTGCGGCTAAGGAACTGGAGCGATGTGTCACGCAGCTTGGCTTCCACGGTTTTCTCGTGAATGGGTTCTCGCAAGTTGGCGATCCCGAAACGGTGGTCTATTACGATGACCCGCAGTTCACTGATTTCTGGGCGCACGCGGCTAAGCTGAACAAGCCGTTCTACATGCACCCTCGCGATCCGCTGCTCTCGCGCGAGCCGATCTATGAAGGACGTCACTGGCTCACGGGTCCCACGTGGGCGTTCGCGGCGGAAACGAGCATGCACGCGCTTCGTCTGCTGTCCAGTGGAATGTTCGATCGTCATCCGCAGCTTCAAATGATCCTCGGACACTTCGGCGAAGGCATTCCGTTCAACATCTGGCGCATTGATCACATTCTTCGCAAGGGCCGTCGCGGTATGCCTGCCGAACGTCAAATTGGCGACTACTTGCGCGAAAACGTCTACATCACGACCAGCGGCAACTTCCGCACTCCGACCCTGCTCTCGACCATGCTTGAGATCGGTAGCGACCGGATCATGTACTCCGTCGACTATCCGTTTGAGAGGCACGAAGACGCCGCGCGTTGGTTCGACCACTGCGAAATCAGCGACAACGATCGCCGCAAGATCGGGCGCGAAAATGCGGCCCGCCTGTTCGGCCTGAAGTGACGAACCGATGAAAGGGGAGAGGGCGCAATTCAACGCGCCTCTCCGACGTTAAATGCGAGTCAACGGAAGCCAATCATGCACCACGTAGTTCATTGCCTGGACAACCCGAATGTGGGCGATCGCAGACAGGCCAATCAGGCAGACCATCGCACACACCTCCAAAGCGCGCCGGGGAAGCTGCTCGTCGCCGGCCCGCTCGTCGAAGATGACGCGCAAACCATTGTCGGAAGCTTCTTCCTGTACGAGGACGCAACGCGCGAGGAGCTTGACGGATTTCTGAAAAGTGATCCGCTCAACAAGGCGGAGGTCTGGAAATCCATCGAGATTCGTCCCTTCCTCAAGCGAATCGACAATCGGTAGTGGCCTACGCGTTACCGGCATGCAGTACTGATGGAAGGACAGAAGCCGTACGTTGCAGCGTTCCAGCGCGTTCGGCTATGGCGACAGCAATGGGTGAGACATCGTGACTACAGATAGATGGTCGCAGATCGAGTTTTTTGTACAGGTCGCCGATGAAGGCAGCATGTCCAAGGCCGCGGAAAAGCTCGACATGTCCAATGCCGCGGCAAGCAGAACGCTCGGTGCGCTGGAACAGCGTCTGGGTGCGCGTCTGGTCGAACGCACCACGCGTCGGTTGTGGCTAACCGAAGTCGGGCAGGCTTTCTATCAGCGTTGCACAGCAATGCTGGGCGAGATGGCCGAAGCCGAAGCCGCCGCCCGCGAGTTGACGCTTCAGCCCACCGGCGTGCTGCACGTCACCAGTTCGGTGTCGTTCGCCATGATGCACATCGCTCCCGCGCTCCCGGAGCTCAAACGGCGTTACCCCGAGCTGAGCGTGCAGATTACGGCGGCGAACCGGTACCTCGACTTCATTGACGCGGGTATCGATGTGGCGATTCGCACCCGCGAATATGAGAACGACTCCAGCATCACAATCCGAAAGCTCGCACATACGCGCCGTGTCCTCGCGGCCTCGCCAGCGTACCTGGAGAAGCACGGCATGCCGAGACATCCGAGGGATTTGAGTTCGCATCAGCTCCTTGTCTATAACCTGGCCAAGGATGCCCACGTCTTGCATATGAGTAAAGGCGACGAGCATGTCGATATCGATGTAGTTAGCACCTTGGAATCCAATGAAGGGCAGGTCATTGTCGCGGCCGGACTGGCGGGCCACGGGATCGTTGTTCAACCGCTCTACATCATCTACGACGAGATTGTCGCCGGGCGTCTGCGCCCGGTCCTCACGGATTGGGTTCTACCCGCACTCACGATCAACATCGCCTACCAAAGCCGACGGCACCTGCCCGCCAAAATCAGAGTGTTCACGGACTTCCTGATCGAGCGATTCGAAACGCTGCAACTTGAACACAAGTGGAGCTACATCCAGCCCTGTTGATCGCTCGCTAGCCGCACTTCGCAGTCGCCATCCGGAGCGCCATCAAGGTCGGGTTTTTCGTGGAGGGTGACGGCACCTGAGTACAGCAATAGTCAAAAAACGTTAGATCGCAGCTACAGAGATTTTGGAGGGCAGCTGAGCGGCATTAGCCGCCCGACTGGCCCCTGTGTGAACGAGTCTCGGCGCCCGAGTGCCGATATACTTAGGGAACGGCGATGGAAGATGTGACCAGGTTCGTATTGTTAAAGCGTCGAAGCGACCTAACGCACCAGCAGTTTTCGGACTACTGGAGCACGAAACACGTCGAAGTGCTATTGAGCGCGGGGCTGCGGAATTACAACGTTAGCTATACGCAGAACCATTTTGAGGCGCTGACCGATGGGGCGACCGAAAGCCTTCGATTCGACGGCGGCCCACAAATGCTGCAGAAAGACCCCAGCGTTATTCAGAAGGGATTCCAACAGGATCCTTTATACGCCTCCCTCGTTCGTCCTGATGAGGAGCATTTTCTCGACGCCGATAAAGGTGTCACCTTGTTCACGGACGTGGCGCCGATCAAAGCTGGCGCCAAGACGCCGGTCAAGCTGATGATTTTTGCGTCATTCAAAGATCGCAACGGTCACGGCAGCGAAGACGCGTTGCGCGAATGGGAAGAGGCGTTCATCCGGGACAACGCGGAGCTTATTCCGCTTTGCACTCACTATCACACGATCGAGAGTCGCGGACCGACCCCGCATTTTGATGTCGTCATCGAATATGGTGTGACCACCGACACGTCCGCGAAGGCTGTGTTCTCTTTGATCGAGGAAGATTGGCCTGCAGCAATTGAGCGGGAAAATGCTTTCCCCGTGATCTCGCACCCACGCACTTTCTATTGAACGTTAGTGGAAGGATGTCAGTAGCAAGTGCGTCGTTGGCCCGCTAACGCGCCCGCGCGTATAAGCCAAACAATAAAATAACAGTCGAAAAATCGTATCCGAAGAGACTGGTGGAGGAGTCAAAAATGTATACCTTCGATTTTTCTTTGGTGCTGAAATATTTGCCAGAGTTATTGGAAGGCTGTGCCGCAACCTTAGGATTGGCTTTGGCAGGCATGGCGCTCGCCTTGATCATCGGTCTAGTAGGCGTCGCCGCGAAAAGATCATCGAATCGAGTCGCTCGCGTCATGGCGACGTCCTTTGTGGAGGCAATTCGTAACACTCCGTTCTTGGTCCAGATCTTCTTTCTCTATTTCGCGCTTCCATATTTCGGAATTATGCTGAATCCGACCGCGACCGCGATTATCGCGTTGGGGGTTAATGGGGGGGCGTACTCGATCGAGATCATCCGTGGTGGTGTGCAGTCCGTTGCACATGGGCAAATCGAAGCAGGGGCTGCGCTCGGGCTGAGTCGTCAGCAGATCTTCCGCTGCGTGGTGCTGAAACCTGCGTTACGGGCGATCTACCCGGCGCTGACCAGTCAGTTCATTCTCCTGACGTTGACGTCCTCGGTGTGTTCCTCGATTTCCGCCCATGAACTAACTTCTGTCGGCCAGCACATTGACTCTCAGACGTTCAAATCGTTTGAGGTATATCTCACGCTTACCATGCTGTATCTATTGATCTCTTGGTTGCTTATGACGTTGTTTGTCACGATCAGCAGAACCGCCTTTAGCTACCCGACAAAATAGAGGTCTGTATGGAACCGTTCGGCTATCACGCCTTTATATTCCTGCTCATGGGTTTGAAATGGACGTTACTGTTGACGGCAATCAGTTTTGTTGGCGGCGGCGTCGTAGGATTGCTGGTTGCACTTGCACGGACATCGAAATGGCACGCCCTGCGTGTTATAACCTCGGCCTACATCGCCCTGTTTCAGGGGACACCTCTCCTGATGCAGCTTTTCGTTGTGTATTACGGCGTCGCGCTGCTCCAAATCAATATTGAACCTTGGTTGGCGGTTACCTTCGCCTTTACGGCACATGCAAGCGCGTTTCTTGGGGATATCTGGCGAGGTTCAATTCAGGCATTACCGAAAGGCCAAACAGAAGCGGCACAGGCCCTTGGAATTCCTTATATATCTCGAATTCGGCATGTCATCCTGCCGCAAGCGTTGAAGATATCGCTCCCGGCAACGATTGGCTTTGCCGTGCAATTGCTGAAGGGGACGTCTCTTGCCGCTATCGTGGGATTCATTGAATTGGCACGCGCAGGCCAGATTATTTCAAACCAGACCTTTCAGCCGATTTTGGTATTCGGGATTGTCGGATGCCTTTTCTTCGCCGTCTGCTGGCCGCTGTCTCACTATGGGTCGCGGCTTGAGCGACGCCTTGCAGTTGGGACCGCTGGTCCACGCTAACAGGTAGCCACATCTTACTTTGGTCAAACAACCTGGACATACACGACGTATGGTTACTGCGCTTGATGGTGGAGGAACGACAATGGCAACCGCGCCTGGTTCAGAAGGAGCGAAGCTGATTGAAATTTGTAACGTGAATAAGTGGTACGGAAACTTTCACGTGCTCAAGGACATTAATCTGTCTGTAACGAAGGGAGAGAAGATCGTCATTTGCGGACCTTCGGGGTCTGGCAAGTCAACGCTCATTCGATGTATCAATCATCTTGAGAAGTTCGAAAAGGGAACGTTGACGGTCACGGGCATTGGCCTCGACGACAGTTCAAAGACGATTGACGCCGTGCGCCGGGATGTCGGCATGGTGTTTCAAAGCTTCAATCTGTTCCCGCATATGACGGTCCTCCAGAATTGTGCGCTAGCTCCCATGAAGGTCTTGGGCGCAAAACGCGCTCAAGCTGAGGAAACGGCTCGGAAGTACCTTCAGCGCGTTCGAATTATCGAACAAGCGGATAAATATCCGGCGCAGCTTTCCGGCGGCCAACAACAACGCGTGGCGATCGCTCGTGCGCTCTGTATGGAGCCAAAAATCATGCTGTTTGACGAGCCGACCAGTGCCTTGGATCCCGAAATGGTGAAGGAGGTTCTCGACACGATGATTGGTCTCGCCCGCGACGGCATGACGATGCTTTGTGTCACTCACGAAATGGGCTTCGCCCGCCAGGTAGCGGACCGCGTCGTGTTCATGGCCGATGGGGAAATCCTCGAGCAAGCGCCTCCCAACGTATTTTTTCAGGCGCCTCAGCACCCCCGAGCAAAAGCTTTTCTAGGGGAAGTCTTGGCGCATCACTAAAGACGCCAGCGTCCGCCGCGAGCAAGCTGAATCTAGATCCACCAAAAAGAGGCGAAGAAGCATGGAACTAGGCATCAAGGGTAGAGTTGCTATTGTAACTGGCGGCGGACGCGGCATCGGCGCGGGCATTGCAGAGTCCTTGTCAGCCGAGGGGGCCGATGTGACCGTGTGGGACTTGGCGTTCGACGACCAGACGACTTCTACAGGATCGACGTGTCATACGCAGCGACACGTCGACGTCACCGATTATTCCGCTGTCCTTCGTGCCGCGAATGAGGTCTACGCGAAGAAAGGTCGTGTCGATATTCTTATCAATAATGCTGGCATCAACGGAAAGGTAGGTTCCGTCGAGGACTACGATATCGCGGAGTGGGAACGGGTGTTAAAGATCGATCTCACGAGCGTGTTTTACTGCACCAAAGCCATTGTTCCCTTAATGAAAGCGAATGGATATGGCCGTATCGTGAACATTGCGTCGATGGCCGCCAAAGAGGGCAATGCTGGAATTGCAGCATATGCATCGGCGAAGGCGGGCGTCGTGGCGTTGACAAAGTCTGTCGCCCGTGAACTTGCTGGTGACAATATTCTCGTGAACGCTATTGCTCCAGCTCTTACGGAGACGGAGCTTTTCGCGCAAATGACGCCTGAGCATATCGCGGCAGGAAAAGCCAAGATTCCAATGAACCGCTGCGTTCAAATCTCCGAGGTAGCCGAAATGACCGTTTGGGCAGCAAGCGAGCGCTGCAGCTTCACGACCGGCTTTACCTTTGACGTGTCGGGCGGTCGAGCGACCTACTAACGCCGCACGTCCTTGCGCTGCATGTGCGGCTTGCCCTTCACCGGCAAATGCACCAACGCTATAGCCTCAGCGCAGGTTCGGCAGCGGCCGCTGATAATTGAGCGCTCCTGCCAGCTGGCCTACGATCGATCGCAGGAGCGTCACCCTCTCTTATAGGTTCGAACCTGATGCATGTCCGTCGCGCCATCGGGACGCAGATTTGACCGGGCTTTGAGATATCGTGCGGGACGAGTGAGTGAGGAACGGAGCGCTCGCTTTGGCATCAAGCGAAATCGTCCGTCCCTCTTGGTCACGCGAGATGACGCGTCTTACAGTGCTTCAATTCGAGTCGACAACGGTGAAGGGAACCCCGTCAACTTTCTTTGCCAACGGTGCCATGTCCAAGCCCGACCACTTTTTGTAGATCTTGGCCAACGTGCCATCGGCCTCGGCCTTCTCAATAAATGCGTTAACGGACTCGTTCAACGCCTTCTCGCCCTTCTTCATTCCCGCGCCGATGTACAAGGTCGCGACCACGAACTTCATCTGAGCGGAGCCGGGCCGCGCTTTGTTTATCGTATCGAGCAGAGGAGTGCTGCATCCAACCGCATCGACCTGGCCCGACAGGTAGGCTTGCATGGTGGACGCCTCATCGTCAAAGCGCCTGATGACCAGCCCCGGAGGTGCTTGGGCGGTGATCAAGACGTCCATGGTTGAGCCCTTGGAAAACCCGATCGACTTGATCGACTTGTAATCGGGCATTGCCTTGTCCGGCGGACCCGCGACGATATTGAGATTGGGCTCGTAGGGACGCGAAAACTGGACCGCTTTGGCTCGCTCTGCGGTGAGCGTGAGCGCGCCGAAGATGATGTCCGCCTTGCCCGTCTGAATCGCCGCGATTCGGCTGTCATTGGTTGTTGGAATGAATTCGATTCCAACCCCGAGCGATTTCGCGTAGGCCTCGGCTACCTCCACGTCGCTGCCTTTGAACTTACCTTGCGAATCCATAAAGGCGAAGTAGGGTGAAGCCGCTTGTGTCGCGACAATGATCTTTCCACGCTGCTTGATGTTTTCCAGCACATCGGCGTGTGCGAAGGTCGCAACGCCGAACAGAATCGCTGTGGCAGCGGTCGCGACTATTTTGCTGATTAAGCGGTTGGGATGCTTCATGTCTCCTCCTGTAGAGCAATGGTTGTCTCGGGGTTTTCGCCCCTGTAGAGTGCAGAATTGTTACTTCGCAGCCGAGGCGGCTGCAGACACAGCGGCCCGCAAACCAAGCAAGTAACTATCGACACCGAAGCCAGCAATGTAGCCGCGGGCAATCTCAGAGATGACCGATTCGTGCCTGAAAGGCTCACGGGTATGGTTGTTGGACATGTGTACTTCTACAACGGGACACGTGAGGATGGCCAAGGCATCGCGGATGCCGTAGCTATAGTGCGTCCAGGCGCCTGCGTTGATTACCACTCCGTCCACGCCCTCGGAAAAGCCGTGATGAATGCGTTCCACCATGGCGCCTTCACTGTTGGACTGGAACGAGCGCACTTGGACACCAAGCTCTGTCGCCAGAGTTGTGACCGCGTCGTTGATCTGATCAAGCGTGATGGTCCCGTAATACTTCGGCTCGCGTTTGCCGAACATGTTGTGATTAACGCCATGCAGCATTAGAAAAGTCTTCATGCACTTTTGCTCCTAGAAAAAAGGTGGATGAACTAGCGAATGGCGACCGTTTTGCCGGATCGGGCCGACTCGATGATGGCCTCCACGATCCGCACATTTTGCAAACCGTCATGGGCTGAGACTTTCGGTTCGGCCTCGCCTTTGATGACATCGACGAAATGTTCCATCTGGCCCACTAACGGATCGAGCACGTCCAGAGGGACTTGTTCTCTGAGCAACGGTTTGTGCCAGGACTGGTCGGCCTTGCTGGTGTACCGGCTAAGGCGCATCGTGGGAAGTGACAGCGAACCCATTGTGCCCGCGACGTGATAGCAATTTTCGTCATCAACGTGCGCGACGTCGTAACGCGGATCCTCGCCCGAGGTGTGCTCCCAGTTCTGGCAGGACGCAGCGCAGTCGGATAAAAGCAGCGTGCCAAGGGCACCGCTGGTGAAACGCAGCGTGATGGAGGCGGTGTCCTCTACGACAAACTTCCGGGTGGCATTGGAAGAGAAGGCCTGAACCGCATCGATTTCTCCGCACAACGATCGCAGATTACCGATTTCATGGATGAGGTTCAGCAACATCGGACCACCACCTGGCAGGCGTCTCCACCCAAATTCGCCGTCGAAGTATCCTTCGTTTTCAGCCTTGTAGAAGAGTGTCGAGGCTTGCACAGCGACAATTTTCCCGAGGATTCCGCTTTGAACGATCTCAACGGCTTTCGCCATCACCGAACTGTGTCGCCGATTGTGTCCAACGAGAATTGGAACGCCCCGCGCGCTGGCGGCTGCACACAGCTCTAGTCCCGCCTCGACCGAATGCGCGATGGGCTTCTCGACGAGGGTCGGAATGCCCGCTGCAATGCACTCCATTGCATGAGCCAGGTGCAGCCCATTGGGCGTTGCGAGGACAATACCGTCTGGTCGGTCTTTGGCGATCAGCTCGGACAGCGACGGATAATGTGGAACGTCGTAGCGCTGCGCAAGCTCTGAGGATGACGGCGACGGATCGACTATCGCAGCGAGTTTTCCGGCGCGCAACTGTGAGATCACGGCGATATGGCGCTTGCCGATGAGACCTCCGCCGGCGACTGCAATACGAGGAGAAGCGGTACCCATGAACAGTGTCCTTATGAGACTGCAAATCAATCCGTTCGCGGTTGGCTTGCACCGACGAGCCGCGACGCAAACGGGCGGTGGAGCATTGGCTGCGATGTCGGATTGCACACGAAGAACAAACAGCGATCGCTTCGCGGAGCTTCGAAAATCAACAACCCAAGCAATATCTTTCGGTTTGGCAAGCGTCGATCCCTACGCCGCGACTCGGTGACCTAGCACAAATTAGTCAAGAGCAAGTGGCCCGATGGCCGGGCTCTTACCTGCTCTCTGCTTGGCAGAGGGAGGGAAGCAATGCGGCAAAGGCGTCCCGGCATTGACGGTGGCGCCTGCGCGCCACGTGGTGCGGAAACTCGAAGAGGCTGTGGCTGAGGAAAAGCATCCCTGCGATGAGACCGAAGACGCCATTGACGCAGCCGAGAACAGTGCAGACCCCAACGGTTGCGAAACTGATGTTCACAAGAGGGGCGCACGCGAGGAAGAAGAGCAGGCTCAAATATGGAACGGCGAGCCAACCCACCTTCTCCATGGTGGATTGTTTCGATGACATCACGTCTCCTTCACTCTATCTAAGTATTATTGGTCCCGTCCTTCTCGTTGATGCCAATGAGTCGGTGACCATGATTCAGCATAAGTGAGGGCCGTGTGATGAAAAACGCTGACGCGTGGAAATTACCCTTCCAGTAAGCGGAAATATCGCGCGCTTGGGGCAACCGCCGCGCGCGGACCCGTTGGCGGTTGGCCGGCTCTGGCGATTCAAGTGCTTGAAGTGGACGATGTGTACGGGCTGGGCCCGTCTCCAACCGTATAGCCCTTCTCTGAACTCCAGCCACCATCGACCGGAAGCATGATGCCGGTCACAAATTCAGCCATCGGAGACGACAGGTAGAGCACGGCCTGTCCCACGTCACGAGGGGTGCCTCCTTTACCCAGCGGCACCACATGATCGAGTCCTCTTTCGAAGGCGGGGTCATCGAAGTAGGGTTCCGTGAGCGGCGTGCGCAACAGGCCAGGCGCCACGGCGTTCACACGTATCTTCCACGGAGCGAGATCTTTGGCGAGATTCCTTGTCAGACCCATCAGTCCTGCTTTGCTCGCATTATAGGCAGGTCGATGGGGCATGCCCAGCATGGCGGCGACCGAAGAAATGTTGACGATGCTTCCGCCTCTGCTCTCGCGCATGCGCAGCGCTGCTTCGCGCGCGCAGTAGAACGGACCGCTCAGGTTGATCGCGATGACTCGATCCCATTCAGCCGCTGACAGCTCAAAGACGCTGCTTACTTCCCGCACTCCGGCGCAGTTGACGAGGATGTCAATGCGATCGACCAGACGGTCAACCTCGACAAACGCCCGTGCAACGGAGTCTGCTGACGAGACATCGATTTGCACGCCGTCGGATGGATCGAGTCCCTCGGCGAGAAGGGCATCACATGCGTGCTGGCAGGCCTCGGCGGTCATATCGAGTACGACGATGCGCGCACCCTGCTCAGCGAGAACCTTCGCGATGCCAATCCCAAGGCCACCGCCGCCTCCGGTGATCAATGCTGTTTTCCCGAATAACATCGTTCACATCCTCAAAAAGAAATGGCGCGGTAGCTGCACCGCGCCATCTGTTCATTACGCCAATACTCCCTCAGGAACGTATGCGACCTCGTAGGTAGCAGGTGGCGAGAATATTTAGACCATGCCCCGTCAGACGCTCAGCCCGCTCGACAGATGAAGCCACCGTCGACCACAAGATCTACCCCGGTGATGTAGGACGCTTCGTCGGATGCGAGGAACAACGCCGCGTTTGCGATATCGAAGGGCGTTGCATAACGTCCGAGCGGGATCGTTGCTTCCCGCTTCTTACGAAGCTCGTCTGCATTGACGTTTCCGAACACTGCACCGTACCCCGAATCGGTCGTCGCACGCTGCATTGGCGTGTCAACGACGCCAGGATGCACGGAGTTGGCTCGGATACCGGACTTCGCGTACTCCATTGCGATAGTGCGTGTGAATGCAGGGACCGCGCCTTTGGTCGTGGCATAGGCGAGAAACGGAAGACCCGTGAATCGCATGCCGGCCATCGAGCCGATGTTGGTGATGACGCCACGCTTCTGCTTTTCCATCACCGGAATCACGTACTTGGAAGCCAGAAACATCGTCTTCAAATTGACGGTGACAACCCGGTCCCAGTCTTCCTCAGAATGTTCGACGACACCGCCTTTTGCTAGGATGCCGATGTTGTTGTGAAGGATGTCGATAGTGCCACCGAGCGAGCGGAGGGCGACTTCCACCATCTCGCTTGCTGCCTTGGAATTCGTGAGGTCGCCGATGAAAATCTCACAGATGCCGCCTTCCTCGCGGATCTGCCGTTGGGTTTCCTTCACGGAATCGAGGTCACGGTCGACCGCCAAAACCTTCGCGCCCTCGCGAGCATAGGTCAAGGCCGCTGCACGGCCATTGCTCATTCCTTCGCCGATGGCACCCGCGCCAGCGACAATTGCAACTCGGTCTTTCAATCGTTCGGCCATGGTGACTTGTGCTGTGATGTGATGTAATTTGTGACGGACCTATTGATCGTCCGTGTGGGTAGCCCGTCTGAAGCACTCAGGCGAGCGACATGTTGACGATCCCGACGTGTTACTTGAGGCGCGGTCCGATGACCTCGAATGTAAGACCATCCGGGTCACGAAGGTATGCGCAGAAGAAGCCCACGTTCGGTCCGGCGCTGACCGGAAGCGGCTCGTGTACCGTCTTAAACCGGTATTCGGCCGCTCGAGCTACGGTGGCATCGATGTCCTTCACGTTGAACGCGAGGTGCGAGGAACCGGTGTCGCAAGGGCGAAGCACATAAATTTTGAGGTCGTCAGGCTTGAAGTACCTGATGAGTTCGATCCGATGTCCGGGTGCCTGTACGAAGGCGGTCTCGTTCTCAACACCTTTGACACCGACAATCAGTTGCATGGTCTTCGGATCACGAGGACTGCGGTCAAGCAGTCGTAGACCGAGACCGTCACAAAGAAAGCCGAGAACCCGGTCCAGGTCGGTGACGGTAAAACTAGTGTGGTTGATACTGTCCACAAGGGATTCGGTCAGCGTTTCAGAATTCATAATAGATCCGAGGTTGATTAAGGTCCGAAATCGACGCGCCCACGAGGAGACGGGGGAAGAGCGGATCGCGTGCGCAGCTTTACCACATCAGATCGTCTGGGGCCATGAGATCCGGCCAGAAGGTCGAGGGCCTCCGCGTGCGGCATCAAACCGGCGAGCGGCAATCTGCGATCGCTGGGACAGGGACACTAATTTTTTGCTTCATGCCCCTGTCCGGCGTCCTGCTGTCTTAGCTGACGTGCGATTAATGTTTCGCGACGAGCTCGGGTTCCGCATGAGGCGCGAAGGTTTCGCCTGCGGTGTTAGCGGAACCACCTCGCATGCGCAGCTCTCTGCGCAGCCACAGGGCGCCGACACCACCCAGGAAGCAAGCCAAGCCCATCAGCAGCATGCCGTTGGCAAAGTTGCCCGTCAGATCCTTCAAGACGCCAATCGCAGCCGGCGCAGCGTAACCCGTCAGGTTGGCGCACGAGTTGACCGCTGCGATCCCGACTGCCAGCGTGGCACTGGAAAAGACCATCGGCGGAAGCGTCCAATAGCCCGGGAGTGCGCCGAAGATCCCTGCCATACAGAAGGTGAGGGCGACCAAGACGAGCACCGGCGAATGTACCGTGAAATAGGCAACCACGAAGCCTGCCGCTGCGATCCATGCCGGGATCACGACGTGCCAGAAGCGCTCTCCGGTGCGATCCGAATGCCGTCCCCAGAAAACCATGAACACGCACGCTGCGAAGTAAGGGATGGCAGCAATGACGCCCGTCATCTGATCGCTATGACCAAGACTCTTGATAATCTGCGCGATCCAGAATCCGACACCGTACAGACCGAACACAACGCCACCTTGAATCAGAATCAGCTTGGCGGTCCGGCGCGTCAGAATGGCCTTCCACATGCCAGCGTGGTGAACCGGCGCGGATTTTCCTTCCAGTGCCAACGTCGACACGAGCCAGTCTTTCTGTTCAGCGGAGAGCCACTTGGCGTGCGCAGGCGTTTCGGGAAGATACAGATAGGTGACGAAGCCGAGCAGCACGGAGGGCAAGCCTTCCAAGACGAACATCCACTGCCAGCCGTGGAATCCGAGATGGCCATCCGTGATGCCCATCAGCCACGTCGACAGGGGCGCCCCGATGACCGACGAGGCCGGCATCATCATCATGAACAGCGCGATGGTTCGAGCACGGTACGAACCCGGCAGCCACTTTGAAAAGTAGTACATGATGGCGGGGGTGAACCCCGCTTCTGCCGAGCCGATGAGAAAGCGGAGGATGTAAAACTCAGTCGGGGTTCGGACAAATGCCAGGCCAGCAGCCAAGAAACCCCAGATCACCATAATGCGTGCAAGCGTGCCGCGTACGCCAAGGCGCGTCAGCAACATGTTGCTCGGGATTTCGAAGAGGAAGTAGCCGAGGAAGAACATCCCCGCGCCGAAGCCAAAAGCGGTATTGGAAAAACCAAGATCGATGTTCATTCGCAGGGATGCGAATCCAACATTTACGCGATCGATGTAAGCAACAAAGAAGAGCAGGCTCAAATATGGAACGATGAGCCATCCCACCTTCTTCATCGTGGATTTCTCTAAGGACATCATGTCTCCTTCACTGTTTCTAGAATCATGGGCCTACCCGTTCTCGTGGATTCATTGAGTCGGTGACCATGAATCGAGGATAAGGGAGGGCTGAGTGAAGAAAAACGCGTACAGGCGGAAATTACCCTTCCGTCAAGCGGAAATATCTCTTCGTCCTCTCAATCTTCCCGCACCGACCGCGCTGGCGGGATTAGGGACTGCCATCACTTCTCCGTGACGGCCAAAAAATATAAGGGAAAACCCGCGTTATTTTTCGTGTTATCTACGATTCGAGCGTGGCGGAGCACAGCGGCTCCGGAGTCGGTTCGATATCTTGCAGAAGTTCGGGTAGAAGCGAGCGATCCGCTGTCCGGATTAATAGATAAAATCAATCAGGCGCTTTGTTCGAGCGCCTTATTGACAGACACAAACGAAGCAGCCCCAGACGCAGTAACGTCTGGGGCTGGAGCCTTCGGAGTTTCAGATCGGTGCATCCTCGTCGGATGCGCGCGACGATCGCTCTTTCGTGAAACCGAACTACGCGATTAGCTGACGCGGGGGCCAATGACTTCGAAGGTCACGCCATCCGGGTCGCGCATGTAGGCACAATAAAGGCCCGCGTTCGGACCGTGGCTGACTTCGACCGGCGGATTGATAGGCTTGACCTGATACTTTGCCGCGACATTGATCGTCGCATCGATGTCATTCACGTCCAGCGCGAGGTGAGCGAAGCCGGTGTCGCACGGGCGAACCACCACGACCTTGCGGTCAGCCGGACCCTGATACTGGATCAGCTCGATGCGATGGCCGGGTGCCTGCACGAACGCGATGATCATGTCAGCGCCTTTGATACCAACGACCTTCTCGATGCCAGCCGGATCACGCGGGCTCTTGTCGAGCAGCTCGAAGCCGAGGCCATCGCAAAGGAAGCCGATCGTACGATCGAGATCCGTCACGGTGAAGCTGGTGTGGTTGACGCTTTTGACGAGGGGCTTAACTTGCGTTGCTTGCGCTTCCATGATGGGAACCATCTCCTTTGGAATAGTAAAGGCGAATTGCTGACAGATTCAGCGGGGGGCTCTGGGGACCACCACAATCATCCGCACTGTCATCGCTATCTGAATGGCGTTTTCTTGACTACATGTCGCAGAAGAACGCTTGAGTTGATAGTAATGAAGTCTGAAGCGAAGAAATACGCTTCTAGCGGAAATGACTCTTCCACAAAGCGGAAAACACCGGTACGTCACGCCAGGTAACCGCCGTCTACAGGCAAAGTGTGGCCGGTGATCATGGCGCTATCGGAGCCGAGCAGAAACGTGACAGCTGCGGCCACCTCTTCAGGCTCCGCGATGCGCCCAAGCGGCATCAAACCGGAAAGGTGCTCGATGAACCCCGGCTTCTTCTCGTGATCCGCAATCAGGGGCGTTCTAACCCACGTCGGTGCAACTGCGTTCACGCGTATGCCAAACCGTCCCCATTCAACCGCCATCGCGCGCGTCATGTTAATGACTGCGGCTTTGGTGCCTTGATAGGCCACATTCGGGATTTCCGGGCGACCACCTCGGAAGCCCATAATTGACGAGATACTGACGATGCTGCCGGGTATTCTGCGAGCCACCATCTCCCTAGCTGCGGCGCGGGACATGAGGAAGACGCTTGTCATGTTGACGTCGAGGGTGCGCTGCCAGTTTTCGACGCTTTGCTCGATCGCCTTTTCGCGCAAGGAGATGCCAGCGGAATTCACGACCATGTCGACACGTCCCCAGCGGTCTAGCGCAGCAGATAGCGTACTCTCCACCCGCTCTTCTTTCGAAAAATCCCCGCTGCTGGAGATACACATGCTCCCGCTCAGTTGCTGACCGACCGCTGCAAGCGCGTCTGCTGACGCATCGCAAAGCACGAGCCTTGCGCCTCTGGATGCTAAATCGCGTGCGCACGCCGCTCCAATGCCGCCTCCAGCACCAACCACAACGACAACCTTATCCTCAAAAAGCGCCGATTCCATGCTTTCGCTCTGTGGTAACAAGAAGGTATATGTCCCGACGTTGACCTATCGCTCTCGCTCAACGTCGGACCCGTGCTCTCTGAGCCACGACGCGTTGGCTCATGACGCCGCGTGAATTAGGATAGCTTGCCCGAGTATTTCTCAAGCCTAGCCCAGCCTTCGGCACCCAGCCTGCTTTGCAATTCGGAATAAAATCCGGCCTTCTGCAACGTCTGCCGGAAAGGAGCTGGGTCAACGTTGTTGAATCCCATACCCTGCTTTTTGAGGGTCTCGACGAGGTTGCTGTTCTCACTTGCGACAGCAGAGCGTGCCTTCAACGCGTGCGTATGAAAGGTAGTCGTGACAAGCTGACGAAGCTCGGGCGGAAGCGCTTCCCATGCGCGTTTGTTCGCGCCGATGTAATGGGCCTCCCATGAATGCGAGGTCAGCGAGCAAAATTTCTGTACCTCGTACAGTTTTGCGCTCTCAACAAGCGTAAGCGGGTTCTCTTGTGCGTTGACCAACTTCGTCTGCAAGGCAGAATAGACTTCCTGGAACGAAATAGGGGTTGGAGAGGCACCCAGCTTCGTGAACGTCGAAATTAGAATAGGAGACTGGGGGACGCGAATTTTTAGCCCGTTGAGATCTTGGGGTGTCACGATTGGCTTCGAGTTCGTCGTGATGTGGCGAAAGCCGATCTCCCACGGGGTGCCCAGTCCTACAAGGTTGATCGCAGAAAACGAACTTCCAATGTAGGCAGTTAGATCGCCGTCGAGCGCCTTCCATAGCGCGTCGTTGGTGGTGAACGCGAAGGGTACGCTCGGCAGACCGGCAGCGGGCACGAAGTTCCCCCATGTACCGACGAGTCCGGTAGATACTAGTTCGATGCTTCCCTGACGCAGCTGGGTAACCATGGAGGCGTCGCCGCCCAATTGGCCATTCGGAAACACCTGAATGTCCAGCTTCCCGCCGGAATCACGCAGAACGTCTGCAGCAGCCGCCCGCATTCCGATAACGATGGGCGAAGCGTCTGGCAGCGAGATTCCCAACTTGTAACGGAACTTGGCCGTTTGCGCGCGCACCAACTTTGGCATGCTGGCAGTCAAACCTACCCCGGCCAGTCCTGCTATACCGGCAAGCACGCGTCGGCGCGAGGCGCACTCAAGATCGGCGACCCGATGGGTGCCGCTTTTCTCTTTGGTCATGTCGTCTCCTGAATTATTGATATGGCGGGTGAAACCTGTCACGGCAGCACGCCTACTTGCGGATGCTCAAAATGAGTCCCGGTCAGCTCCAATCCGGTCAGACCTTACTTCGTCACCGCATCGGCAGCGACCGTTGCGCTCATGGAAGTCGCATGGATCCCTCCCGTAGTGAGCAGGCGCGGTACTGTGTCCGCGATCGATCGGTATTTCTCACGCAATGCGGTTGACAGTGCAGCTAGCCGTGGCGTTTCCGGGTGCCATGGTTCGTTGCTGTAGCGCAGCGCTTGATAATCGAAGAGGGTGACGGCACAGATCTGATCAAGACGAATAGGCTCCCCAAGATCAGCCAGGTCGTCGGCCATGGCCTCCAGTCTCTGTAGTGCCTCTCTCATGGTCCGGCAGCGCCGCTTCCCGACGAGGGTTTCATCAAAGGACAACGGCGCCGTGACCCTACGAGTGATGATGGTCTGAACAGAAGCCTCAATTGCTCCGAACGCGACGCCGGCTCGAGAGAGCACTCCGGCACTCTCTGCATCTGACGTACCGTACAAGCTGGGCCATTGAGGCGCTGGACGGGTCCGTTCAAGCCAACTCACGATTAAGAGAGCCTCAGTAAGCGCACGACCATCGTCTAGGATCAGGGTAGGAATGCGTGCGGCGACGTTAGCGGAGCGCAGATGAGGATCGTCCGCCCACGGATCAACTTCGGTAACCTGAACATCGAATCGTTTTTCGATGAGCGCAACCTGAGCGATTCGAACAAACGGGGACAATGGGTTAGATAGCAATTCCATGAAACTTCCTATTAGGATGACTGATTGGACTGAACTTGAGCGCCATGACCGGAAGGTATCTTGTCCACCGGAGGGTCGCGCTGCGAAGCGCTCTATCACGAGGCCAGTGCAGCATCAGCGCTGGCGTCGTATCGGTCGATCGACGCCAGTTGACGGCACACTTCGCCCAGCGATCTCAAAGGAAGGAGGTAGATAACCAGGGAATAGCTGCAACGAGCATAACGCCAACCGCAACAGCCCCCATATACGCGGCAATCGGTTTCATGCCCGCGCTGGGATGGATGCGGCAAATTGCACAAGCGCTGTAGTAACCGACGCCAAATGGCGGTGCGAACAAGCCGATTCCCATCGAGAGCACTGCAATCATCGAGTAGTGAACGTCGTTGATGCCAAACTGGCGCGCAATGGGAAAGAGAAGCGGGCCGAACACGACGATTGCAGGAATGCCTTCCAATACACTACCCAGGATCGTGAAGGCAATGATCGAGACTACGATAAATCCCGCCGAACCACCGCTGATATGCGACATGGCAGTTGCGAGCTGCGTTGAGAATCCCGATTGCGTCAAGGACCACGCCATTCCACTGGCCGTTCCAATGATTAATAGGATCGTGCCAGAGAGGGCAGCCGTGTCGACCAACGCAGGCCACAAGCGCTGCAACGGCAACTGCCGATACAGTAAGGCGCCCACGATCAGGCAGTACGCAATTCCGATGGTCGACACTTCGGTCGCAGTTGCAATGCCTTCGATGACCGCAGAGCGAATCACAAAGGGCAGCGCCAAGGCCGGCACTGCGAGTAAGAACGCTCGGCCGACTGTCGACCACTTCGCGCGCGCGGACTCCGCGGCAGCTGATTTTCTCGCTCGCCACCACGCCGTGGCCGCCAGGAGCAGCCCGCACACAAAGGAGGGCAGAAGACCGCCTGTAAAGAGTGCCGCAATCGACACGCTGCATACAGAACCGATTGTGATGAGAACGATACTGGGTGGGACAGTCTCGGTTTGCGCGCCGGTAGCGGCGATCAAAGCCAACATTTCCCCATCCTTGGAGCCTCTAGCACGCATCTCGGGTATGAGAACTGGCGCCACCGCGGCCATGTCTGCCGCCTTGGAACCCGATATCCCGGAGACGAGATACATAGCGCCGATCAGCACGTAGTCCAGGCCGCCGCGAAAGTGCCCCAACAGGGAGGCGAGAAATCGAACCATGACTTTCGCCATGGAGGTAAGTTCAAGCAACGCGCCGAGGAAGACAAACATTGGGACGGCCAGCAGGATGAAGTTCGACATACCCTCATCCATTCGACTCACAACGACGATCGGTTGCACCGTCGTTGATAAGGCGAGGTACCCGATCGTTGCAATGCCGAAAGAGAACGCGATAGGAACGCCCATGAAAACGACGCCCATCAGCACAGCAACGAAAAAAATCACCAGATTCCAACTGCCCAACTCCAGAAGAAAGGGCTGGAGCGCATACAGGCCTCCTGCGATGACGGCGACCGTAACCGCAGCCAGAACCACCCGGCGACCATTCGTCGCAATTCCGAGTTGGATCATGGTTGCCAGCAACATAAGGCCGACGCCCACCGGCAATGCTGACGCTCGCCAAACGTTCGATATTCCGAGCGTGGGCATCTGGATGTCGAGCTCACCTTGCGCAAATTCGAACGCCGGCCACATGATGATAAGAAGGAAAAGACCAGGAACGACAATTCCAAGCGTATCCAAAAACGCTCGCAACGATGGCCCAGCCTTATCGACGAGTGCGGTCATACGCATATGGGATGTCCGGCGCAAGGCGATCACCGAGCCAACCATTGCGAGCCAGAGGAATAGCGTCGACGAGACCTCATCGGTCCAGACGAGAGGGCTATGAAAGTAATACCGGCTTACAACGCCGACAAGAAGAACAACTATCTCAGCGAGCACCAAGAGGCCACCCACCGCGTCAACGAGGTGTCCTACAGTTCGGTCTATTGCCCGCAAAAAGGTGCGGTGGCCGCTTTCGTCCGGCGTGGGTTGCAAGGATGCATCGCCGTCGGATACAGCTTCAACAACATGGTCTGGAACCATGGTCTTCATCTTCGTCTCCTCCTATCGCTGATCGGACAAGAGTTAATTTTTATGCCGCTGATTGCTGGGCCTTAAGGCCAGCGAACGCGGCGATGTCATATTTGAATCACACGGGAAAGAGGAATCAGGGTATATACTAGGATCCCTATCGAACGTCCTGTTGGCGCCAATGGATCTGGATTTCGGACTCTCGACCCACGCGGTTTCTCTGTACCGCTCAACCTGGCATTGCGGCTTCATGCCAACTCGCATGCGCGCGCCTGCAGCGCTCACCAAGTCCGACGAAACGCCGTTGACGGCCATGCGACCCTTTTTATGCCTTGTGGTCGCTTGATTTGATACTAATGAAATCGGCGGACGCGAAATATACGCGAACCGGAAATAACTCTTCCGCGAATCGGAAAGGTCCGTTCGCCTGGCTTTTCCGTGCACGCGGGCAGTGGCATCGAGACTTGATACCTACGCAAAGCTCGCCGACCGCGTCGACAGTGCGCTGATCCGAACAGTAAGGAGCATCCGCAGACCGCCAGGGGCGTCGGCGGACGATCTTTCCGCACCGTGGAAATAAGATTTCCTTTTCTCACATTTCAATTCAGGTAGTGAGCCGGTAACGTTCGTTTCCATGTGCTTGACACGCAGAAATGGAGACGAGTAATGCGCAATATTAACGAAGACACAATAACGCAGGCAGTAATCGGGTCGCTCGACAAGTGCGAGAACCCGCGTTTGCGTCAGATCATGACGAGTTTGGTCCAGCATCTTCACGCATTCGCACGAGACGTTCAACTGACCGAAGATGAGTGGACAAAGGCGATTTCCTTTCTGACCGAAGTCGGCCACATCACCGACGACAAGCGGCAGGAATTCATCCTGCTCTCAGATACGCTTGGTTTGTCGATGCTCGTCATGTCTCAGAACAATAAGAAGCCGGCGAACTGCACTGAAGCGACGGTTTTTGGCCCGTTCTTCGTCGAGGGTGCGCCGGTTTATGAGAACGGCGATGACATTGCGAACGGGGCCGCAGGTGCGCCCTGTTACGTCAAGGGACAGGTCCGCGGTGCAGACGGCGAACCGGTGCCCAAGGCGTGGCTCGATGTGTGGCAGTCGGACGAAGACGGCTTCTACGATGTGCAGACGAGCACTGATGGGAACACTGATTTCCGAGCGCGCGGCAAGCTGCAGACGGATGAACAGGGCTTCTTCAATTTTCGGTCGATCCTAGCCGAAGCGTATCCCATCCCTCACGACGGTCCGGTGGGACGCATGTTGAATGCGATCGGTCGGCACCCTTGGAGGCCGGCGCATCTGCACTTCATGATCCAGGCGCCCGGATACGAAACCCTCATTACGCACGTGTTCCGAGAGGGCGATCAGTATCTCGACTCGGACGCTGTATTTGGTGTGCGTTCGTCGCTCATCGTTGACTGGGTAGAGCAGAAGCCGGGCATCACTCCTGACGGAAAGAAGCTTGACGTGCCGTGGTTCACGCTCGAATACGACTTCGTTCTCAATCCCACCGAGAGGCAAGCATGATCAAGCACATTGTGATGTGGCGCGTGCGGGGCGACACCCCTGCGGAACGCGACGCCGCATCCCATCTAGTCAAAAACAGCTTCGAAGGTCTGCGTGGCTTGATCCCTGGAATGAACTATATGGAGATTGGCCTTGACTCGAGCGGAGTCGATTACGCGTGCGACGTCGTCCTTGTCACGGAGTTTGAGTCGCGCGAGGCGCTCGAAGCATACGCGTCTCACCCGGAGCATTTGCGCGTCCGGAAGGAGCTAGGCGATGTGCGCACCGCTCGCTTTCAAGTGGACTATGCAGTCGAGCGTCGTGCGGATGCGAAACAATCTGAAGAGTTGACCTATGCAAAAGCTTGATTTTGTCTATCAGGCCCGTGCAGGCCGAGTGGTGTTTGGACCTGAAAGTCTGCAACATCTGGAACGGGAAGTTCTGAATCTCAAGTCCGAGCGCGCGCTCATCCTTTGTAGCCCAGAGCAGAAGGCGACCGGCGAGTTTGTTGCCGCGCAACTGGGCAGCAGAGCGGCTGGCATCTTCGACCGTGCCATCATGCACGTTCCAATGGAGCTGGCCAAGGAAGCTCGGAGCGTTGCGCGTGAGTTGCGCGCCGACTGCGCCATTGCGGTAGGCGGAGGCTCAACAGTGGGGCTCGGCAAGGCGATCGCGCTGGAGTCGGATTTGCCGATTCTCGCCATCCCGACGACTTACGCTGGTAGCGAGATGACGCCGATTTATGGAATTACAGAGGCGGGCTTGAAGCGCACCGGGACCGACCTCCGTGTCCTTCCGAAGACGGTGATCTACGATCCCACCTTGACTACGAGTCTGCCTGTTGGCTTGTCAGTAACAAGCGGCATCAATGCGATTGCTCACGCGGCCGAAGCGCTTTACTCGCGTGATGCAAATCCTGTGACAAGCCTGATTGCTGAAGACGGCATCGCCGCGTTGGCGCGCGCGATTCCGGGGATCGTGGCGAACCCCTCTGACATCGAAGCCCGGTCCCACGCGTTGTACGGTGCTTGGCTATGTGGGACCGTGCTTGGGAGTGTTGGCATGGCGTTGCACCACAAGCTGTGTCATACGTTGGGCGGCAGCTTCAATCTTCCTCACGCGCAGACCCACACCATCGTCCTGCCATATGCGCTGGCCTATAACCGGGAGGCCGCACCGGAAGCAATGAAGCGTATCGCACGGGCGCTCGGCACAGAGGACGCCGCTGTCGGGGTGTACCAGCTTGCGAAGGCCAATGGGGCACCGACGGCGCTCAAAGAAATCGGAATGAAGGCCGAGGATGTGGAGAAGGCCGCGGAGATCGCTAGCGCGAACCCGTACTGGAATCCTCGACCTGTGGAACGCGACGCGATCTTGTCGCTTCTGCAATCTGCCTATGAAGGCGTCTTGCCTCAGTAGGGAACGGCGAATGGTGAAGACGAAAGATTAGATGTTCGCGCTCAGCTGGCAAATTAGATGGGAGACAAAGTCATGAACTTCACAGTGTATTGCCTTGACCACCCCGACATGGTCGAACGCCGCCTCGAGAATTACGAGGCTCACAAGGCGTACCTCAAGACGACTCCCATCAAGACTTTGATCTCGGGCCCTTTGACGATGCTGGACGGGCAGACGATGATCGGCAGCTTCTTTCTTTACGAAGCAGAGCGCATCGAGGATGTTGAGGATTTCGTGAAAGACGACCCCTTCAACAAAGCAGGCATCTGGGGTTCGATCGACGTCCGTCCATTCATCAAGCGCGTCGATAACCGCTAGGGTGCAGTAGCGGATCGTAGAGCGCACCACAAAACCATACAGATCGGAGACAAAACATGGAAACGGGCCTGGACGGAAAAATCGTATTGGTCACTGGCGCAGCGCAGGGCATTGGTCGTGCGACAGCGACCGCGTTCGCGAAAGAAGGTGCACGGGTTTGCCTCATCGACATCGATGTCCATGCGTTGGAAGAGGTTCAGTCCGAACTGCGCGCGATTGGGACCAATGTGTGCATTGCGCAAGCAGACCTGTCGACGGCTGAGGGTGTCACAAGCGGCATCGACACCGCGTTGAAGTCGTATAACGGCCAGGTCGACATACTCGTGAACAATGTCGGATCGGGAAAGGTTCGCACGTTCGACGACTTGTCCGATCAAGATTGGGATTTCACGATGAATCTCAATTTCATGAGCTATGTGCGCACATGCCGTTACCTTTTGCCTCGGCTACGCGCCCGCGAAAACGCGGTCATCATCAACAACGCCTCTGACTTGGCCCGTCAACCTGAGCCGGTCCCGATCGACTATTCGGCGTCGAAAGCGGCGGTCCTCGCACTGACGAAGGGTCTCGCACGCGCTGAAGCACCCAAGATTCGTGTCAATGCAGTTGCCCCGGGTCCGGTCTGGACACCGTTCTGGACGAAGGAAGGTGGATTTGCTGAGACGATGGGTAAATTCCACGGAATGGAGCCGCGTGAAGCAGTTGAACATGAACTTTCATTGCGGCAGCTTCCGCTCAAGCGCCTCGGTACCCCCGAAGAAGTGGCGAATGTGATCGTCTTCTTGTCGTCGGACCTCGCTTCCTTCGTCACCTCGGCAGTTTGGGGCGTGGACGGCGGAAGTATCCGTAGCCTCATCTAACAAGGCTTCGGGCTGCAATCGCGATGACGGCAACCACGCCTCGTCGCCCGTTGCCGCACTAGCAACTTGCGTCAATCCGGTATCGGTACGCCGAAGGATTCTCGCCATTTCCATGTTAAGGACTGAAAATGCGTACGATTGCGTTGGAAGAGCACTTCACTCATCCGGACATGTCGGTGTATAGCGCGAACACCGCTACTATCGCTGAGCCGCAGGTGTGGGAGGACGCGATGCGTCATCTGCTCGATCTCACGGAATTGCGCCTTCCCGCCATGGACGCCGCCGGCGTCGACATGCAGGTTCTGTCTCTGAACGCGCCTGGGATACAAGCTGAGAAGGACACGGCTGTGGCGATCAAGCGTGCGCAAGCGATGAACGATATGCTCGCCGAGACCATCGCGAAAAATCCCACACGATTCTCAGGCTTTGCTGCATTGCCGACGCAGGATCCGAAGGAAGCGGCGAAAGAGCTGGAGCGAGCGGTGACGGAACTCGGGCTGAGGGGTGGCGTCGTCAATGCGCACACGCACGGTCGATATCTGGACGACCCTTCATTCCGAGTCCTGTGGGAGCGGTTGGTCGATCTCGACGTGCCTCTCTATCTGCATCCGGCGAATGGGGTTGATGCACCACACGTGCTTTCGGGGCACCCTGAGTTGGTTGGGCCGATGTGGAGTTGGGGCAACGACACGGCGTCCCACGTCCTGCGCTGCGTCTTTGGGGGTGTCTTTGACGATTTCCCCGACGCGAAACTGATGGTTGGTCACATGGGTGAGGGCTTGCCCTTCACGCTATGGCGCCTGGATTCTCGTTGGTCATGGCACTTCCACCACGGCATCAAACTCAAGCGCGACAAGCCATCCGATTACATCCGGCAGAACCTATACATCACGACGAGCGGAGTTTGCGACAACGCGCCGCTGCAGTGTGCGCTGTCAGCGATGGGTGCCGACCACGTGTTGTTCTCAACCGACTATCCGTTCGAGGATTTGCCGACCGCGACGGCCTTCTTACGTGACGCACCAATTTGCGAGGTTACGCGCGAAAAGATTGCCCACGGAAACGCTGAGCGGTTGCTGAGGCTGTAGTCTTCGCGCCGTCATCAAGCTCATATCCAGAAGTCTCGTACCGCCAGAAGAGCGACGGGACTGCAAGTAGGCTGTCGCTAGTTTAGGAATTTTTTGCAGCATCCCAGCAGGCACAATTAGTACAACGAATTTCGATTTTTGGACGATTTTTTGCAGTCTTCCGGAGGAGACAAATATGAAGAAGATTCTCGCATTTTCGGCGCTGGCGTTCGCCGTCCAGGGTGTCTACGCTCAAAGCAGTGTCACGCTCTACGGCATTCTCGACGAAGGTCTGATGTTCGTGAACAACGTCGGGGGCCCGACCGGCGGCAAGCGGTTTTCGCTCGATTCGACCAACGGTATTAACGGTAGTCGTTGGGGCTTGACCGGGAAAGAGGATCTCGGCGGTGGGCTCCGAGCCATTTTTACGTTGGAAGGTGGCATCAACCTGAATAATGGTCAGATGGCCCAAGGCAATACCTTCTTCGGTCGTCAGGCGTTTGTCGGGCTGAGTCACGACTCATTCGGGAGCCTCACATTCGGTCGTCAGTACGACATGATCACGTATATGTTGCAGCCCTTCACCTCGCAAGGCTCGCAGGCCGGCTCGGCGCCGTTCCAGCACCCCGGTGACATCGACAATACGGGCAACTCGCTGCGCGTAAATAATGCGGTCAGATACATGAGCGGCAACTACGCTGGTTTCACCTTTGGCGGTGAATACAGCGTCGGTGGTCAGGCTGGTAATGTGACCGGAAATAGCGGTTACTCGGTCGGCGCTAACTATGCGATGGGGCCGTTGAGCCTGGGCGCAGCCTATGCGTATTTCAAGAATCCCACTTCCGCTACGGCTGGGTCGGGCTTTTTCACCGGCAACGCCAATGGCACGAACTTTTTGGCAAACTCGCTGAACCGCGGCTACGTTAGCGCATCGGCATGGCAAGTCGTTGGTGCGGGTGCCGGATACAAATTCGGTTCTTTGTCGCTGACTGGCGCGTGGACCAATATTCAGTACGCTGGACTGAGCGGAACGTTCAGTGACTCGATGGCCCGTTTCAACAACTACGACGTCACTGCACGATACATGGCGACGCCGACCCTAATCTTCGCGGCCTCCTATGACTATCTCAACGGCGCAGGCGTCGCCTTGGCCAATGGGCAGACTGTCGGCAATCAGCACTACAACCAGGTGGCGCTGATGGCTGACTATCTGCTCTCGAAGCGCACCGACGTCTATGTTGAAGGCACCTATCAGCGCGCCTCCGGAACTTCTTCCACGGGTGCTGCCGCCGTCGCAGACATCGGCAACCTCGGCGACTCCACGAACAACCACCAGTTCGTTGCTCGCGTAGCGCTGCGGCACAAGTTCTGATTGATCGATGACCAGCACCCGCGCGGTTTCTCAGGTGTTTGCGCCGCGCGGCGCGGCGTTTAGGTCGAAGATGCGTTTCACGTCCTGTACCACTCGCGCGGTCCCATCCAAGGTAGCGATAGCCTTATCTCGCAGGTGGAATCGGAGTCGCGCGAGACCGAGGCTTGATGGCCGGCCATTTCTGCTCGGACGGCGATGGTCAGGAAACTCAGTAAGGAAATTATGCGTCTGAGAGAGCATGACTTGCTGCGAATGATCGCTGCTTTACTCAGCGGGGCGGCGATTCGAATCTGCGACTCGCTGTTGCCTAGCATGGTGCAGATCTTCAAGGTCGCTCCGGGACATGCAGCGCTCACGGTCACGTTGTTCGCCGTTACATATAGCTTGATGCAACTTGTCTACGGCCCACTCGGCGACCGTTTTGGCAAACCCCAATTGGTTCGACTGGCGCTCTTTGGAGCGTCAGCGGGCGCAGCTGTGTCTGCTCTCGCTCCATCCTTTGACATTTTGCTTGCAGGGCGCTTCTTCTGGGGGTGCGCGGGCGCCGGTGTCGTCCCCCTTTGCATGGCTTGGATTGGCGACGAGATTCCGTACGCTGAAAGGCAGGGAGCATTGGCGCAGTTCCTAATTGGTACGCTCTCTGGCATGGCTCTCGGCACTTTACTTGGTGGCGCCCTGGTTGATACCGTCCTTGGATGGAGAGGTGCGTTCCTCGTGATGGCGTTGGCTTATCTCTTCACAGCCATGAGGCTCACCGTTGTACTAAAGCGTCCGGAGCACGTCGCCGTGTCCGTGGCGGCCGGTGCGGGGAGGAGCCGCGAAGGCCGTCGACAGGCCGTTGCCACCTCCGCACGAATGATCTTCGCCGTCTTTCAACTAACGTGGCCGAGAGTGGTGCTTCTGACGACCTTCCTGGAGGGTGTCTTTCTACTAGGCCCGCTCGCGCTCGTGCCTTCGTGGCTGCATGCACGCTTCGGTCTCTCACCAGCTACAGCAGCGTTGTGTGCGTCGCTTTATGCGGTGGGCGGCCTCGTATATGCGTTGGTCGCTCGTACCATTGTCGCGAGGATAGGCGAGCAAAAAATGATCGCATCAGGGACCATTCTGATTGGCCTCTCCCTTGCTGGCATCGGCGAGCTGCCGGCGGCGATCTGGTCCGTCCCAGCAACCTTTGCCCTAGGATTTGGCGCGTACCTTTTCCACAACACGCTGCAAGTTCATGCCACTCAGATGGCGCCAAACGTCCGAGGCACGGCGGTCTCACTTTTCACATTGAGCCTCTACTTAGGTCAAGCAGTCGGGGTGATGATAGCCGGATGGCTGATCGATCGAATCGGTCAAGGCTACCTCGGAGTCTTTTTCACTGGCGCCGCAGCGATTGTACTGGTTGGCGCATGCTTCCTGTTTCTCTTAGTCCGGCGAGGTTCACAACACGCCGTCGCCTAATCAATCTGTCTTTGAAGACACGCGTAGGAGATATTTATGGCGCACGAATCGGAACGGGGTCAGTATCTGGACGACAAAGAGGAAATTCGTCAGTTGCTCGCGATCTACTGTTTTTCTCTCGACAACTACGACATTGACTCATTGGGAGAGACCTTCACTGAGGATGGTGTGATGGATCAAGGCCCCGGCCGTGGCGGCCCTATCCAGGGCAGAGCAGCGATCGTAGCCGGGGTCAAGCAACGGCAAGCACGCTTTGAGCGAACCTGCCATCAACTCGGCCAATCGATGATTTCGATCAAAGGTGATTTAGGTGAGGGGGTCACGTACGTAACCGCGATCCACAAAGATTGGAATGGGCATGTTGCGACGGCGTACCTGAGATATCACGACTCTTTTAAGAAAGTCGACGGTCAATGGAGGATCCTTCGCCGATCCTCACAAGCCATGCTCGTTCAAGGGTTCGAGGAAGCTCAGTGGAATTGGGTCGTCCGAATCAAGCCTGAGGGGATCTGAGTCCAAACGCTAGATCGCGAACTGACGGCGGCCAATGCGGTTCGACTCGGCGATGCGAACAGCATATACACCACACCAATTTACGAGGCGTCTCTCAGGGCCGTGCATGCGCGGCGCTTTAGCCTTGGTCCATGTCCCCGCATGGACCAAGGCTTTTTTTACTCCTCCCGATCTTTGGGTTGTAGAAGGTAAATCAGGAGAATGCTCACGAGGACTGGCGCTGCGGCGAGACTGAATAACTCCTGCGGCGTCCATCGCATCTGCAGTAACTGAGCGGCGATTAGCGGACCCGCTATCGATCCAGCGCGACCAATGCCTAGGCACCAACTTACGCCAGTGGCACGCAGATCGGCGGGATAGGCGTTCGCGCTCATCGCATTGATCGCTGGTTGCCCACCAACGATCGCGAAGCCGGTGGCGCTCACACTCAAAAGTGCAAGGCCAATAGATCCTGCCGGGAGGTGGGCAAGACCAACAATAGACGCGACTGCGATTAAATAAATCGGCGCCAAAACGCGAAAAAAACCTTGACGGTCAATCAATGGTCCCATCGCGAAGGTGCCGATAATGCCACCGACTTGAAGGGAGGTCCCGATCAGCGTCGAGGAGACGGCGTCAAACCCCAGATCAATCGCGATTGTTGGCAGCCAGTTGGCCAGGAAGAATAGGTTTAGGAGATTTAGAAAATTCGTTGCCCACAGCAGCAAAGTCGTTCGAGCCAACCGAGCGCGTAGAAGATCTAGCGGCGAAACGGGCCCATTTCTGCTTCGTCGGAAAACATACGTCGTGCAAGCCGAAAGACGGAGATCGGGATCGATCTTTTCCATCAGCGCTCGAAGGCGCGAGTGTGTCGCGCTGCCTTTCATCACCAAGAATGAAGGAGACTCCTGCAGGTAAGCCAGCATCAGAAGGCTTAGGAGCAGAGGTAGCGCCCCTCCGAATATGAAAACGCCACGCCATCCCGCGATTGGTAAAAGAACCGATGCGACGACCCCTCCGAACGCGGCGCCCATTGTAAAGCCTGCCGATACCCACATCATCAACGACGTTCGTTTGTGTTTCGGAGTCAGCTCTCCTACTAAGGCGATCGCGTTGCCCATAATCCCGCCGAGTGACGCCCCGGTGAGGAATCGCAGGACGAGCAATTGAAACAGCGTCTGGGTTGCTGCGGAAGCCAACATGCAAATCGAAACCAGCAAGGTGCTGGCGATCAGCACGGGGCGCCTCCCGATCCTGTCGGCGAGCGGCCCAAGAGCGATGGAGCCCAACATCATTCCAATGAGGCTTGCTGCGAAGACAGGGCCTAGATCGGCACGAGAAGTAGACCATGTCTTGATGATTGACGGCGCCACAAAGCCCATCGACTGTACATCAAATCCATCAATCACGATCGAGAACGCGACGAGGAGAATCGTGGTGACCTGCGTTCTAGACATAGGCACGCGGTCTATGACAGCGGTTACGTCCAATGACGACGTAATTGGGGTTAGTAGTGCGTTAGGAGGCATTTGCGGCTGACATGAGAGGATCGCCTGTCGAGCAAAGTCATTCTTTAATGAATCGTGCTAAGTCGATGCAAGGTGCCGTGCCAGCCAGTGGCAATCGGTAGCGAGAATTGGTTCGTATCTGGCCGTATCGCCGAGGTCCGTGGCTGGGCGGGTTCATCGATTTCGGAGTACGAGCAGGTTACGAGACGTGGTCACCGACGGAAAGTCGTTCAGCGGAAAACACTTTTCCGGACAGCGGAAATCGATCGTTCAGGTCTGCCACGGTGAGCAACCGCCGCATATGGCGGATAGGGATTAGAGGACCCGACGCACACGCGCAGACTGATCGCCAATTGTCCGCGGCCTCCTAGTCCGCAGCCTCATGGCGTAACCATTCATCCACTGGAATCGGGATCGGAGAGAAGTTCGATCGTCACGATCGACGTATTGTCGATGGCGGTCACCGTGAGGGCGACTTCATCCGCGATGGCCACGCCGTAGCCGTGCGCTAGGTCGACATTCTCCGCGCGGATGCAGCCCATTGTTGGGACAAGGTACGCCATTGTTCGCCTGGAGAGAGGGTAGGCCGGCGACTGGCCTGCGCGTAATGTCGCGCCGAGGAGGCGCGCGTAGGCATCGATTTTCAATGCGCCTGCGCTGACGTCAGCCCCGTCGCCGCTTGCGAGCACGGCGAATCGCCCCTGCGATCGCTTCCGCGTTCTCGTTCGCCAACTTTCGGCACACTCATACGCGCCCTTGCATCGGCGGCGGGGGCCTACGCGCATTTCGGCTCGGTTGGACATAGCGTCAGCTCCATGCCCGCACCATGGTCGCAGGATTGTAACTCGTTGAAACGACAGTAAAAACGCTTCGTTAAAAAAAGCACGTCGTTCGCGTTTTTTTCTTCTGCATGGCACGATGCGACCATCTTCAACAAAGAGAACGTCGATGACTAAACTGAAGGCAATACAAGACAAGATCGCAAAGCTTCAGGCGCAGGCGGAAGCGATTGTGAGGAATGAGTCGGCCGCCTTGAAAAAAATTCTAGCCCTGATGGACAGGCACGGTCTGACAACCGACGATATTGCAGTGGGTTTTCGCAAACCAGCGGCGCGTCGTAAGTTGACGACCGTGAAGGCTCCTACGACTCTCCCGGCGGCGAAGTATCTGGATCCGAAAACTGGGGCGACGTGGACCGGCCGCGGTCGCCCGCCCGCGTGGATCGCCAATGCGAAGGATCGCAGTGAGTTTTTGGTTGAACGGGCAAAGGCTTCACCGGCAGCTGCCAAAAAGACGCCGAAATCCGGTAACAACGCGCACAGACCTCAAACACTACTGTATCGAGATCCGCAAAGCGGTTCGACGTGGAACGGCCGCGGACGCGTTCCGGCTTGGTTGGCGGCCGCCGCGGATCCGATTCGTTTTCTGATTGAAACAGAGCGGGCTTTTCCGGAAAAAGGAGAGCGAACGCCTGCGATGGAATGCGCTAAGAAAGCGAAACAGGCCGGACGGACGACGAAGGGCGAACAAGAAAACGACGGTGTCGTCCGCCGTCAAACGAACAGCGAAGAAATCCGAGATCGGAAAGAGGATTGCGAAAGAGGAAGCTGGTCGTTGACGAAGAATGCGGCGGCTCAAATGGTCAGCGTGCGGCAAGCGCCGAGGGAAAACGTTGTTGCGGAAAGAGCCTCAGTGGTTAATGCATCGGTGCAAGCCGCTGAGCAGGGTATTGCTAAAGAGCTAGCCGCCTGATGGTCCGCACGAAGCGCTCGTCGCATACGCGGCCCACGCAGTCCGGAATGCTCCGATGCCACTAGCCGAACCAATAGCGTGCGGTATGGCGGACTTGGTTGATAGCGGGAACCTACATCCGAGCGCTGTAGAGCGCCTCAGGTTCGCGCTCCGCAATGGTTTCGCTTTAACTAACAAAGCTTAATCGCACGCGTCTCGCGGTTGATCGAACGCGTTTGTTGACCTTTGCCACTTCCCGCGTTTCAAGTCGAATTGAAGATGTCCATATGCAGGCTTTGTTGAAACCTTCGCAAACGCTATCAAAGAGCAAGACGGAGCACGCTCGCCTTGACACACCGGCCGCCGCGAGCGTTTGTGAAACTACCATTATTCACCGCCTGAACGCATTCACTGAAGAGCGTGAGACTTGTATCGGAAGCGCAGATGGCACTGAGGAGGTGAGAGCGTTCGTGGAGAGCTTTGCGCAGAGCGAAGGGTACGAGCGCACTTGCGAGCTGCTCGATCTGGCTGCCATGTACAAGGACTATGACAGAGTCGACTACGAGGTTTACAGGGAGTTGATTGCAACACCGAGTGCGGCAAACGTCATTGAGACGGGTGCGCTGCAGCTGTTGTCGCCGTTTCCAGTTCCGGAGCACAATGCCGGCGATTTATTTGATTGATGATGCATTTCTTGGAGTTTCTTCGCGCTATGCAGATTTGTTTGACCCCGTACCGACGACCGGCACTGACACTAGGGAAACCGGCGGGTCCCAAAAAAGAGACTCATGGCAAAGCAAAACGGGGTGAGTGAATAGATGGCGAATACAACCTGGTACAGCGTCTTCGTGCTTCCTCGTGGAGTAGTTCGGCCTTCTCATGATCATCAGGGCCCTGCAGAGTGATCGGAACCATCTTCGCACCCCTTGGTAGGGTCGCGGCGGTCGTGATCGGGGCTGGTCTGCTCGGTCTGTGGCATTTGGCGTGGAGCGGCAAGTCATCGAAGTAGTCAGGTGTAAGGGCGGAACATTGTTCCTGCACTGCGAAAGCTATTTGCAGTGCGGCCGCGCACGCGCAGTTGCGTTTCAAGTCGGTCCAGAGGAATACGACTGTGAAGTGTCCGGACCAGGTTATTTGTGATCGCGCATGGCTTGCGACGTAGTCGTACGTGCTGCGCAGTTCCAACAACCAGACCCGGTTATCAAAGAGAGCGTAATTGACAAACCCTTCCCGATGATGAGGGTGACGCAGCGCTTTCGGCTTGCACGTCTCGTAAGTGCGAAGGGCAACCGTTCTGCGTATTGATGCGCTTTGCAGTGGCGTGCAAAGAGAGATTTGCCTGGCCGGTGACCGCCTTCGCAGGTTTTCGGGCTACATGAAGGGGCGCCGCCGTAAAGCAGGGGCCGGATTTCGCCGCCTTGGGGCGCGCTGCCGCTTATGGCTCGAATGCCTCCGCCACGCGTCGATATCTTCGCGCGCTGCGCTACTTACGGATCAGATGTCTCAACGCCCTGACCGATGCGGTCGGCTCCGGTCGACGCGTTTGTGCTCCTCAGTTAGTATGTTGAGTGTCACACCGCGCACTTCGTTGACTTGCTTCGGGCCAACCCAGCATGTGTTGCCACGGAGTAGTGAGCGATGCAGCGTACTTTCCGTAGCATTTACTCGATGGACACTCGCTTTTACGGCCTCGGGGCTTTAATAGGGCTTCGCACGGACCCACTACCGCGAAGTCAGGCGCACATGGTATGCACAGGGAACTAAAGGTCGGATCGTAACGCGAGGTGCTGCGCGCTTTTTTGGGCATCCAGGTTACGGCGTCGCAAGAGTCGCGCGACCTTGGTTCCAAGTCTTTCATACTCCAATCCCACCGCGGCATTCTCAAGGCAACGCACGACTTCGAGCGCAACCTCCCCACAGGTATAGCCATCGCGCCGGGCGAATATTAGCTCAATCGCGAGGCCCCTTTTTTGAAGTTCCGCGAAAATCCATTCCGAGGTCGCTGCCCTGCCTTTGGGGCGGGCCTGAGGCGGTAGAGCCATCAGCATCTCTGCGTTAGCTTCGTCCAATGCATGGCAAAACACAATCGCTTCGACTTCGCACAACACGTCCTCCCCAGTCTGCTCAGCATTCTGAACCGCAGAGCGCCAATTAGGAAAACGCTCCGAAATAGCCTGGACTACCCCGGTGAGATCGAAATCGCGCCAGAACCTTAGAAGCGGCTCATACGCGTACTCGAAGGCGAGTGAGAGATGGCCTGGATCCAGGTTGGCGTCTTTGAGTCCGCAGTCGACCAGGAATTTGACGACCATCCGAGCGACTTCGTTGCAGGTTGTTGATGAGACTTGCTGATTACGTTCTACGGCGCTCATGTTGTTGTGCCCGAGTTGTTGTAAATGTCCGGTGACTTCGTTGCGCGGTTTAGTATAGGAAGAGAGGTCCAAGATGACGCGACGAAAAAGGCATTAATTCTTCGATTGATTTGAGTTGCTTGAAACTCGGGCTAAACAGATGACATTTCGAGTGTTGCATACTCGGGAGGCTCGCCTTAGCCAGCGCCGATGTGGGGGGGAGAATCGGAGAAAATGGGCCGGAGGGGTCTGTGGGATCGCGCCCAACGTCAGTTAGAGAAAAAGCCCGCTCGCCGCAAACGGCTATTTAGCGATTAAAGCCGAGATCACTTCGTCGGCCTTAGCCGACATTTGACGCGGTGCGCTGCTAAGTCCGAAACGTGTCGAGTGGCAGACGTTGGCCGCCTCGAGTTACCGGGCCCATTCGACCCCTTCAACTGACTAAGGCCGAAGAGCTGATGAGATTCATCGAGCGGCTCGCATCTGCTTGAGGTTCGAGCGCAAGCCCGAAGGTTGATGGCACAGTCACAAACTCGTCTCAATCAGCCGGCAAACGCACGCAGCAGGCGCTCGGGTTTTCCTAGGCTTCTATCGTGTCGAAGCACTCGCCCTAGATAGAAAAGCCGCCAAACGGAAAATCGGCTGTCATCCATACGTTGCAGTTACGAAAAAGCAATGCTTCTCTGCTTAACCGAGACGCACGCGTATTCTGCGCCTACCAGCAGAGCCGGGGTCAGCTGATACTCGGAGTCGGTTTCGGCCTTGTAGAACTTGCCCTACCACCCGTATGGCAGCCGGGCTCAGGCCCGCGCACGCTTTACCACCGCCTCGCCGTTGAGCCAAGCGCTTTCGACTGACAGCGCCTCACATTCGCACGCAGCCGCGGCATGCGCTCCGTCTAATCACGCCCATTGCGCCTGATTAGCGCAACGTCTCCCAATTTGACACGCGCGAGCATCCGGTAGCCGTCGAACTTGATCTCGTACGACCAGTCACCGTCTGCGGGGTGGCGCTCGACCAGCGTTGCCAAATGAGGCTCGATCAGTTCAGACATATCGCCCGGCGGTGTGTCCGGCGCTCGCACCCGCGTCGCGCGCGAACCGCTCCAGCGCCCACTTCAGTCGTCCGCGTCCGGCGGCACGTCACCGCCGTCATCGTCCTTGCAATAAAGATTCGGCGGATGAAGCGCCTGGGTCGTGTCGCTCCCGGCCATCTGGCAGGCTGCATCGATGCACTCAAGTTCGAGATCCAAGCACATCTACCAGCGCGACGGCGGTTCATCGCCGCCTAGCAACGTCATTCCGTGGTGTATGACAAGCGCATATTGTGCAACCAGCAGGGCATCGACGAGCTGTGCTTCGCGTTTGGCTTGTTCCAAGAATGTGGTCGCTTTCATAACGCCGCCTCCCGGACCCGGTTTCGCAAGCGTTGCGCCCGCGGAGCGCCCGCGATTGGCCAGCCATTGCCCCTGTCAGACGGGTGGAGCTCACTTACGGTTGAGCGAACTCCGGGTCGATGCTAGCAAGACGTCCTATAGTTCACCTTACAGGGGCAACAAACAGGTTACGAGCGCTGTGCCTCAGACGTCGCATTACGCTGGAACCGCAACCCTATCCAGCGCTGGATCTGCTCTCACGTTCCGGAACGCGGCGATAGCCTCTTCCATTTCTTTCGCAGATTCGCGGACGTAGAACAATATCCGGCTAACAGCCTCAGATTTCTCATCGATCGATAGTCTCCTAATCCTTTCTGTATCCATCTCCAGGTCGTTGGTAAGTGTCAGCAACAGCGAGCTGAGTTTCACAGCTGCCTGAACCGTGTCAAAAGCGCCCAGTTCCTCCCAGGCAAGATGAATGTACGGGCGAAGGCTCTCCGGATTTTTGTGACCAGTTATTTCGGCGACTTTCGCCAGTATAGTAGAGTAGTTGCTATCATTTAAAGCGTGCATTGCCATGTCCAAGCGGTCACTGCAGAACTCTTTCAGATGGATAGCTACTAAACATGTGATCGTGCGATGCCTAAACATGCTCAAGCAGGTGCGGGTTGGTATTGCCGCATATTTGCAAAGCCTAGAAAATCCTCTTGTGAGAGTTTCTTTAGTCAACGGATTCCCATGCTCGTTAAGGAACAAGAAATCGTTGGGATTCGGGTACTTACCAGCAGCACGAAGACGCCTGAGCAAGGCAGCCCTATACTTGCTCACATAGACGCCTAGCTTGATAATGACGGTCATTGTAACGGGTATCTGCCGATTCGCGCCCGCTTCACGTTTTCTAGTATCGAGTTCTAGCTTTTTTTCGCATTGCATCAATCGCAGGTTCGCTTCCAAACGCATTGCAGTCAGTTCGGCGGGGCGACAGCCTACCGCCATACAAACAGTCAAAATGGCATCCCAAGTCGCTCGCTGATAGTCCAGATATTCATCGAGTTCGCTTCGATTTGAGAACCGAGCGATGAATCTCGGGTGTCGAAGCGCGGCATCACTCCTTTGCTTCACGGCGTCGAAGATGGTAGTTATGCTCTCGTTTGGCATTGGAGTCTTTTCCCGTCGGATCGACGGGGGAGGATTCCCTCCGAAGTGACGAGAGCCATGAACAACTCCTCGGCTATCTTTTTTCTTCGATACTGAGAGCCAGATTTGATGCCGATTCGACCTTACGTCTACAATTTTGCGGTGAGGTAGAAGATACGCCTGCATCCAGGTAAAGAACCGCATGCACGAGTCAGAAATCTCGATAATCTGGTTCGCTTCTCGAGCGCGCTGACCGCTGGCCAGTTTTTCTTCCTGAAGGGCTTGAATGAATCTAGTGAAATGGTGTGACCAAAGGTCCCAAAAGTTTAACCTTGTTTTAAAACAAAAGCGAACCAAATGCGACAGCTTAACCGCCTCTTGGCGTACCGATCCACCGTTAGCGTCTAGTTTCAATTTACTCTGCACAAGGTGAAGAAGGTATAGCTCCATCTCGACACAAGGGGCTCCATTAGGCCACGCCATGAAGACGAATGACGCGTGACATTGTGTTGTCGATGCTTCGAGCTCCTGTGATAGGACATCCAGAACCGGCTCCCCAACCAAGCTAACATCGCGCAGCACTGTAAAGAGTTGACGATCTCTAGCCGGCCCACTGCCTGAAGCGCTCTCAGTGCTAGGTATTTTCATGAGTCGCCTCCACATCCGCGAACAATCCGATGTCAAACATAACCTCGTGATTCCGCAAGCGTGCGTCGAGTTGTGCATCCAAGGTTCGATAGGCTCGAAGAATGTCGATGATGTCGCTATAGGCTTGTAGCAAGACAACTCGACTGCGGAGCAATTTCTGAATACGTGACTGTGACGCCTCGAGTTCCTCACTGACCTTGGCCAGTCGAAACCCGAAGCCGCGTCTTGTTTTTTTTGCGGCATGAGTACACGTAAGACTAGCTACGTACAGTTTCTTACGAATGTCGTTCAACGCTTCCCATCCTCCGGGTTCGACCACTTTGTCGGCTGCCCCCTTCAGGGTATTGAGCGACAGGGCGTTTATTTTCTTTTCGCTCCAACAATACTTCGATAGCGCGACTTGTGTGACGCAGGCGTTCAATAGCGAACGCGGTGCTGCGGTGGGCTTTTCGATTGCGGCGCACATTTGTATCCATAGATTCCTAGTGCTATCTACCGAAGTACTTGAAGGTTCGTGCGTTTTCATATGAGCTCCGTGACTAGATCAAGTTTCAGAAGTATGAATAGACAACGCAATCCTGTGACTGCCGCTCGGTGTAGTAATCGTGACGACGTCGATTCGATAAAGTCCAGTCAAAATGCAGTGTTCGAGCCAATGCTTAAGTTCTGCGTCGCTGACCTCGCTTATCTCGCGCACGCTGAAATGTCTACAGACATTTCGGTACAGTGCCTCGATGTCCCGCCGGCCTGCACTGCGCTTCATAGACACGCTGAAATTGTGCAAGACTTCAGCAAGATAGTCGGCTTCGAGTTCCGAAATCACCTCGCCTGGAGTGTTCGACTTGATATATGCTAAAACGTGTGCTGCATTAGTGTGCCCGGCCAGCCATCTCGCCGTATCTAACGCCGCGTACTTGAAATACCAAACGAATGTCAGCAAGAAGGACTTCCTATTCTCGTGTACTCTCACGTACCATCGCCGTCCATGTCCGTCGGGAGGAAGTCCTACATGGTCACAGAATGAATCGAGCGCATAGGCGAGTGATGACGCATTCCGTCTATTGAGCCTTGTGCGTTCGATTTCTTTGAAAACGGGAAGGTTAAAGAGAAACTCGGGCCCTTTCGGTTGTTTAGATTCCCGGACTGTTGAAACCGAATCTTCTCCGAGCTTTCGCAATAGCCGGACTGCTTCCGCCACGCAACGTGGAACCGGCAGGTCTTGTTCAGCATGCTGGTCGCTTCGTACCGCTTTACCACGCCTCCTGCGAATCCAGAATCCGTCGCCGTCTTTGAAACTAAGGCATTCTTTTTTCAAAGTGACAAGTTCTGCGATTCTGATCGGCAGAACACCGGAGATCAAATGCACGCAAGCGCCTAGAAACACGGTCATAGCTGAGGTAAGAGAGAACTTCCTACGGTCTTCGCCCGTGGCCCCCCATCCGGTGATTCCGGCTCTGGCAAGCTTTTCTGGTAGATTCTTGCGCGTCCAGGTTTCGCGGTAGCGATAACGAGTGTCGGCACAATCTGTTGAATTAAGAAAATCCTTGCTAAAGAAGTGTCTGCTAGCTTTAAGATAGAAATCGACTAGAGTCTGACCATAATCCATCACCCACCGTAACGCCTCGTCGAGATAGTTCATCGCAATCTCGATCGGAATCCACGGGGTCGGCGTGACGAGAGGCGTGTCTTTCAAGTGACAACGAAGAGGTGAGACGGGTAGTCCTGCTGCAATTGGTTTTAGGCTAAACGCATCCTCTTGACTAGATAGCGTGTCAAGCGCTTCGATCGTTTGTATGATCTGTCCAAGCTGCGCTCTAGACGGTCTCGACTTCAAAACTTCCTCGAGCAGCTGTGTGCGATGGGAGGGGTACTCAGTGTCTAGTGGAGTCGTTTCCACGATCAGATTTCCGAACCGAACAATGTATTCTGGTTCGAACTGACGAAAGAACGCGTTCGCGCGGGTTGTGGCCAGTTTCTGTAAGGGAACTCGGAGAAGTTCGGCAATCTTGCCCCGGTCGAGGTGCTTCAGTTGGGCATTCGGTCCGCTCCCGCCGGTGACTGAATAGAAGCTGAGGTGTTCGAGTGCTTTGCAAACCGTGTTCTTCACCTCTGTCGGGAGTTTATAGATTGATGGTTTACACTTGAGTTGTTTCCATTCTGAGAATGCAGCCGGGCTGACGAGCTGAAGGAATCTCGCTGGATAGTCGCACGCGTGGAAAATGCCCCCGGACGCGAATTTGCTGATGAATTCGTGCAACGCTTTAAGGTCGACCCTTGCGAACCCTTCCGATGCCGGCGAGAAACGTTTCACCTGGGAATACATCCAGTGTGCCAAGCTCTTCAAGATCTGGATGTAGATGGCGTGGGAATTACTAGATTCTATAATCAGCACTCGTTCCCTGATTAGAAACGCCGCCTTCTGCAAGTACTGGCGAAAATCGCGATTGCACTCATCGGTCAATCTGGTGCCATTAGGAAGAAGATCGTCCCAATTGATCTTCAGGACGTTGTTCCATTTTCCTCCGATAAGAGCCGAGTCCTGAAGGCGAAGTGCCCAGGAGTCTGCATGAATGGGGCCTAATAGCCATTGAGCCTTCCAGTCGGTTTCAGGCTGTGCGATCTGAACATCCTGAGCTTCTCTTAGCAGTTCTTGAATTATCCTCTCCTCATGTGCTTGACGATCTCGAGCGGCGGGGTTCGACATGATTTCATGCCTCGGCCCTTAATGATGCGAAGCTTGCATCGCACATTTTGTTGATAAGAGTCGGGGCGATAAGTTGTGCGGCATCGTGAGCGTCACGAAAAGTCCTGTCCGGATGTTCTGGGAGACGTATCGTTAGAAGGTCAGCGAGGTCCACCATCGCCTGAGGAGAAAGGTGTTGCTGTCCCTGCGCGGCGTGTTCGACTCGGTGTTCGGTGAATCCTCTCTCGTAAGTTAGGTCTCGAAAAGCGTAAAGCACAGAGAGAGTCGGTGCGCTGATACCTATCACCAAACTGCTTGGGCCGTTTGCATTTGACCGAGGCGGAGTGTCGTCGAAATGCTCTGGGGCACGAAAGCGCTCATGCAGCATCGACGCAAGTTTGCTGCTTGATGGGTTGTGCTCATCTAGCATATCGTCAACAAATTTCTTAAGCTCCGTTTCGGACGCGAAGTCTGTTGATGCAGCGCAATAATCCTCGTGCGCGCTCGCAGTGATTAGTAGCAGATTTTGGAAACGTCTGGCTAGGCGGACGTTCCACGCTCTTAGAAGGGCGGCGGGTATGTAGTGCTTTATCGTTACGTTCGTTGTGTTTCCGATCTTAGTAGCAGCCTTCAGCACTGACCCCGTTCGGAACCATTCGAGGACAGCAATAGTCTTTCTTATTTTCGCAGGGATTACGTTTGAAGGCGGAATTCCGGCGGCTGTCGCATTCGGCAGGATATGCTTTACATCTCGGGTGTCCCGTCGGCCGAAGCTATACAAGTTACGGTAAGGCACTCCTCGTGGCCCCATGTAGTCGAGCCCGAAGAACAACCGATTCTTTAGAGGGTCATCTGGAGCCATGGCACGCCTCGCATCGCTTGTGACAGCTAGGACAGTATTTATTGCTAGAATGCTGTCGGCGTCTAACGTACTTTTTTTCTCTGCCTTCGCGCGTTCCTTATTTACCGTGAAGGCTTGTCCGTCCGTAACAAGTGTGAACGTTGAGTCACCGTGCTTGTCGGTTATGACAGAATCGTACAATGACAGGGCAGTAAAAACCGGATTCCTCAACAATAGTAGAAGATTCAGCATACAGAGGTCCGTTGCGTCTAGAAAACATCCGGCCATCCATCGAAACCTACGCGTTTGGCTGACGAAGCTCGCGTGCGGTGGTTGCGGAGCGTTTTCGGGAAACGTTACGATCTGCCAAGTAGGCAGCCAATCCGATTGCGAAAATGTGTGCTTATTTTTGGGGTGTGGGGTCGCCCGCAAGAAAAAGCGTAGGATTCTTGCTAAAGACATTTCGCTCCCGCCAGGAGGCACTCCGCACTCAAGACACGCTCGCATTTGGTGGTATGGTGACTTGTTCTGCGCGGTATAAGTCGCTTGCATCTCGTCTGCATCTTTTTCGGAGAACTTCTGAAGGAGTCGCGCTCCGTAAGCGACGTGCTCAGCCATAGACTTGACGTACGCGACGCAGTCGGAATCCAGAGCGGCGCGGGCGTCAATGAGTCTGTCCCGATACGTCTCCAGGTATTCTGCATTGGTCATACTAACGTCTAAGTTCAGCAGCAACTGAGAAAATGACAGCACCTCGTCGCCGGAATCGGCTTTGTGGGTTTCCCCATCGACCAACGTGTCGTGCCTGTATCCGAATCGGCCTGTGAGCCTAATCGGTTTTAGTGGAAGAATATTCACGGCGGACGGAATCAGGCCGGCTTCGTCGCGCAGGAATTGGAGAATGGGGCGAATGCCTTGTTGCCAGTCGTTTATCCGAGTCTCTAAAGAGTATTTTGGCCGCTTAACGGTCAGGTGTTGCACGTATATTTTCTTCAGCGCTGCTTGCCATTCAACAGCAGAGGTCGGCTTGGTAAGAACGCCCGTCGCGCGAAGGTAGAGCGTAAGCTTCCGTAGGGACATAAGGACGTATGCGCGACTGGAATGGCAGTCACTTCTAGTCATAAAGGGATCTAGAGCCTCAAGAAACTCTAAAGCGGCGGGACCGTTGTCGAATATGGGCCCCAGTGCGCGCCAGTAAGCTACGCCAGAGCCGTCCCTAAACCAGCCTCTATACCCAGCTTCAGTCCGCTCGAAGATTCCCATCATGAGGTCCCAGGCGTATTAATCGGCGGGCGTGTCGCTACCTACGTTCGTATTAATATTACCAATAGTAGCAACGGCTTTGCGGGTACCAAAAGCGACGGCCGCTCATCGCGTTCAGCGTTGAGAGGCACTGCCACTTACCCGCCCGCATCGCATTTCCATTTCATCAACGCAGATCGTCAACGCCTTTCGCAATGGTGCCGACCTTGCCGCGAATGCTTGACCCCCCCCTCAAATATAGGCTCCTTTGATGATATTGGTAGTCTGGAAAACGAGGCGCTGTTCGGTGGCAGCCTCTTGCGCTGGATCGACGAAGAAGCGGCGATCTACGCCATCTCGCAACTGGGCAACCAGCGCGTCGTCACCAAGTTCATGTCCGAGATCAACTTCGCGAGTTCGGCGCGTCAGGGCGACATCATCGAACTGGGCATCACCGCGACGCAATTCGGCCGCACGTCGGTCACGCTGCGCGCGGAGGTGCGCAACAAGATCACGCGAAAGAGCATTCTGACCGTCGAGAAGATGGTATTCGTGAATCTGAACGAGCAAGGCGAACCGGCGCCGCACGGCCGCACGCAGATCCGCTATGCCGATGAGCTGTTCGAGGCGTATCGCCGGGATCAGGGCGCGGTCGAAGCGCCGAAGATATCGAGCGATGATCTGCTCGAAGAAGTCGCGGAAGAAGCGGCGCACTAGAAGCAAACGGGCGCTCATCGAGCGCCCGTTGCCATTTCAGACTTCAACCCCGGCTCACTTGCCCGCGGGCTGCGCACCCGGATCCTCATACTGCGGCAATCCCTGCGCCTTGCTCGAACTCGGCGACGGCTGAGTCTTGGGCGCGCTCTCCTCCGGCGCGGGCGACTTGCCGCCGACGCCGCCCGCGGGCGATTCCGCCGCGCCCGGATCGACATACGTCGGCAAGCCTTGCTCCGTGCTGCCGCCGCCGGTTTCGCCCGGCGCGCTCGCGCCTTCGGGCGCCGATGCGCCTTCGTCGCCGTAATCGGGCAGCGAGCTCGCGCCGCCGCCCGTCAGCAGATATTGACGCCGCTGCGTGTAGGCGTCGCGCACGAACGCGTATTTGTCGAGCGCCGCCGCCGACAGCAGATCGGTCGCGCCGATCAGATCCGCGCGCGCGCTCACGAAGTTCAGGCCGAACAGCGGCCAGCGAATCTCGGCCTCGGAGTAGCTGATCGGGTTCACGCGCCAGTCGACGAGCCAGGTCGTCGAATCGCGGAACGAGCTCGGGCCGAGCAGCGGCAGCACCAGATAAGGCCCCGACGGCATGCCGTAGTGCCCGAGCGTCAGTCCGAAGTCCTGATGATGCTTGGGCAGCCCCGCCGGCGACGCGATGTCGATCAGGCCGCCGATGCCGAACAGCGAGTTCATCGCGATGCGCATCAGATCCTGCGTCGCATCGGTGATCTTCAACTGCAGCAGGTTGTTCGCGAAGTTGGAGAAATCGCCGAGATTCGAGAAGAAATTGCTGACCGCAGTGCGAAACGGGCTCGGCGTGTAATCGACGTAGAACTGCGCGACCGGCTTGGCGATGTAGGTATCGAGCGTGTCGTTGAACGTGAAGATCTTGCGGTTCATCGGCTCGAGCGGATCTTTCGGGTTTCGGTCCGGGCCGGTCGCGCAACCCGCCGTCGCGAGGGCGACCGCCATCATCAGACTCAACCCCAATTTATGCACTGCACGAGCGGTCAAGGCCGTCGATCCCGACTTCATTCTTCAATTCCTCTTAGGTTGTCATGTCGCTGCGCCGCCCTGAGCTTCGCGCGAGCCGCCGCGCGCACCTTGCGCGGCTTGCCCATCAGCACCGGTTGAAAGACCACCGCGCCGACCAGCGTGCAAAAGAGCGACAGCGCCAGCAGTCGCCCCATGCTGGACGTGCCCGGATGATGGGAGAACCACAGGCTGCCGAACGCCGTCGCGGTCGTGGCCGCACTGAACATAACGGCATGCGTGAGGCTGGACTGTAGCAGTCGCGTCTGGCCGGAGCGCCACGCCATCACGAAATAGATCTTGAACGCGACGCCGACGCCCAGCATGAGCGGCAGCGCGATGATATTCGCGAAGTTGAGCGGCATCCGGAAGACGACGCACAACTCCAGCGTGACGATCGCGGAAACGAGCAAAGGTACCAAAGTTCTCAGAACGTCGCCAAAACGGCGCAACGCGATCCACAGCAGCACCGCGATCGCGATCAGCGAGTAGAGCGCCGCCTGTTCGAACGCCTTGATGATGGTCTCCGCCGAATGGCGCACGGAAATCGGCCCGCCGATCGCATCCGGCTCGGCCTTCTGCACCGCGTCGGCGAAGCGGGCGAGCAGGGCGTCGTCGTTCGGATCGGCGCCGGGCGGAACCTTCGGCGCCACGTCGACGAGCGCCTGACCCTGCGGCGTCACGAACGACGCGACCATCTGCGGCGGCAGGGTGTCGCGCGTGATCTCCGTCGGCGTGAGCAGCGCGCGCAATTGCGCGAGCGCGAGGCGCAGCGGTTCGGCCATCGCGTGCTCGGCGCGGTCGCGCGTCGCGGCGTCGGCTTGCGCCAGCTTCGTGAGGGTCTGCGCGAGATGCTTCGCTTCCTTCTCGCCGGGACCGGGATGCTCGTCGGCGGCGAGCGAAAGCTGGTTCGCCACGCGCTTGAGCGCCGCGACGCGCACCGCATCCGTTACCGGCGATGCCGTCGGCTGATCGAGCGCGGGCAGCAACTGGTCGGCGGCAGTCTTGATGAGATCGAGCTTCTTCGGCTGATCGTCGGGGATCAGCGAGGAGAGCGTCGTCGCGCTCCCGACTTCCGGCAGCTTGCGCAGCTTTTGGGCGATTCCGTCGGCATCGGCGAGCGAGGGCGCGAGCACGGCGACATCGTTCACCGCGCCTTCCGGCGAATCCTGGAGCGAGATGAGCGTCGCCATCGACTCGGTGTGCGGGTCCTTCAGATGCAGCGGATTGAAGTCGAAGCGCAGATTGAAGAGCAGCGGCAACGCGCCGATCACGACCACGAGCGTGCCGATCAGCACGGGCTTGCGATGCTTGTCGAGGAATTCATCGACGGGCGCGAGCACCGGAAAGCCCGGCGAATGCGCTTCGCCCGGCGGCGCGAACACCTTGATGAGCGCGGGCAGGAGCGTCATGTTGGTCACATAGGCGACGAACATGCCGACGCCCGCGATCAGCCCCAGCTCCGATACGCCGCGATACGCGGTCGGCAGAAACGAGAAGAAGCTCGCGGCGGTCGCGGCGGCGGCGAGCGTGAGCGGCACCGCGACGTGACGCGCCGTTTCCGCGAGCGACACGTCGAGCCGCCTGTGCCGATAGCGCTCCTCGCGGTACTTCACGCCGAACTGAATGCCGAAGTCCACGCCGAGGCCGACGAACAGCACCATGAACGCGACGGAAATCATGTTGAGCGCGTGGACCATCATGAGTCCGAGCGCCGCGGTGATCGCAAGGCCGACGAAGAGCGTGATGAAGACCGCGACGATCATGCGCTTGGAGCGCAGCGCGACCCAGAGGATCATCAGCACGACGAGAAAAGTCAGCACGCCGTTGAGCACGGCGCCGTCCTGCACCGAGGCGAATTCCTCGTCGGCGAGCGGTTGCGCGCCGGTCAGATGCAGCGTCGCGCCATACTTTTTGTCGATGCCGAGTTCGGCGGCTTTCGCGCGAATCTCTTCCGAGGCGCCCGCCGCCGCCTTCAGCGCGTTGAAGTTCAGCTCCGGCAGCACCGTGACGAACGCGCGCCCGGGCGCATCGCCCGTCGACGAATCCGCGAGGCCGCGCCACGAGAACGCAGCCGGCTGATTCGCCAGCACGCGGTCGAGCACGGTCGCGCTCTTGCCGAGCAGCCCCGCCATCTGGCCGAGACTGACCTGTCCCAGTGTCAGCGGAAGATTGAGCGTGGTGTTGAGCGTCTGCGCGAGGCCGGTGAGCGTCGGGTCGTGCGCAAGCGTATTGATGAGCGGACGCGCCTGCACGAGTTGCTTCGTGACCTGCTCGACCTTGTCCGCCGGCAGATAGAGCAGTCCGTTGTGCTCGAAGAACGCGCCGCCCGCGGGCTGCGAAACCGACTTGAAGCGCTCCGGCTCCTTCGCGAGCGCGGCGGCGAGTTCGTTCGCGGCGGCATCGGCGAATTCCTGCGCGGGTGCCTGAACGACGATCAGCAGCGTCGCGCCGCGCTGCGGAAACGCCTCGTCGATCGCCTTGCTGCGTGACGCCCACTCGGGCTCGGTTTCGATCAGCTGACTGACGTCGGTGCTGATTCTGAAGTGATGGACGACATAAATCGTGGACAGCACGCCGAGCAGCAGCGAAACGGCGATAATCCACGCCGGCCGGCGAATGGCGAGGGTGACGAAGCGAGTAATGTTGGACGTCAGCATGAAGACGCTACCTGTGTGCCCTGTTATTTTTTGCGCGTGCGAACGCGCGAATTGCATGATGCCGACCGCCAGGAAACGACGCGAGGCGCCGCGCAAGTATAGCGGGCGCACCGGAACACTCCCGGCTTGAACTGTTGCGGCCCCGCGGTGTCGGTATACTGACCTCGCAGCCATCTGGCCGCTCCTGCAACGTCCGAAGGCCGCACGACCCGCGCCGCCAAACCTGATTAGAGAACGGGTGCCATGAAACGCTATCTGTCCATTTGCTTCGCTTTCTTCCTTGCCTCGATGTCCTTCACAGGCGAGGCGCTCGCACAAACGAGTCCCGATGCCGTCGTCAAGAATGCCGTCGAAGGCACCGTCAACGCGATGAAGGCCGACCCTCAGGCGCGCGGCGGCGACATGGCGAAGATCACGCAGCTCGTCGAAACGCGCTTCCTGCCCGCCACCGACTTCCAGCGCACGACGCGCATCGCGGTCGGCAAGGCCTGGGCGAGCGCCACGCCCGAGCAGCAGAAGCAGCTTTACGACCAGTTCCAGACCTTGCTGGTTCGCACCTATGCGGCATCGCTTGCGCAATTGCGCGATCAGGACGTGACCTTCAAGTTCGACGCGCCCAAAATCGACGCGAACGCGAAGGACACCGTCGTCGAATCGCACGTCGTGTCCACCGGCGGCGACAATCCCGTGCGCTATCGCCTGGAGAAGACACCGCAGGGCTGGAAAATCTACGACATCGACATGATGGGCGCCTGGCTCATCCAGGTCTATCAGCAACAGTTCGCCGGCCAGTTGCAAAAGGGCGGCGTCGACGGCCTCATCAAGTTCCTGTCCGAGCACAACGCCCGTTCCGCGGGCTGACGTTCTCGCGTCTTCCGGCGAGGCCGGGCTTCATGTGCGGCGGTGCTCCACCGCGAACTTGATCAGCTCGGCCTGCCCGTCGATATCCAGTTTGCGCTTCAAATTCAGCCGATGCGTTTCCACCGTGCGCACCGACAGCCCGTGCTGCTGCGCGATCTGCTTGCTCGATAGCCCTTCGGCGAGCGCATCGAGGATGTCCAGCTCACGCGGCGTCAGACGTTCGAGCGGCGTCTGCATCGACTGTGCCTGAATCATGCGCGCCGCGAGCCCGGCGCTGAAAAAGGTCTTGCCGGCGAGCACCGCGCCGATCGCCTGGATGATTTCGGCGGCGGGCGAATCCTTCAGCACGTAGCCGCTCGCGCCCGCGCGCACCGCCTGCTTCACGTACTCGACGTTGTCGTGCATCGACAGCATCAGCACGCGGATGCCCGGATGCCGCTCGTGAAAGAGCGCCGCCAGTTCGATGCCGCTCATGCCCGTCATGCCGACGTCCATCAGCGCGAGATCGGGCGGGTTCGACTCGTCGGCGGCGAGCGCGAGCGCTTCCCTGGCGTTGCCGGCCTCGCCGATCACGCGCAGATGCGGCACCGAGTCGAGGCGTGCGCGCAAGCCGTCGCGCACGAGCGGGTGATCGTCGACGAGAATGATGCGGGCGGTTTCAGCGCTCATCGGTATGTCCTTGAAGATTCGGCGCGGCGAGCGGCAGCGGCACGCTCGCCGTGATCGACGTGCGGCCGAGCTGCGAGCTGATCGCGAGCGCGCCGCCGAGCGTGTCGAGCCGCTCGCGCATGTTGCGCAGGCCGACGCCGCTCGCCGGATCGGAAAACGCGTCGTGCGCGTCGAAGCCGCGGCCGTTGTCGGTGATGTCGAGCGTGACGGCGTGCGTCGAGATATCGAGCGTGATTGCCGCGCGCGACGCCTGCGCATGCCGCGCGATGTTGGTCAGCCCTTCCTGCGCGATGCGAAAGAGCACGGTGTTGACGGGATCGGGCAGCGTCGCGCGCTGCGTCGCACAAGGCTTGCCGTGGTCCGTCGATTCGAAACGCGCTTCGATGCCGTCCTGCCCGTCGAACTCGCGCGCGAGTTGCTCCAGCGCGGCCGCGAGCCCGAGATCGTCGAGCATCGCGGGACGCAGCGCATGCGAGATGCGGCGCACTTCGCGCAGCGTGCCGGACAGCCGCCCGAGGCTCGTCGCGAGCGCGGCTTCCGCGGTCGGCTCGCGCGCCGCGCCGCGTTCGAAGCGCGCGAGCGCCGATTCGAGCAGCAGCTTCACCGACACGAGCATCTGGCTGATGCCGTCGTGCAGCTCGCGCGACAGCCGCGCGCGCTCCTGTTCCTGCGAATCCACCACTTGCCGTGCGAGGCGCTTCAGCTTCGCGTCCGCGCTGCGATGCTCGCTGATGTTGAGCACCGCGCCGCATGCCGCGATGATCGCGAGCGCGGCGAGCGCGATCGCGCCGATCCACATGAGCGTGCGATCGATGTTCGCGGCCGCCTGCGAATCGATGCGCGCGAGCGTGGTCTCGACGTCTTCCAGATAGATGCCGGTGCCCATCATCCAGCCCCAGCGTTCGAGCGGCACGACATAGCCGAGCTTCGGCGCGATCAACCCCGTCGACGGCCGCCGCCAGACGTAGCGCACATATCCGCCGCCCCTGGACGCCTGCTCGATGAGCTGCTGGATCGTCAGCGCGCCGTTCGGATCGCGCATCAGCCAGAGATCGCGTCCGACGAGATCCGGCTGACGGGGATGCATCAGCGACGTGCCGTGCATCGTGTAGACGAAAAAGTAGCCATCCTGGCCGAAGTCGAGACGCTGGAGCGCGTCGAGCGCGAGGCGGCGGCGTTCGTCGTCGCTGCGCGGATCGTCGGCGGGCGCGTCGTAGTACGGCGCGATCGCGCTCTTTGCGATCTCGACGTAATGCCGCAGTTCGATCTCCTTGCTCGACATGTACGCGGCCTGCGTCGTGTCGTGCTGCGCCTGCGCGAGCGATTGCGCCTGCTGGCGCACGCCGTAGGTGATGCCGCCGATCGCCAGCGCGAACGGCACGATCGCGAGCAGGAAGATCTTTGCCTTGAGATTCATCGAAAGTCTGTTCACATGCAAAACGGCCATGCCCGAAGGAAAGTCCCGCAGGGGACACCCCATTTCGGACGTTCGCATGGCCGTTTCGCATGCAAACAGACGTTGGGGTTTTCCGCTACGTGAAGCCACGTAGCGCGCATACGTAGTTATGCGCTTGTAAGCGCCCGGGCGAAAGCGAATACTACCGCCCAATGCGCTATCACGGCGCATCCATCGACCCGGCGGGGTCAATAACTAAGGAGACGCCATGAATCGGGCTTCCGGATTCCTGGTCTGGATCGCGCTCGCGCTGCTGGGCGCGTTCGCATTCGGCACCATCGCGCTCGCGCACGGCGAGCGTATCAGCGCACTATGGATCGTCATCGCGGCGGTCTGCGTGTATCTCATCGCTTACCGGTTCTATTCGCGCTTCATCGCGGCCAAGGTATTGCAGCTCGACGGCCTGCGCATGACGCCGGCCGTTCGTCACAACGATGGCCTCGACTACGTGCCGACCAACAAGTACGTCCTGTTCGGCCATCACTTCGCGGCGATCGCGGGCGCGGGTCCGCTCGTCGGCCCGGTGCTGGCGGCGCAGATGGGCTACACGCCCGGCATGCTGTGGATTCTCGGCGGCGTGGTGTTCGCGGGCGCGGTGCAGGATTTCGTCGTGCTGTTCATCTCGACGCGCCGCGACGGTCGCTCGCTCGGCGACCTCATCAAGATGGAGCTGGGCACGGTGCCCGGCGTGATCGCGCTGTTCGGCGCGTTCCTCATCATGGTGATCATTCTCGCGGTGCTCGCGCTGATCGTCGTGAAGGCGCTCACCAATTCGCCGTGGGGCACCTTCACGGTGGCCGCGACCATTCCGATCGCGCTCTTCATGGGCGTCTATACGCGCTATATCCGTCCGGGGCGCATCGGCGAGGTGTCGATCATCGGCTTCATCGGGCTGATGGCCGCGATCGTCTACGGCGGGCAGATCGCCGCATCGCCGACGCTCGCGCCGTTCTTCACGTTCACCGGCGTGCAGCTCGTGTGGATCCTGATCGGCTACGGCTTCGTCGCGTCGGTGCTGCCGGTGTGGCTGCTGCTCGCGCCGCGCGATTATCTTTCGACGTTTCTCAAGATCGGCACGATTCTCGGCCTCGCGATCGGCATTCTGATCGTCGCGCCCGAGCTGAAGATGCCGGCGTTCACGAAGTTCGTCGACGGCAGCGGGCCGGTGTGGTCGGGCAACCTGTTCCCGTTCCTCTTCATCACGATCGCGTGCGGCGCGGTGTCGGGCTTCCACGCGCTGATCTCGTCGGGCACGACGCCCAAGATGGTCGATAACGAAGTCAACATGCGCTTCATCGGTTACGGCGCGATGCTGATGGAATCGTTCGTCGCGATGATGGCGCTCGTCGCCGCCTGCGTGATCGAGCCGGGCGTGTACTTCGCGATGAACAGCCCGGCCGCGCTGCTCGGCTCGACGCCCGAAGCGGTTGCGCAGACCGTGTCGAGCTGGGGCTTCGTGCTGACGCCCGAGATGCTGACGTCGACGGCGAAAGCAGTCGGCGAGACGACCATCGTCGCGCGTGCCGGCGGCGCGCCGACGCTCGCGGTCGGCATGGCGCACATTCTTCATCAGGTGATCGGCGGCCCGGCGATGATGGCGTTCTGGTATCACTTCGCCATTCTGTTCGAGGCGCTCTTCATCCTGACCGCCGTCGACGCGGGCACGCGCGCCGGCCGCTTCATGCTGCAGGATCTGCTCGGCACGTTCCATCCGGCGTTGCGTCGCACGGAATCGCTGCCGGCCAATCTCATCGCGACGGGTTTGTGCGTCGCCGCGTGGGGCTACTTCCTGTATCAGGGCGTGGTCGATCCGTTCGGCGGCATCAACACGCTGTGGCCGCTCTTCGGCATCTCGAATCAGATGCTCGCGGGCATCGCGCTGATGCTCGGCACCGTCGTGCTGTTCAAGATGAAGCGCGAGCGCTATGCGTGGGTCACGCTCCTGCCGACGATCTGGCTGCTCATCTGCACGCTGACCGCCGGCTGGCAGAAGATTTTCGACGCGAATCCGAAGGTCGGTTTCCTCGCGCACGCGGGCAAGCTGAAGGACGCTTACGACGCGGGCAAGGTGATGGCGCCGGCGAAGTCGCTCGCGGAAATGCAGCGCATCATCTTCAACGATTACGTCGATGCGGCGCTTGCCGGCTTGTTCATCTTCGTCGTGTTGAGCATCGCGGTGTATGGCGTGCTGGCGGTGCTGCGCGCGCGGCGCGAAGCGAAGCCGACCGTGCGCGAGACGCCTTTCGAGGCGATGCCGGCGGGCGCTTCCAGTGCGGTGCGCGGCGGACATTGAAGGAGCACGCGATGTTCACCGATCTTCGACAAGCAGGACGGTATCTCGGCCAGGCAATGCGCCTGATGGTCGGGATGCCCGATTACGACGCGTATGTCACGCACATGCAGACGACGCATCCCGACAAGCCGGTGATGAGCTACGCGGAGTTCTTCCGCGAGCGGCAGGAGGCGAGGTACGGGTCGGGGGCGGGGAAATGCTGCTGAGTTGAGGCCGCGTAGCGGCGGTCAATCAGAACGCGATGGCGAGAGCCGTCGCGTTTTTTTATGGGCACGCGAGGCAGTGTCCGTTTTGCCTGCTCCGTTCGGACGAAGCTAAATCGACCACGTAAATGTGACCTTGGGCGATATCGTGACTGTCAAGCGAGTGTCGAAATCCGAATTCAAAGCAAAAGCGCTCGAACACTTTCGTCTCGTGGAATCGGCAGGAGAACGTATGATCGTGGCGGACCCGGCGCGGTGCGTGTCATGCCCGTGGACAGCAGCATTGCCATCAAGTCGATCGATCCGCCCGGTCGATTCCACGACGATCGCGCAGACCGCATGATCGTTGCGGCCGCGCGCGCGTTATCGGCGCCGCTGGTGCCGAGGGATCGGCTGATTCGCCAGTACGAACACGTCAAGACCATCTGGTAACCGACAAAACAAAAAGGGCGGATGACCCGAAGCCATCCGCCCTTCGCATGCCCGTCGCTCGACGGAGCGACTCAGTTCACCGCCGCCGCCGTCTTCGCGCCCTTGTTCTTCTGCGCGCGCCCGATCTCTTCCAGCTTGATCTCGACATGCTTCGAGAACACATATTCGGCGGGACGCTGCTTGTCGATCGGCAGATCCTTCGCGAACGCGCCCGTCGTGCGCGGGCCCGAAAGAGCGATCTTCGCGGCCTTCAGCGGATGCGCCACCGTGTCCATCACGGCGGTCGCCTCGAAGCCGCAGTGGACCATGCAGTCCGCGCACTTTTCGTACTTGCCCGTGCCGTACTTGTCCCAGTCGGTGGTTTCCATCAGTTCCTTGAAGGTCTTCACGTAACCTTCGCCGACCAGATAGCACGGCTTCTGCCAGCCGAACACCGTGCGCGCCGGGTTGCCCCACGGCGTGCACTGATACGTCTGATTGCCCGCGAGGAAATCGAGGAACAGCGTCGACTGGCTGAACGACCAGTTCTTGCCGTTGTTGCCGCGCTTGAAGATTTCGCGGAACAGATTCTTGGTCTTTTCGCGGTTCAGGAAGTGCTGCTGATCGGGCGCGCGCTCGTAGGCATAGCCCGGCGAGACGGTGATGCCGTCGACGCCGATGGGGCCGAGCGTGTCGAAGAACTTCGCGACGCGCTCGGGTTCCGCGTCGTTGAACAGCGTGCAGTTGATGTTCACGCGAAAGCCCCGGCGCTTCGCTTCCTTGATCGCCGCAACGGCCTTGTCGTACGTGCCCGGCTGCGAAACCGAATGATCGTGCGCCTCACGGTCGCCGTCGAGGTGCACCGACCAGACGAAGTACGGGCTCGGCTCGTAGTCGTCCATCTTCTTTTCCATCAGGAGCGCGTTCGTGCACAGATACACGAACTTCTTGCGCGCCATGATGCCCTTCACGATCTGCGGCATTTCCTTGTGCAGCAACGGCTCGCCGCCCGCGATCGAGACCACCGGCGCGCCGCACTCGTCGACGGCGCCGAGGCACTCTTCCAGCGACAGCCGCTGGTTCAGGATCGGGTCCGGATAATCGATCTTGCCGCAGCCGTTACACGCGAGATTGCAGCGGAACAGCGGTTCCAGCATCAGCGCGAGCGGGTAACGCTTGGTGCCCGTCAGGTGTTGCTTGAAGATGTAGGCGCCAACGCGGGCCTTCTGGAGCATCGGGATAGACAATTGCGTCCTCTCCTTATTCTTCGCGAATCGCGGCTGCCGCAACGGCGGCGACCGGCTGAGTGAGCTTCGCGGGGAGTTTGAATTCGACCTTTTCCTCGCGGCCGTTCATCGTCGTGACTTCGACGTTTCCGAACGCGCGCAGGGCATCGATCACATGTTTGACCATTTCCTCGGGCGCCGAGGCCCCCGCGGTGATGCCGACCGTCTGCACATGGGCAAACCATTCCGGCTTGATCTCGGAACCGTCCGCGACGAGGTAGCTCGGAACGCCGGTTTCGGCGCCGATCTCCCGCAGGCGGTTCGAATTGGAACTGTTGGTGGCGCCGACCACGAGCAGCACCTCCACCTGGCTCGACAGCTCGCGCACGGCGGCCTGGCGGTTTTGCGTCGCATAGCAGATGTCGCGCGTGTCCGGGCCGACGATATCCGTGAAGCGGCGCTGCAAGGCATCGATGATGCCGCGCGTGTCGTCGACCGACAGCGTGGTCTGGGTGACATAGGCGACGGGCGTGTCCGGCGCGAGCGTCATCGTCGCGACTTCGGCTTCGCTCTGCACGAGGACGACGTCGCCGGGAATCTGCCCGATCGTGCCTTCGACTTCCGGATGGCCCGCATGGCCGATCAGAATGAGCGTGCGTCCCTGCGACACATACTGGCGCCCCTGCACGTGAACTTTCGTGACGAGCGGGCAGGTGGCGTCGAGCACGTCGAGCCCGCGCGTCTCGGCATCCCGCTCGACGCTGCGCGCGACGCCGTGGGCGCTGAAGATGGCGACCGCGCCGTGCGGCACTTCATCGAGTTCTTCGACGAAACGTGCGCCCTTGCTGCGCAAATTGTCGACGACATGACGGTTATGAACGATCTCGTGACGCACATAAACAGGTGCGCCATGCCGTTCGAGGGCCCGATCGACGATTTCGATCGCACGGACCACACCCGCACAAAAGCCGCGGGGTTGAGCAAGGATAATACGCATATTCGAACGAACTCCGACTGACGCGGGTTTCGGGTTAGCCGGCGCGAAGCTCGCGCTTTCCGATGATTCGGTCTCCGCGACGCCTCGGATAACGTCTGGGAGCGCCCGGAAAGCAGACCGGAAAAAAAGACCTGGTGGTGTCGGTCCGCGCGCCGAAGTTGACCGCGTATTCTAACGCGTTCCCTTTTTGGGTGCTCAATGCCCGCTTCACTGCGCGGCCCGGCGCGGCGCGCAAATACGGCTATTTTCAGAACCCAGTAAACTGTCGGACGCTTGCGGACCGCGCGGCGGCAAGACTTGCGCCGCGCCCGCCCGCCGGATGGGCTTTTCGGCCGGTGCCGGCGCCCTTCGGTCTGTGTGTTTTTCGCGCAACGCTGCGTCCCTGTTTTCGAGCTAACGTTTATTTCATGCTATTGATCGCCTGGCTGTCTTTCCTGATCTGGATCGTGTTGTTGTTCGCCCGCGGCGGCTTCTGGCGCGCGCAGCCCGCAGCGCCGCTCTCCGACACCACGATCCACGCCGTCGGCAACGCGGAGATCGCGCGCCGCGGCGCATGGCCCGCGCTCGTGGCCGTCGTGCCCGCGCGCAACGAGGCCGACGTCATCGGGCGGGCGGTCGGATCGCTGCTCAAGCAGGACTACGCGGGCGCCTTCCACGTGATCGTCGTCGACGATCACAGCACCGACGGCACCGCCCAGGTCGCGCTCGCCGCCGCCCGCGATCTCGGGCTCGAAGACCGTCTGACGGTGCTGACCGCGCAGCCGCTGCCGCGCGGCTGGTCCGGCAAGGTGTGGGCGCAGTCGCAGGGCATCGACGCGATCGACAAGCTCGGCCTGCCCGCCGAATTCCTGCTGCTGACGGACGCGGACATCCACCATCCGGCCGATGCCGCGACGCAGCTCGTCGCGCGCACGATTCTCGAAGATCGCGATCTGGTCTCGCTGATGGTCCGGCTGCGCTGCGACTCCCTGTGGGAAAAGGCGCTGATTCCGGCGTTCGTGTTCTTCTTCGCGAAGCTCTATCCGTTCGCCTGGGTCAACGACGTCAAGAGGCCGACCGCCGGCGCGGCGGGCGGCTGCATGCTCCTGCGCCGTTCGGCGCTCGTGGAAGCGGGCGGAATCGAATCGATCCGGCACGAACTGATCGACGATTGCAGTCTCGCGGCGCGCATCAAGCATCGCGCGGGCCGCAACGACGCGCGCCCGATCCGCCTCGATCTGGCCGGGCGCAGCGAATCGCTGCGTCCTTACGATAGCTGGCGCGAGATCTGGAACATGATCGCGCGCACGGCGTTCACGCAGTTGCGCTATTCGCCGCTGCTGCTCGCCGGCACCGTGCTCGGCATGGTCGTGATCTATCTCGCGCCGCCGGCGCTCGCGCTCGCGTACGGCGCGCGCGCCTGGCCCGCGTGCGCGGCGTGGGCGTTCATGTGCATCGCCTATGGTCCGATGCTGCGTTATTACCGCAGATCGCTGTTGTGGGCGCCGCTCTTGCCGCTCGTCGCGTTGTTCTATGTGAGCGCGACGATCGGTTCGGCCGTGCGTTACTGGAGCGGGAAGGGCGGGCAATGGAAGGCGCGCGTGCAGGCGCCGACCCAGGAAGGTTCGTAGCGCGCCGTTCGCGCTTACTTCTTCGTCAACATGGCATACAGCTCGATGACCATGTTCGGCGAGAACGTGAACGGCACCCAGCCGTGCCCGCCGTGACGCATCACCAGCAGGCGGTCGCCGTTCGCGTATTTCTGCGTCGCCATGACGGGATTCTTGGTGGCGGCGAAGCGCCATCCGGGTGCGATGCCCGTCGGCTGCTCCACCGACATCGACGCGCGCACGTTCGACAATTCCTCGATCAGCTCCGATACCCCTTCCGGGCTCAGCTTCACGGTCTTGCCCGCGATCGTCATCTCGACCGCGTCGCGCTCCGGGCGCGACACGACGAGCGTCGGCGGTTCGTTCAGGCCGGGCGGTTCGGCGGGCGCGACGGAATCGTCCGGCTGACGGGCGCCGCCCAGCGCGGGCGGTTCGTCCGGTGAGACTTCCTTCGGCGAAGAGGCGGGTTCGGTCGATTCGGCAGATGATCCGGCAGATGCGGCAGCGGTCCGGAGGAGCGTGTCGAGGCTCGACTCCAGCGCCCCGAGCTGGTCTTGTAGATTCATGCGAGTGTGTGTGTATCTGGCAAGCGGGCGGCGAGGCAACGATTCTACCCGCTCGAATTTGGCGAGGTCGGCACAGGTTGTAACCAATTGCACCGAACGTGCGGATTACACGACAGATTTCTTCGACGCCGACAGCCGATTTTGCACGCCGCGGCGCCTCAAAAACAAAACCGGCATCTCCGAAGAGATGCCGGTTCATCGGGGCGCGCCTGACGCGCCCGTGCGACCTTACTTCGCGCGCACTTGCTCGAGCGCGGCGTTGAGCGTCTTGCTCGGACGCATTACCGCTTCGAGCTTCTTCTCGTCGGGCTTGTAGTAGCCGCCGATATCCGCCGCCTTGCCCTGCACGGCGGCGAGTTCGTCGACGATCTTCTGCTCGTTGTCGGCAAGCGACTTCGCGAGCGGCGCGAACAGTTCGGCCAGCGCCTTGTCTTCCGACTGCGACGCGAGTTCCTGAGCCCAGTACATCGCGAGATAGAACTGGCTGCCGCGATTGTCGAGCTGGCCGGTCTTCGGCGACGGGCTCTTGTTGTTGTCGAGCAGCTTGCCGGTGGCCGAATCCAGCGCCTTCGCGACGAGCTTCGCACGCGCGTTGTCGTTCTTGATGCCGAGCTCTTCCAGCGACACCGCCAGCGCGAGGAATTCGCCGAGCGAGTCCCAGCGCAGGTGGTTTTCCTGCACGAGCTGCTGCACGTGCTTCGGCGCCGAGCCGCCCGCGCCCGTTTCATACAGGCCGCCGCCCGCCATCAGCGGAACGATGGACAGCATCTTCGCGCTCGTGCCGAGTTCCATGATCGGGAACAGGTCGGTGAGGTAGTCGCGCAGGATGTTGCCGGTGGCCGAGATCGTGTCCATGCCGCGGATCACGCGCTCGAGCGTGTAACGCATCGCGCGCACCTGCGACATGATCTGGATGTCGAGGCCCTTGGTGTCGTAATCCTTCAGGTACGTCTCGACCTTCTTGATCAGTTCGGCTTCGTGCGGACGATACGGGTCGAGCCAGAACACGGCCGGCGTGCCCGAGTTCTTCACGCGCGTGACGGCGAGCTTCACCCAGTCGCGGATCGGCGCGTCCTTCACGAGGCACATGCGCCAGATGTCGCCCTTCTCGACTTCCTGCGTGAGCCCTTCGATGACTTCGTTCGTCGCGTTGTCGACGATGCGCGCCGTGCCGTCTTCCGCGATCTCGAACGTCTTGTCGTGCGAGCCGTACTCTTCGGCCTTCTGCGCCATCAGGCCGACGTTCGGCACCGTGCCCATCGTCTTCGGATCGAACGCGCCGTTGGTCTTGCAGAAGTTGATGATCTCCTGATAAATGCGCGCGAACGTGCTCTCCGGGATCAGGCACTTCGTGTCTTGTGGACGGCCGTCGGCGCCCCACATCTTGCCGCCGGCGCGGATCATCGCGGGCATGGACGCGTCGACGATCACGTCGTTCGGCGCGTGCAGGTTCGAGATGCCCTTCGCCGAATCGACCATGGCGAGCGCCGGGCGATGTTCGTGGCACGCATGCATGTCGCGGATGACTTCGTCGCGCTGCGATTCCGGCAGCGTCTCGATCTTCGTGTACAGATCGACGAGGCCGTTGTTCACGTTGATGCCGAGCTCCTCGAAGAGCTTCGCGTGCTTCGCGAACGCGTCCTTGTAGAACACCTTCACGGCGTGGCCGAAGACGATCGGGTGCGAGACCTTCATCATGGTCGCCTTCACGTGCAGCGACAGCATGACGCCGGTCTTGCGCGCGTCTTCCATCTGTTCTTCGTAGAACGCGACGAGCGCCTTCTTGCTCATGAACATGCTGTCGACGATCTCGCCGTCCTGCAGCTTGACCTTCGGCTTCAGCACGATGGTTTCACCGCGCTTCGTGACGAGCTCCATGCGCACTTCGCGCGCGCGATCGTTCGTGACGGACTTCTCGCCGTGATAGAAGTCGCCGTGCTTCATGTGCGCGACGTGCGTGCGCGAGGCCATGCTCCACTCGCCCATGCTGTGCGGATGCTTTTTCGCGTAGTTCTTCACGGCGAGCGGCGCGCGGCGGTCCGAGTTGCCTTCGCGCAGAACGGGGTTCACCGCCGAGCCGAGGCACTTGCCGTAGCGCGCGCGGATCGCCTTTTCTTCGTCGTTCTTCGGCTCTTCGGGGTAGTCGGGCAGCTTGTAGCCCTTCGACTGCAATTCCTTGATCGCGCTGGTGAGCTGATGCAGCGACGCGCTGATGTTCGGCAGCTTGATGATGTTGGTGTCGGCGTCCTGCGTGAGTTCGCCGAGCTTCGCGAGGTTGTCGGGGACCTTTTGCTCGCCGGTCAGGAATTCGGGGAATTCACCGAGGATACGGGCGGCGACGGAGATGTCGCTCGTCTCGACGTTGACGCCCGCCGGCGCCGTGAAGGCACGGATGATCGGCAGAAACGCGCTGGTCGCGAGCAGCGGAGCTTCGTCGGTCAGGGTGTAGATGATGGTGGGTTGCTGATTACTCATCGCTTGTCTCGACATCCGAAAACAGGTTGGAAAAAACCGCCGGCCTCGGCACCCCTCCGGCAACAAACCGCTATTCTGCCTGATTTTGTGGGGTGCGCGTGTGAATTTCGGCTTGCGAAAATGGCCAAAACGGGCGTTTTTCGTGATGAATCAATGGCTTAACTTTTTTCGAGTCTTATACAAGAGTTGCTGTGTTATTCCTGCGAGGCGATGGCCCGAACGTTTCACGGAATGATTTCACACTTCATCCAGCGAGATAGCCGTTCGCCCGGAACCACGTCAGCGCGTCCTTCAGGCCTTCGCGATACGGCCGCGCGCTGTATCCGAGCTCGCGCTCGGCCTTCGCCGAGGTGAAGTACATCTTGTTCTTCGACATGCGCAGCCCGTCGACGGTCACGAAAGGCTCCTTGCCGCTCATTTTCGCGAACAGCTCCGCGCCGATGGCGAGCGGATAAAGCGGCCCGCGCGGCAGCTTGATGGTCGGCGGTTTGCGTCCGACGAATCCGGCGATGTCCGCGAGCATCTGCTGCAACGGCAGGTTTTCGCCTCCGAGGATATACCGCTCGCCGATCTTGCCGCGTTCGAGCGCGAGAAAATGCCCGTTCGCGACGTCGTCGACGTGAACGAGATTCAGGCCCGTATCGACGAACGCCGGAATCTTGCCCGTCGCCGCTTCGACGATGATGCGCCCGGTCGGTGTCGGGCGCACGTCGCGCGGGCCGATCGGCGTCGACGGATTCACGATCACCGCGGGCAGCGCGTTCTGCGCGACCATGCGCTCGACGGCGCGCTCGGCGAGCACCTTGCTGCGCTTGTATGCGCCGATGGTGCTCGCCGGGTCCGACGGCTTCGTCTCGTCGGCGATCGCGCCCGAACTCGTCACCTTCAGCGTCGCGACGCTGCTGGTGTAGACGATGCGCTCGACGCCTTCGGCCAATGCCGCGCGCATCGTCGCTTCGGTGCCTTCGAGGTTCGCGCGCTCGATCTCGCCCGGGTCCGGCGCCCAGATGCGATAGTCGGCGGCGACGTGGAACAGGAAGCGCACGCCCTTGAGCGCGGCGCGCATCGACGCTTCGTCGCGCATGTCGCCGACGACGATCTCCGCGTTCAGCGATTCGACGTTCTTGCGCGGGCTCGTCTTGCGCACGAGTACGCGCACGTCGAAACCGCGTTCGATGGCGAGCCGCGCGACGGCGGACCCGACGAATCCCGAAGCGCCCGTGACGAGCACGCGAGAACCGGAAAAATCAGTCATTCTTACCTCGTTGAAAGCGCTGGCGCGACTCTTTTCGTAACGATTGCCGCGTCAAAAAACGGCTGCAAAGCCCGATGTGACAAGGGCTCGCGGCTCATGCTATGGTCCTCGCCTGCCGCGGGCGCGACGCCCGCGCAAAACATGAACACAACCGGTGAACGATGCCTCAAGACACTCGAAACCTCAGCGCCTGGATCTACCTCGCTATCGCGATCGCGCTCGCCATCGTGTTCTGCATCGACGTGCTCACGCCGATGCGCGTCGCGATCTGGGTCTTCTACGTGCTGCCCGTCGTGCTCTGCGTCTGGGCCGATCGTCCCGCCGTGCCGATCGTCACGGCGTGCGTGTCGGCCGTGCTGATGATCGCAGGATACGCATTCGCCCCCATCGACCCGACCGCGAGCCGCGAAGTGCTGCAGATCAACCGCGCGATGGGCGTGGTCGTGCTGCTCATGCTCGCGGCGGTGGCGCATCTATATATCAAATCGCGGCTCGCCGTACAACGCACGACCTGGCTGCAGCAGGGCATCGTGCAACTCGGCCAGAAACTGCGCGGCGAGCAGTCTCCGGCTTCGATCGGCGTGAGCATCCTGCGTTCGATCATTCCGTACGTGAACGCGAAAGTCGGCGTCGTCTACGCGCTCGACGGCGATGCGCTGGTGCGCGTCGCGGCGTGGGCGCTGCCGGACGAGGGTAGCGCGCCGCTCCGGATCGCGCGCGGCGAGGGGCTCGTCGGGCAGGCGATCGAGGAAGGGCGCGTGCTCGAATTGCGCGACGCTTCGTCGCATTACCTGAAAGCCGGTTCCGCGCTCGGGTCGGCGGCGTCGTCGCGGGTCGTGATCGCGCCGCTTCATGCCGATGGCGAAGTCACGGGCGCGATCGAACTCGGTTTCGTCGGCAGCGAAGGCCGCTTCGACGATGCCCGCGCGCTGCTCGAGATGGCGTCGGAACCGGTCGGCATGGCGCTGCGTTCATCGCGTTATCGCGCGCGCCTCGTCGAACTGCTCGAAGAAACGCAGCGCCAGAGCGAGGAGTTGCAGGTGCAGCAGGAAGAGCTGCGCGTGTCGAACGAGGAACTGGAAGAGCGCGGCCGCGCGCTGCAGGATTCGCAGGCGCGCCTCGAACAGCAGCAGGCGGAACTCGAACAGACCAATGTTCAGCTCGAAGAGCACACGCAGCATCTGGAGCGGCAAAAGGCCGAGCTTTTGCAGGCGCAGCAGGAACTGACCGCGAACGCCCTGGAAATGGAGCGCGCGAGCCAGTACAAGTCCGAGTTTCTCGCGAACATGTCGCACGAACTGCGCACGCCGCTCAATAGTTCGCTGATCCTCGCGAAGCTGCTGCAGGACAACAAGCAAGGCAACCTGAGCGACGAACAGGTGCGCTACGCCGCGACGATCCACTCGTCGAACAGCGACCTGCTTGCGCTCATCAACGACATTCTCGATCTGTCGAAGGTCGAGGCCGGGCAGATGGATGTGCAGTTCGCGCCCACGTCCGTCGACGCGATTCTGGAGACGCTGCGGCAATCGTTCGCGCCCGTCGCCGGGAACAAGGGTCTGGAATTCGTCACCGCGCGCGGCGAAAACGTGCCGCAGTATTTCGTCACCGACAGCCAGCGGCTCCTTCAAGTGCTGCGCAATCTGCTGTCCAACGCGTTCAAGTTCACCGAGCGCGGCCGCGTGACGGTCGCGGTCGAACGCGCGGGCGACAACGCGCTGCGTTTCGATGTGCGCGACACGGGCATCGGGATCGCGCGCGAGAAGCAGGACATGATCTTCCAGGCGTTCCAGCAGGCCGACGGCACGACCAGCCGCAAATACGGCGGCAGTGGCCTGGGTTTGTCGATTTCGCGCGAGTTCTCGCGTCTGCTCGGCGGGTCGGTGGCCGTGTCGAGCGAACTGGGGCAGGGCAGCGTGTTCTCGGTGACGCTGCCGGTCGCCGCGCGCGAAGGCACCGTGACCGCGAAACTCGACACGATCGGCCATATGAGCCAGCCGGCGCCGCAACCTGTGCCCGCGCAGCCCGCGCCGGCGCAGCCGTTGCCGGTTCAGGCGCCCGTCGCGATGCCCGAGCCGCTCGCCATCGCGGATGACCGCGCCGACCGCAAGCGTCCGGATCGCGCGATTCTCGTCATCGAGGACGATCAGCCGTTCGCGCACATCCTCTACGATCTCGCGCACGAACTCGACTTCGACTGCGTGCATGCGGCGACCGCCACGCAAGGCGTCGAGCTCGCGCGCTCGCTGCAGCCGAACGGCATCCTGCTCGATATCGGCTTGCCGGATCAGTCGGGTCTCACCGTGCTCGAATGGCTCAAGCACGATCCGCTCACGCGCCACATCCCGATCCACATCGTCTCCGCCACCGATCACGCCGATGTCGCGCTGCACCTCGGCGCGATCGGCTATACGCTCAAGCCGAGCGCCCGCGAGGAGCTGGCGCTCGCGATCCGCAAGCTCGAAGCGCGCTCGGCGCAGGGCATGCGCCGCGTGCTCGTCGTCGAGGACGATCCGGCGCTGCGTCAGAGCATTCACGCGCTGCTCGCGAGCGATACGGTCGGCATCGTCGAGGCGGGATCGATCGCGCAAGCCATCGAGGAAATGCAGGGCGCGCCGTTCGACTGCGTCGTGATGGATCTCGCGCTGCCCGACGGCTCCGGCTACGAGCTGCTCGAACGCGTGTCGACGGGCGGCGGCCACGCGTCGCCGCCGGTCATTGTCTACACGGGGCGATTGCTGTCGCAGGAAGAAGAACAACGCCTGCGCCGCTATTCGAAATCGATCATCATCAAGGGGGCGAAGTCGCCGGAGCGCCTGCTCGATGAAGTGACGCTGTTCCTGCATAGCGTCGAAAGCGCGCTGCCGCCGGAGCAGCAGCGCATGCTGCGCGCGGCGCGACAGCGCGACGACGTGTTCGAGGGTCGTACGATCCTGCTCGCCGAGGACGACGTGCGCAACATCTTCGCGCTCTCGCGCGTGATCGAGCCGCTCGGCGCCACGCTCGAAATCGCGCGCAACGGGCGGGAAGCGCTCGAAGCGCTCGCGCGCCGCAGCGATATCGACCTCGTGCTGATGGACATCATGATGCCCGAGATGGACGGCCTCACCGCGATGACCGAGATCCGCCGGCGCGCGGAGCACGCGCGCCTGCCGATCATCGCGCTGACCGCGAAGGCGATGCCGAGCGACCGCCAGAAATGTCTCGAAGCGGGTGCGGACGATTACATATCCAAACCCATCGACGTGGATAAGCTCGTGTCGCTGTGCCGCGTATGGCTGCGCCAGCGATGAACGGATCGACCCCTGAGATGAACGACAGCCGCCACGACGAAGAAGCGACGTTCGACATCGAACTGAAGCTGATTCTGGAAGCGATCTACCTGCGATATCAGCACGACTTCCGGCATTACTCCGTGAGTTCGCTGAGGAGGCGGCTCGCCCAGGCGGTGAACGATCTCGGCTCGCCGACGCTTTCGCATTTGCAGGAACGCATTCTGCGCGAGCCGGCGCTGTTCGCGCGGCTATTCCAGTACCTCACGGTTCAGGTGAGCGAGATGTTCCGCGATCCGCAGTACTTCCGCGCGATCCGCGAGCAGGTCGTGCCGATTCTGCAGACGTATCCGTCGATCAAGGTCTGGGTCGCGGGATGCAGCAGCGGCGAGGAACTGTGGTCGCTCGCGGTGCTGTTCGCGGAAGAGAAGATCGCGGAGCGCACCGTGTTCTACGCGACCGATATCAACGCCGAAGCGCTGCGCCAGGCCGAGAGCGGCATTTATCCGCTGGAACGCATGGCGGGCTTCAGCCAGAACTATCTGGCGGCGGGCGGCAAGCGCTCGCTGTCGGACTACTATCACGCGGCCTACGGCGCGGCGAAGTTCTCGCAGACGCTCAAGTCGCGCGTGGTGTTCGCGGATCACAGCCTGGCGACGGACAGCGTGTTTCTCGAAGCGCATCTCGTGTCGTGCCGCAATGTGCTGATCTATTTCGATCGCGCGCTGCAGGATCGCGCGCTCGGCCTCTTCAGCGATTCGCTCGTGCGGCGCGGGTTCCTCGGCCTCGGCAGCAAGGAGAGCCTGCGTTTTTCCAGCTGCGCGGACCGCTTCGCGGATTTCAATTCGCGCGAGCGGCTTTACCAGAAGGTATGACGATGTTCGACGCGGATCGCTTCGGGGCAGTGGTGATCGGCGCATCGGCGGGCGGCGTCGAGGCGCTCGGTCAACTGCTGCCCGTGCTGCCGAAGTCATTCGCACTGCCCGTGCTGATCGTGGTGCACGTGCGGCAAGGGCAGCCGAGCCTCTTGCCGGGATTGTTCGCGTCGCGCTGTCAGCTCGCCGTGGAAGAGCCGTTCGACAAGGACCTGGTCGTGCGCAGCACCGTATATTTCGCGCCGCCGGGCTATCACATGCTTGTCGAGGCGGAGGGCGGCGCGGCGCCGACGATCGCGCTGTCGATCGATCCGCCCGTGCGCTTCTCGCGGCCATCGGTGGACGTGCTGTTCGAATCGGCCGCGCATGCGTACGGCGAGCGCCTGCTCGGCATCGTGCTGTCGGGCGCGAACGACGACGGCGCCCGCGGCGCGCGCGCGATCCGCGATGCGGGCGGCACGTGCTGGGCGCAGGACCCGGAGACGGCCACGGCCCCGGCGATGCCGCTCGCGGCCATCGCGCAGGACGCGGTGCATGAAGTACTGACGCTGGACGAAATGGCGATGCGGCTGTCGCAACGCATCGACCGGCAGCCATGACAAGAAGGCAAGGAGTCACCAGATGACGCAACCCATCCACGTGCTGATCGTCGATGACATTCGCAACAACATCACCGCGCTCGAAGCGTCGCTCGCGCGGCCGGACCTGTCGGTGCTGAAGGCCGAATCGGGACCGTCCGCGCTCGAGCTTCTGCTCAAGCACGAAGTCGCGCTCGCGATCCTGGATGTCAACATGCCCGGCATGGACGGGTTCGAACTGGCCGAGCTGATGCGCGGCAGTCCGCGCACCGCGCACGTGCCGATCATTTTTCTCACGGCGACGGCGCAGGACGCGAGCCGCACCTTCCGCGGCTACGAAGCGGGCGCGGTCGATTTTCTCTACAAGCCCTTCGATTCGCGCATCCTCAACTCGAAGGTCGACGTCTTCATTCAGATGGAGCGTCAGAAGCAGCAACTGGCGACGCAACTCGCGACCGTGCAGCAACTGCTCGATGCGAACGAAATGCTCATGGCCGTGCTCGGCCACGATCTGCGCACGCCGTTGAGCGCGGTGATCGCATCGGCGGAATATCTCGCGCGCTTCGTGCAGGACGAGAATGTCGCGAACATCGGCACGCGCATCAAGTCGAGCGGCATGCGCATGGTGCGCATGGTCGATCAGTTGCTCAATCTCGCGCGTCTGCGCGGCGGGCGCGTCACGCTGCAGCCGCGCGCGGTGGAGCTGATGACGCTCGCGAAGAATATCGTCGATGAATACGAGGCGCGCGTCGGCAAAGGGCGCATCTTCGTGCTGCGTCAGGGCGACACGCTCCTGCAAGGCGACGGCGATCTGCTGTCGCAGGTATTCTCGAATCTCATCGGCAATGCGCTGCAGCACGGTCTCGAAGGCTCGGCGATTCAGGTGCGTCTCGACGGCGACGCCCAGAACGTGACCATCACCGTGCAAAACGCCGGCGAGATTCCCGCCGAGGTGCTGCCGACGATCTTCGCGCCGTATCGCTCGGGCCGGCGTCAGCATGAATCGAGCGGTCTCGGGCTCGGGCTCTACATCACGCGCGAAATCGCGCAGATGCACGGCGGCGATGTCAAGGCGCGCTCGACGTCCGAAGCGGGCACGGTGTTCGAAGTGACGCTGCCGCGCGTGCCGCATCCGCGTTCGGGCGAGCGGGCCGACATGGCTCAGCCGTTTCGCCTGAGTTGACGGGCGTGTCTACAATGCGGCCTATGAATATCGGAAAGGAGAAAGCGCAATGCCAGGCCCGGATCTGGATACGAGAATCGAAACCTATTACGTGCGCGTGCGCGGCGTCGTGCAGGGCGTCGGTTTCAGGCATCACACGGTGCGAAAGGCGCACGCGCTCGGCGTGCGCGGCTGGGTCGCCAATCTCGATGACGGTTCCGTCGAAGCGATCGTGCAGGGCGCGGCCAATCAGGTCGACCTGATGCTCGAATGGCTTCGACGCGGGCCGCCGCATGCCCGCGTCACCGAGTTTCACAGCGAGGAGCGCCACGTCGAAAAGCGTTACGAGCGCTTCGAGCAGCACTAACGCGCGACCAGAAGGCTCTCCGCGAACTGCCATTCCTCGTCGCGCCACTGGTGCGTGCATTCGAAGCCCGCGTCGGCGGCGATCGGCGCGACTTCATCGGCCGCATATTTGTGGCTGCTTTCCGTCCAGATCGTTTCGCCTTCGCGGAAGTCCACGCGCAGGTCGGCGCCGCGCACGCGCACGGAAAGCGCGCGCTTCGCACGCAGATGCATTTCGATGCTGCGCGCATCGGGATTGAAGCGCGCGACGTGCTCGAAGGCGTCGAGCGGAAAGTCGCCGGCGAGTTCGCGATTGATGCGCGCCAGAATGTTCAGATTGAACGCGGCCGTCACGCCGATCGGATCGTCATACGCGGCGATCAACACCGGCAGCGGCTTGATGAGATCGGTGCCGAGCAAAAGGGCATCGCCGGGCTGCAGCATGCCGCGAATCGAGCGCAGGAATTTCGTCGCCGCGAGCCGCGCGAAATTGCCGATGGTGCTCCCGAGAAACAGCACGAGCAGCCTTTCGCCGTCCTTGCGCTTCGCGCTGACTTCGGAGAGTCCCGCGAGATAATCGCGCTCGTGTCCGACGATCGATACACGTTCGATGTCGCTCAGTTCGCGCCGGCACAACTGCAACGCGGTGCGAGAAATTTCAATCGGATGGTAAGCGGTGGGCTGTTTTTTACACAGCGCCTCCAGAATGCGGCGCGTCTTGCGGCCGCTGCCGCTGCCGAGTTCCGCGACCTGAATATCGCCGGGCATCGCCGCGACGATATCCGCCGCGTGGTCCTTCAGCACGCGCTCCTCGGCGCGCGTCACGCCGTATTCGGGCAGCGCGGTGATCACTTCGAAGAGGGCGGAACCCACTTCGTCATACAGATACATCGACGGCAGTTCTTTTTGTGGACGCTTGCTGAGTCCTGCGTACACGGCCTCTGCAAAGGCGTTGGCAAAGCGGGGGGACAAGGCGGTTTGAGTCATGACGTCTCCATCGATGCGGCGTTTTCTTCGCGTGCCGTCGTCGAAACGAAGGCACGGCGCGTGTTGCTGCGGATGCAATGACGTGAGCGGCGAAGGATCGTGCGGTGCGCCGCCCGGACTTCGGGACCGGACCGGCAGCGCGTGCCGGACCGCCAAGGGTCGCCGATCATCGTGACCGGCTAAAGACAAACGCAAGTGACAGCGATCACGCGATCGAGTTCATGCCGAAATGCGAAGCGTGAATGAAGCAAAAAGCGGGCACGGCCGGAAAATTTGTTTGAAGCAGTTTTTGAAAACGGCGAGTACGCCGCGTTTAGAATGCGCACTTCCCGTTTCATTCGGCTTGCATTCACCTTCAGCGCGCAGCGCCTCTCCCGATGAACCAGCACGACCTCGCGCGCGGCATCGCACTGTCCGTTGCCGCTTCCGCGCTCTTCGCGCTCATGTCCGGCTATACGAAATGGCTCGCGCCGCTCGACGGGCTCGACATCTTCGCGTGGCGTATCGTGTGGACGCTACCGGGAGCGCTCGTGCTCGTGGCGGCGAGAAAGCGCTGGCCGCAATTATGCGCGCTCGTTTCGAGGCTTGCCAAAACGCCGCAACTGCTGCTGATGTTCGGCATCGCCGCCGCGCTGCTCGGCGTGCAACTGTGGATCTTTCTCTGGGCGCCGCTGCACGGGCGCGCGCTCGAAGTGTCGCTCGGCTATTTTCTTTTACCGCTCGCGATGGTGCTGCTCGGACGCTTTTACTACGGCGAGCGGCTCGACGCCTTTCAGTGGGCGGGCGTCGCCGTGGCGGCTGTCGGCGTGGCGCACGAGGTGATCGTCGCGCATGCGTTCGCCTGGCCGACGCTCGTCGTGATGCTCGGCTATCCGCCGTACTTCATGTTGCGGCGCCGGCTCAATGCCGATCCGCTCGTGTCGTTCGCGGTGGAGATCATGCTCATGTCGCCCGTCGCCGTGCTCATGCTCTTCGTGCGCGGCTCGTTCGCGGAGATCGCGGGCGAGCCGCATCTGTGGCTGCTGCTGCTTCCCGGACTCGGCGCATTGAGCACGATTGCGCTCGCGTCGTATCTGCGCGCGAGCCGTCATCTGCCGCTCGCGCTCTTCGGCATTCTGGGTTACGTGGAGCCGGTTTTGCTCGTCGGCGTGGCCGTGTTGCTGCTCGGCGAGCCGTTTTCAGCGCGTCAACTGGGCACCTATGTGCCGATCTGGATCGCCGTCGTGCTGACGGGCGTGCACAGTGCGCGGCTCGTGATGCGCGAGCGCTCGCGCGCGCGGACATTGCCGATGAGCGAGCATCACGCGAGCGCCGAGCACGAAACCGTCGCGGAGGAAATCGAGCGCGTGGATTGATCAGCGCACGGCGCGCGTGTCGATCGCGTCGTGCAGATCGCGCATGAGACCGAGCCCGAACAGAAGCTCGACCAGAATGAAGAGCGGGCCGATCAACAAGCCGACGATATCGTCGGCGAATGCGGGCTTGCGATGCTCATAGCGCACATGCCCGACGAACTGGAAGACCCAGCCGATCACGAACATGCCGATGCCGATCGCGAGCCACATCGACGTGCCTTGCGACGCGGCCCACAGCCCGAACGCCGCGCTCGCCGCGGACACGATGCCCATGCCGATGCCGAGCGGCACATCGAGCCACAGGTAATAGAGCGTCGCGAGCGCGAACAGCACCCACGCGGGCGTCAGCAAAAATGCGCCTGACAAGACGGGCCATGCGGGACGGCTCAGCAATGCGGCGATCGCGAGCACGATCAGCGGAATGCCGACGAAGTGCGTGGCGATATTGCGCCTGTCGCGATGATATTCGGCGTACCGCGACAACTGATCGGTCAGCGTGCGCATGACGGGCGTCTCCTTCGTGTTGTTTTATTTCACGAATGATAAGCCGCGCGCCGGCATCGGCAAGTAGAGCGTTTCCTTTAGTCAGAACGGAATCGCCGGCTTAGCGGAAAACAAAAAGGCGAGCCCGAAAGCTCGCCTGAACCGAACGCACTGGTGTGTTGATATGCAATGCCCAGTGCGCGATGCGAGGACGCTGACCTCCCTTACTTCTTCGCCGCGTCGACCTTCGCATCGGCGGCCGACTTGTTCGCGTCGCTTTGTGCTTCGACTTTTTCCTTGTCGGCCTTCGCTTGCGCCACGTTGGCGTCTTTCGCTGCTTCCTGCTTCTTCTTGTCGGCCTTCGTTTGTGCAGCGTGCTTCTTCTTGTTGGCTTTCGCCTGCGCCTTGGCGGCATCACCGCGAGCGTCGGAAGCCTGTTCCGGCGTGGTCGCCTGCGCTACCTTCGCGGCTTCCTTGTTGGCGTCGGCTTGTGCCGATGCCTTGTCCTCGTTGGCCGATGCCTGCGCCTTCGCGGCGTCGTGCTGCGCTTCGGCCTTCTTCTTGTTGGCGGTCGCCTGAGCCTCGGCTTTTTCGTTGTTTGCCTTCAATTGCGCTTTGCCGGCATCGGTGGAGGCAGTCTGTGCGAATGCGGTGGTGACGAGCATGGCGGATGCGAGAGCAGCGACGATCTTCTTCATGGTTTGACACTCCCTTGATCTTTTATTCGAGGACGCGTGGCACACAGTGCGCCGCGCTGACGGTGAAAACGCCGGGTCCGTCGATATCGTTGACGTTCTTCTGGTGACAAACCGTAACCAGTGGCTAGCAATTGAAACGGCGTGCGGTAAAAGCGCCAGCATCACGTTTGCTAGCCGATCTGCATTACCGGCGATGACGGATAAGTTGTTACGGTTCAGCGAATTCGATTCCATTTGTAACCGCGCTTAGGGTAATTCGGTATCCGAAGTTATTGCGGGCGATTTGTAATCGTTGAAATGCACGGTTACCAACTTCTGCAGTTATTTCTTAGCTGTCTGCTTAAGATGACTTCCATGAACCCGGCCAAACGGGAAATGGAGAAGCTCATGAAACGCGCAGCACTTGTCTTGGTGATGATCGGTAGTCTGACGGCGGCGGGCCAGGCGTCGGCGCATGGATACGGCGGCGGTCATCATGGCGGCGGCGATGGCGGGGCGATCGTCGGCGCGTTGATCGGCGGCGCGGTGCTGGGCGCGCTGGTGACATCGGTCGCCAATGCCCAGCCGGCTTATGCGCAGCCCGTCTATCAACAACCCGCATATGCGGAACCGGCCTATGCCCAGCCCGTTTATGCCCAGCCCGCGCAAGCGCCTGGCTACTGCTACGACAACTACCGTAACGCGTATGTCCCGTGCTATTGATTGCTGATCCAGACAAGGCGCGGCACGTCCCTTGCGCCGATGCGGACACGGTCGTTGCATCCGATTCGTGACGACCGATACGCACACTTTGGAGACTTGCAATGAACGCGACTACGAAGAAGCTGGTGATCTCTGCGCTGATGCTGGGCTTGTCCGGCGGTGTCTATGCGCAGGCGGGCGGGGGCGGATCGATGGGCGCCGGCGGCAATGGCTCGTCGGGTAACGGCTCGGCTGCGGCGGGCAAGGGCGGTGGCGTCGGCATGGGCGGCACCGGCATGGGCGGCACCTCGGATGGCTCGGCCGGCACCGGCGTGAAGAGCGGCATGGGCAACGACGCGACCAACGGCATGGGCCAGGATCAGGGCACGGTGCAACGCAGTGCGCCTAATAACGGCAACATGAACTCGGGCGGCATGAAGTCGAACAGCGGCGGCTCGCAAAAGGCCTATTGATGCGATGCCAGCGCCCGTGCGGGTGCGATCGCCGCGGCGTAATCGGGACGCGAATGCGGCATCCGCCTGACGGCGTGCGGTATCGATTGGAAGGGAAACTGATGCGCCGTGAATGGCGCGAAATGGATGCTTATTGGCCGCTCGCCGATGCCGCTTCAGCGGATGCAGCCGGTTCGAACGTCTTGGCGCGCAAGCTGACCTTTTCAGCGTAGGCGCGCGAGCCGCCGTAGCTCTTCAGCGCGGCGCCGACATCGCCCTGAGCGGATTTCACATAGCCGTGCAGGATGGCCGAGCCTGTCTCGATGTTGTCTTCCGGATCCGTCAGATCGATGTTGCGCACGAGTTGCTTGTGCGCCGACGGCACCACCTGCATCAACCCCGTTGCGTTGTTCGGCCCTCTGGCCGTTTCCTTGAAGCGCGATTCGATCGAAATGATGGCGAGCAGGAGCGCCGGAGGCAGCGAATACTTCGAAGCGGACGACATGACAGCCGTCGCGATGGTCTGCGCCTTTTCGCGCGCCACGCCGAATTTGCGCGTCAGCATTTCCGAAATCTTGTGACTTGCCTGCTCCGCCTTCGGGTCCGACTGGACCGGCGTTTGCGCGGCCGCATCGTTCGTGGCGAGCGGGTTTTCCTGAGCGGCCGCGAGTTGCGCGGTGCTCAGCGAGACAGCAAGGGCGGCAAGAATGACGAGGACACGGCGCATCGGACGGACAGATCAAAACGGAATCGCATTATAGACACATAAAAAACCGTTGTGGATCATGTACTTGTCTTAAATATGATGTTTCGTTTCGGAAACGGCACGAATTACGTGCTGTTTCATGTGCGTTCGGCGCGCTTGGCGGCGGGCGCCGAGATGCCTTCGCCGGCGTCTTCCGGGAGGCGCGCGAACATCGGCAGCGAGGCCAGAACGACCAGCGCCGTCACGATGAAACCGCACGCCAGTTGCCAGCGCTCGGTGTGCGCGCTGCCGGAAACGAGCATCGTCGCCTGGACCGTGCCGGATGCGACCGTCACGCCGACCGCTTTCATCAACTGCTGCGCGGTGCCCTGAAACGAAGTCGCGGCGGCGAGACGCGGCTTGGGCACATCGGCGAAGGCGAGCGCGCCCATCGTCGCGAAACTGAGCGAGCGGCCGAGTCCGCCCAGCAGCAATAGCAGGAAGATCGCGGCGGCGGGCCAGGCTTGCGACATCGTCGAGCAGACGAGCAGCACGGCGGCGAACACCACGCTGCCCGAACACAAAACCGTGCGCACCGAGAAATGCCGCAGCGCGAGCGAAGTCATCGGCCGCATGCAGAACGAGCCGAGCGCGCTCGCGAACGTGACGAGACCGCTCGCCGTCGCGCTGTAGCCGAAGCCGGTCTGCAGCGTGAGCGGCACGAGAAAGGGCAGCGCGCCCGCGCCGGCGCGAAAGAGGCTTCCCGCGACCGTGGCGGCGTGGAACGTGGGAATCGACAGCAACGAGAAGTCGATGGCCGGATTCGCGACGCGGCGGCAATGCAGCACCGTCACGCGCAAGAGCAGCAGGCCGGCCGCGACGCAGATCCACGGCATGCCGGCCGGCAGGACGCCGCGCCCGGCGCTTTCGATGCCGGTCATGAACAGGGTGAGCGAAACGCCCGATAACAGCATCCCGCGCAGATCCGGCGATGTCCGGTCTTCGGGCGGCGACGGCGGCAGCAGCTTCCACGTGAGGAACAGCCCCACGATCCCCACCGGCACGTTGACCCAGAAAATGCTGCGCCACGAGAGCGCGTCGGTGAGAAAGCCGCCGAGCGGCGGCCCGAGCAACGGACCGACGAGCGCGGGCATCGTGAGCCAGGTGGTCGCTTGCAAAAGCTCTTCGCGCTTGACGCCGCGAAACAGGATCAGGCGGCCGACGGGCACCATCATCGCGCCGCCGAGACCTTGCACGACGCGCGCGGCCAGCAACTGCGGCAGATTCATCGCGGCGGCGCACGCGACGGACGCGAGCGTGAAAGTCGCGATCGCCCACATGAACACGCGGCGTGCGCCGAAACGGTCGGCGACCCAGCCGCTCGCGGGAATGAAGACGGTCAGCGCGACGAGATACGCGGTGATCGCGCTGGAGAGGTGAACGGGGTCCACGTCGAGGTCGCGGGCCATCGTCGGGATGGCGGTGGCGACAATCGTCCCGTCCATGTTCTGCATGAAGAGCGCGCTGGCGACGACGGCGGCGGTGATGCGGAAGTTGCCGCCTTTCAAGATGCGGCGCTCGTATGCGCGCCGAAGGCTTGCAGCAAGGCGCGCTGAAGTGGGAATGATTGCATGGCGCACAGTCTAGCGCGATACGCGACCGGGCGTTTTTCGATGGCAACGCGCGATCGGGCGCGCGCGCCGCTAGCCGATGGCGACGCTCGCCGCGATCTCGATGAAATGCGCCAGCGCGGGCGTCGCGCGATGTGCGTCCTTCGCTGCGTCGTCCCAGCGGCGCAAGGCGATGGCGCCGCGCGCGTAGGGCTTCGCGAGAAATGCCTGCGCGGTCTCATCGTCGAATATGCCGCCTTGCAGTTGCAGGCTGCGCACCGAATCCGCCGACAAGCACGCGTGGTACGACGCATCGATCGCGCACAGGCAACGTTTTGCATCGACGTGCAGGCGAATCGGTTCGAGCACGGCGTCGGCGAAGAGCGGGCGCAGGAACGGCAGCGCGAAGTATTGGTGCAGATCGTCGATGCCGCGTTTGCTCGGCGTCTCGCCCTGCAGGTTCAGCAAGTGCCCGAGGTCATGCAGCAACGCCGCGACGATGAGCTCGCGGCTCGCGCCCGCCGCCTCGGCGAGCGTCGCGCTCTGCAACGCATGCTGCAACTGGCTAACCGGCTCGCCGCTGTAGGCGATCGAGCCGTGTTTATCGAAGAGATGCCGGATGTCGTCGAGTGAAAGCGCCATCGTAAGGAAATGGTCGAACGGGTATGCTGGAAACGGGAAAACGCGCGATTGTCGCAGGGCTTTGTGACGCGACGATGGCTGCGCACAAGGAACCGACGCCCATGCCTTTCTCGTTCAGCCGACGCCCGGAACTCGCGGGACTTGATCGCGCATCGCGACGCGACGTGCGCCGCATCGCGTGGCATTTCGCGCAACGGCACTGGACGCTGCACGCGCCGGCGTTCGTGTGGATCGTCTTCGTGCTGCTGCATACGCGCTATCAGGTCGTGCCGGAGCGGCGCGCTTATGTGCTCGTCACACTCGCGATTTTCGTGGTTGGCGTGATCAATATCCGGCTTCATATTTCTCGCTATCTGAAGCCCGCGCGTGCCATATTCGACGCGCTGGGCACGGCGGCCGCACGCGCGATTACTGGCCGCTAGTCATTCGTGTTGCAATGCCGCATCTGACGAAAAGACCCCGTTTTTCGCGTGTTACGATGATCGACGACCCGCATCCACCGAACGGAAGATGGCAACGCTATACGAAACGCTCGGCGTGGACGAGCACGCCACTGTAGAAGAAATCAAACGCGCGTATCGCAAAGCGGCGATGCGCTGCCACCCGGACCGCAACGCAGGCAACGAAGACGCCGCCCGCGCGAAATTCCTGGAGATCAAAGAGGCCTACGCCATACTTTCCGACCCCGCGCAGCGCGAGGTGTACGACCGCATCTACACCGAAGAGATGCGTCGTTGGGAAGAGCGCATGCGTCAGGAAGAAGCCGAGCGCGAGGCGCGCGAAGCGAAGGAGCGCGAGGCCCGCGAGGCGCTCTATGCGCAGCGTGTATCGCTCGCGATGCGTTTCGCATCGCAAGGCCATAATCGCGACGTCGTGTTCGGCGTGCTGCTCGGCGCGCAGTGCGACGAGCCCGCCGCGCGGCAGATCGCGGACAGCGCGATCGCGCTGCATGAGTCGCGTCAAGCCAGGGAAAAGAGAGAGGAGCGAGCGGAAGAGCCCGTCACGAACCGAGAAGAGGAGAAGGTGAAGGAATCCGCTTCCGCCGATGCGGCGAATCCGCTCGGCGCGATGTGGTTTCAGTTCCTCAACAATCTGCGGTTCTGATTGTTCGCCGCGCGGGGGGCGAGATAAAGCCGCTTCAGGCCGCCAGTCTTTCGCCGCGCATGTTGCTTTGCTTCGGTGCGGGCGGATAGACGCACCAGTGTCCGTCGTCGTGACGGAAGAAGAACAGCGCTCGCGATGCCGCGCCGTGCAACGCTTCCACGCAGACATATCGGCGCCTGTCGGCGCGCGTTCGGCTGAATTGCCTCACATGCACCGGCACGCTGCCCGGTGCGAGCCATTTTTCAACCTGATAACGCAGGGACCGCTCGTTCGCGCATTTCATTTCAGTCTCCAGCACGCGACATTCATGATCGGGATAACGGCCGAACTCGCCGAGGATTGAAGCCCAATCAGTGAAACCCCTGCCGCGACGCACCACGTTCTTGACAAAGCACTTGAACTCTACGCTTCAAATCCTGAGCCGTGCCCGTTTTTGCGAAATAGCAACAACACACTTTTACGCACCTTTCACCATGCCTCGTTCATGAAAGACGCGTAGTGCCGTTGAACTCATCGTCGTGCAACGTGATGCGAGGGTATGTGCGCGATCGGTCATATGAAATGGCCGATGCGTACGCTACCCGTCACTTGCGATACAAGCGAACGTCGTGCCTGTGCCGTGCGAATCAAAGCGGGCGCGCGAAGCTCAGTTCGTGGCCGTCGGGATCGGTGAGGTGGAAATAGCGCTCGTTCCAGGGCGCATCGCGCGGCGCGAATTGCGGCTCGATGCCGTGCGCCAGCGCTTTCCGATAGAACGCGTCCACGTCGGACACGTAGATGATGACGCGACCCCAGAATTGAATCGGGCCGTGCGTCTCGCCGGTAAGATTGAGAAAGGAACTGCCGAGCGCGAACGAAGTGAAGGCTTCGTGCGCGCCGCCATGCACGATACGAAAGCCGAGCGTTTCATAGAAGCGCACCGCGCGCGGCATGTCGTGCGTCGCGAGCGTGATCGCGCTCAGGCTTTCGACGTGCGCCTCGTGCGCTGATCCTTCCATGCGTTGGCTGGTCATCCCGGATGATGCTGATGCGACACGAGCGACAGCACCGAGAGATCCGGATGCGTGCCATCGACGATGCTCTTGCCGATATGCCGCGCATCGTCCACGGCGTCCTGCGCGCTTTTGTAGGCGTCGTCGCCGTCGGCGTGAAAGTGCACCGCTTCGCCCGGTACGTTCGCGTTCGCGCCGGGTCTGCACACATGTCCGATATACACGTAGCGCGCAACCGCGCTCGGCGGCGCGTGTTCCGGTGTCGGCTTCGGTTGCGGCTGTACGTGGATCTCGAAACCTTCGTAGCTGAAGACGTGCCACTGAGCGGGATCGTCGGGCATGATCGCCTCCTTGGTGTACTGTTCGCTCGCGAGTCAACGTTACTCCTGTTGGCGCGATGAATCCACCGCGATGCACGCTCATGTCAGAGGAAAGAGCCGATCCCGTCGACGAATGCGAACGCGTGTCGCCGGAAATTGACAGCGTCTTCTCACGCGGCGGATACTTTTCGGCGCACATCGTGTTCGAGCGTACATGTCTGCCGTTTTCCCGGATCGGGAGGCGCCGTGAAGCCAGCCACGACACATCGCACGATTCTCGCGCGCGCCATGCCGCGCGCGGCCGCGCTCGTCGGCGACGTGACCGCGGGCACCGTGTCCACGCTCATGATGCTGTGCTACGCGATGAGCCTCGGCACGCTCATCTTCAGCGCCGACCTTGCACGCTATGCCGAACTCGGCGTGCCCACCGCGCTCGTGAGCTGCATCGTGACCGCGTTCGTCATCGCGCTGACGAGTTCGATGCGCATGAACATCGGCGGGCCGGACAGCAACGCGACGGCGTTTCTCGTCGGCGTCGCGGCCGGCGTCGCGAGCAGCGTGCGCGCGAATGGCGGCACGCCCACGGTCATTCTGTTGACGGTGCTCGTCGCCATCGCGCTGTGCTCGCTCGTGACGGGGCTCATTCTCTTCGCGATCGGTTCATCGAAACGCAGCCGCACGCTGCAATTCCTGCCCTATCCGGTGATGGGCGGCTTTCTCGCGGGCACCGGCTATCTGCTGATCGCGGGCGCGTTTCGCGTGCTGACGGGCGTCGCGCTCGACTGGCACACGTTGCCGAAGCTCGCGCAACTGCACTGGCTCGCATGGGCGCCCGCGCTTTTCGTCGGCGCGCTGGCGACGATTCTCGCGCGCACCTGGCGGCATGCGGCGGCGTTGCCGATCACGCTCGCCATCGGAATCGCGCTGTTCTACGTGCTGCTGCGCGTCGCCGGCATTTCGCCCGAGGAGGCGCGCGACATGGGCCTGCTGCTTCAGCACGTGCCGGCGCACGCGCTGCACATTCCCGAGCTGCATCTGCCGTCGTCGCTCGCGCGCGGCGAGATCGACTGGCACGCGATCGTCGCGCACTTGCCCGAGACGCTCATCGTCACGTCCGTGTCGGCGATCACGATCATCATGAATTCGACCGCGATGGGCGCGGCCACCGGACAGGACATCGATCTCAATCGCGAGATGCGCGCCGCGGGTCTCGCGAATATCGCGAGCGGTCTCTTCGGCGGCATGGTCGGCTATCAGTCGTATAACCGCTCGATACTCAACGCGCGCGCCGGCGCGACCAGCCGCGCCGCGGGCGTGTTCGCGGCGCTCGCGTGCCTCTTGCTGCTGATCGCCTCGCCCGATCTCGTCTCGCTCTTTCCGGTGCCGGTGCTCGTCGGCATGCAGATCTACATGGGACTGCGCCTGATGGTGGATTGGCTCGTCGGCGCTTATCGCAAGCTGACGTGGCATGAATATGTGCTCGTGCCGCTGATCCTCGCGGTCATTGCGTTCTATGGCGTGATCGCGGGCGTCGTCGCGGGCGTGGTGGCCGCTTGCGTCACCTTCGCGCTGCTCTATGGCCGCGCCGGCTGCGTGCGCATGGAGTTCGACGGCCGCACACGCACATCGAATGTCGAGCGCAGCATCGAGGAAACGCGTCTCTTGATCGATCGCGGCGACCAGATTTGCGGCGTCTGCCTGCAAGGCTTTCTCTTTTTCGGCTCGGCGAATTCGATGCTGCAGCGCATCCGCGAGCGCATCCGTTCGCACGGCCCGCGTCCGGTGCGCTACGTCGTGCTCGATTTCGCGTGGACCAACGGCATGGATGCGTCCGTGTCGCTCGCGTTCGTGAAGCTGCGTCAGGCGTGCGTGGCGATCGGCGCGGATCTCGTGCTGACCGCGCTGCCGCGCAACTCGCGCGCGCTGCTCAGGCGCACCGGCGCGCTCGCGCTCGGCATCCGCGAGTTCGACACGCTTGACGCGGGCCTCGAATGGATCGAAGCGCAGCAGCTCGCCACGTCGACACACACGCTCGAACCGCGCGCGCCGGCCGGCGATTTCCGCACGATGTTCGCGCCGCATTTCTCCGCGCACGCGCTGCAAGGACTGGCCGACTTCCTCGACGTCTGCGATATCGGCGCGGGCGAGGCGCTCTTTCGACGCGGCGATGCCGGCGATGCGCTGTATATCGTCGAGGAAGGGCGCGTGACGGTATCGTTGCCGCTCGCCGATGGCCGCTCGGTGCGCCTGCGTTCGTTCGGGCCGGGAACGATCATCGGCGAGATGGCCGTGTACACGCACGCGCCGCGCAGCGCCGATGTGGTCGCCGACGAGCCGGCGCGCCTGCGCCGTCTCACGCTCGCGGGCTTGCGCAAGCTCGAGGTCGATGATCCGGTGACCGCGCAGGAGTGGCATCGCTTCGTCGTGAAGATGATGGCCTCGCGGCTCGCGATTGCCGACGAAGCATTGCGCGCCGCATCCTGATCGCGCGCTTCGCGCGAACGGGCATGCGATCTGCTTTTTGCGCGTGCAGGTGCTCATCATCATCGTCGAGGCCGTTACCATGACTCACATCCTGCGCGCGATGCTCGCGATCGCGCTTGCCATCGCGATGACGAGCGCGCACGCGCAAGCCGCGCCGCACTCGATCGCAATGCTCGACTGCACGCTCATCGACGACAACGCCGCCTACAACGATGCGGACACCAATCGCATTCAGGCCGAGCGTCTCGCGATCGTGAGCGGCGCGTTGCGCGACGATCTGCGCGATCGCGCGCTCTTTCGCGTGGCCGACAATGCGAAGGCGAGCGATCTCATCGCGACGCTGAAAAGCACGCAGGACCTGAACGCGTGCAACGGCTGCGAACTGCGCGTGGCGAAAGCGCTCGGCGCGTCACGCGTCGGTGTGTGCTGGGTGCAGAAGATCAGCAATCTCATCCTCAACATGAACCTGCGCGTCGAAGACGCGGGCAGCGGCGCGATGCTCTTTCAACGTTCGGTCGATATTCGCGGCAATACGGATTTGTCGTGGAAGCGCGGGGCGAAGGCGCTCGTCGATCTGCTTGCCAGCGATCCCTCCGCGACGCGCTGAAACAGCGCCTGGCGCAATTCGGGAATTTCTCCCGGCCGATGCCGTTGCCAGGGTCGCGCCGATTGGGCTAAGTTGAACCTCCGGGCACGCGCGCCGTGCGATGCGCCGCGTGCGTGCGCCCACGAACTCGAACAATCGGTATCGAAACCGCTGGAGACGACCATGCAAGTCAGATTCAAGCCGGCGCGCATCGCCTGCGCGTCGGTGATCGCGCCATCGCTCGCGCTCGCAGTCGCATTGACGGCGAATGTCGCGCATGCCGCCGCGCCGACCGCCTACGTGACGACCGAGAACGCCGGCGTCGGCGTGATCGATCTCGATCAGCTCTCGCTCGCGAAGACCTGGGATGTCGGCAAGGACGGACCGCGCGGCCTGTCGCTCAACAAGGACGGCACGCGTCTGTATGTGGCGAACAAGGCGACGAGCGATCTGTCGGAGATCGATACGTCGACGGGCAAGGTCACGCGGCGCGTGAAGATCGGCAAGAATCCCGAGTTCGTGCGCGTGTTCGGCGGCTATGTGTATGTGACGTACGAGCCGGGTGAAAGCGGCGGCCCGCCGAAACCGGGTCAGCCGGAAAAAGACGACGACGACGCCAATTCGCCGCCCGCCGAAATCGCCATCGTCGATCTCAAGACGATGAAGGTCACGCACTCCGTCAAGAGCGGCCACGAGACCGAAGGCGTCGAGTTCTCGCCGGACGGCAAGCTGATTCTCGTGACCAACGAGGGCGACGACACGGTGTCGGTGTATCGCGTCGGAACGGGCAAGCCGGTGCGCACGGTGAAGCTCGACAAGGGCTCGCGTCCGCGCGGCATCAAGGCGTCGCCCGATGGCAAGCAATATGTCGTCACGCTGGAGAACGCGAACAAGTTCGTCGTGCTCGAAGGCAATACCCTGAAGACCGTGAAGACCGTCGATACGAAGACGGGCCCGTACGGCGTCTCGTTCGATCCTTCGGGCAAACGGCTCCTGGTCGCGGCGTCGCGCGACAAGACCTTGCAGGTGTTCGACGGCTCGACCTACGAGCATGTGCAGGACGTGCCCGTCGGTCAGCGCTGCTGGCACTTCAGCTTCACGCCGGACGGCTCGAAGCTCTTGCTCGCGTGCGGGCGCTCGAATGCGGTCTATGTGCTCGACAGCTCGGATTACAAGGAGGTCAAGCAGATCGGCGATCTGCCGCTCGCGTGGGGCATCGTCACGTATCCGCCGAGCGCGGGGTCGATCGTCGGGCGTTGAGCGACAGCGACGCGTCGGCCGCCGCGGGGCGGCATCGACGCGCGCTGCGTGCCGCATCACTTCCACGCGTACCGCATCCCCACCCACACACCGCGCGGCGCGCCTACGCCCAGAAACTGCTCGTTGACGGTATCGCCGCCGTTGAACGTATGGTTCGGCCCGTTGAAGAAGTTCTCGCCGAGAATCGCGAAGTTCGCATAGCGCTTGTTCAACAGATTCTTCACCGTCGCATAGACCTGCAGCTGCTTGGTCACGTTGTAGGTCGTGTCGAGGTCGATCAGGAAATAGCCCGCGACGCTGCCGTTGACGTCCTGATTGTTCTCGTCGCCGCGCGCGAAGATGTTGCTGCGATACGTGAGATTCGTGCCGATATTCCAGCGCGCGATCGGGTTGTAGTCGATGCGCATCTTCACCGTGTTCGCCGGAATGCCCGGAATGCGATCGCCCGAATGCACGGTGATGTTGCCGTCGGCATCCGCGCTCGAATTGCTCGCGCTGCTTTCGGTCCACGACGAGCGATACGTCGCGTTCACATAGCTATAGCTCGCGGCAACGCCCACCGGTCCCCATTGCGTGCGTCCCGCGAGCTCGAAGCCTTGGCGCCGCGTCTTGCCGACATTCTGAAAGTAACCGAGCGTGCTCGCCGCGCCCTGGCTGCTGACGAACTGGATGTCGTTGTCGAGCGTCGTGCTGTAGGCCGCGGCGCTCCACGTCGTATGGCTGCCGACACGCCCGCGCGCGCCGATCTCGAACGTCTTCGAGATCACCGGCTTGAGGTCCGGGTCCGCGATGAAATCGTTGGGCAGCGAGCACGGCGCGTTCGGGTCCGCGCATGCGAGCTCGATGGCGGTCGGCGAGCGCATGCCTTCGTTATACGTCGCGTAGGCGGTGAACCAGGGCGTCGGATTCCAGTTGAAGCCCACCGCCGGATTGAAGCGCGAGAACGTATGGTTACCGTCGAGCAGCGGCTGCACGCCGCTTTCGTCGCCGATCGTCGCCTTCGCCCAGTTGTAACGGCCGGCGAGCGTCATCGACCATTGCTCGTTGAACGAGAACGTATTCTCGAAGTAGATGCCCCAGTTCTCGTTGCGCGTCTTCGCGTCGGTGGTCGGCGCGAACGGTCCCGTGCCGATGGTCGCGCGGTTGTCTTCGAATTCCGCCGGCTGCTCGGCTTGCGTGAAGTGCGAATTGGCGAAGTCGCCCGCCGCGCCGATGATCAACTGGTTGTCATGGTCGAACAGCCTGTTGAGGAGCGTGAGTTGCAGACTCGCGCCGTAGCTGTCCGTGACGATCACCGACTGATCGTTGAACGCCTGCGTGAGTTCGGCGGCATCGTCGCCGTCCGGATCGAAATCGTCGTTGACGTTCGAGCTCACGTTCTTGTTGCGATAGTGGCGGTAGTACACATTGCCGCTCAACTGCACGTTCGGCGTGAAGTAGTGCTCGGCATTGATCGTCAGATAGCCGACCTGATTCTCGTTCGTGTCGGGAAACGTGTAGGCCTGACGGAAGTTGTCCATGAACGAGCGCGGAATCGTCTGCGAGCCGTTCAGCGTGTTGTCCGCGCCGCCCATCGAGACGGAGATCGTCGTGTCGGCGTCGGTGTAGCGGATCTTGCCGAACGCCTGGCGGATGCGGCTCGAATTGTGATCCGCCCAGCCGTTGTCGTTCGTGACGTTCGCGGTGAAATAGTAGTCGAGGTGATCGCCGATCACGCCGCCCTGCTCGATCTGCGCAGCCTTGCGGCCCCACGAGCCGAAGCTCAGATCGACATTGCCGCCCGGATTGCTGCGGCCGTTCTTGGTCGTCACCGCGACGGCGCCGCCGAGCGTGTTCAGGCCGAAGGTCGGGTTCGAACCGGGAATGATCTGCATCGTCTGGATCGCGGCTTGCGGAATCAGATCCCAGTTGACGACATCGCCGAACGGCTCGTTGATGCGCACGCCGTCCATGAACACCGACAAGCCCTGCGGCGTGCCGAGCAGCGGCGAAGCCGTGAAGCCGCGATAGTTGATGTCGGTCTGCCACGGGTTGCCCTGCGCATCGTTGGTGTCGACGCTGACGACGTTCTTCTCCAGGTAGTTGGCGACGGTCGGCGAATGCTGCGCGTCGATCTCGCTGCCCTTGATCGTCTGCACGTTCGCCGGGACCTTTTCCAGCGGCGTGCCGACGCCGACGAGCGGCGTGGTGCCGACGACGATGATAGAAGGCAGCTCGGTATTCGGCGGCGTGTCGGTCTGCGCGACGCTCGCTGACGCGGGTTCGGGCGCTTCGGCGGTAGCGGCGGGCGGCGTCTGCGCCCAGGCGGCCACGGTGATGCTCGCGCATGCGCTGCCGAATACGAGTCGCAGCCCTGCTCGGGGTTTGAACCGATGCGCGGGCGCGGGCAAGCGCTGCATGCTCTTCATGACCGTCTCCTTTTGTATTTCGATCCACGCGTCGAGAATGTTTCTTTCAATGAAAGCGTCGCATAAGACTGAGCGCGTGGACCGGGAGGTTTTCCCGATCGCGCAGGGAAGCGTTCCCAATCGCGTTCCACCGGCCTCACCACACGATCAACCGGTGCGTAGAATGCATTCCGTGATGCCAACCGAATCCTTGCCCTCTGTTGCGAAAGACGCCGACCGTCGCGCGCTGCGCTCGCCGGTGTGGCGCGATCTCGCGTGCGTGCTCGCGATCACGGTCATTGCCGGCGCGCTGTTCGCGCGATTCGATTTCAGCGAGTACGCGTATCGCCTGACGCGCAGCGCCGAGCGCTTTCAACTCGACGAGTTGCCGCCGACGCTCGTCGTGCTCGCGCTCGGCTTTGCGTGGTTCGCGTGGCGGCGCTATCGCGAGGCGCAATCGGAAGTGCGCCGGCGACGCGCGCTGGAAGAACAGGCCGAGCATCTGCTCGCGGAGAATCGCCGGCTCGCGAGTCAGGCCATCGCTGCGCAGGAGACCGAGCGCCGCCATCTCGCGCGCGAGCTGCACGACGAGCTCGGGCAATACCTCAACGCAATGTCGCTCGATGCGGGGCGCATCCGCGATCTGTCGGCGCAGCGCGAGGCGGAGATTCATCGGCTGTCGCTCGCGCTGATGCAAAGCGCGACGCATGTGTATCGCGAGATCGGCGGGATGATCCGCAAGCTGCGTCCGATCGGGCTCGATGAATTCGGCTTGCCGACGGCGCTCGAACATTGCGTCGACGGCTGGCGCGAGCGCTTGCCCGACGCGACGTTCACACTCGCCGTGGATGGCGACTTCGACGCATTGAGCGATGCGCTCAACATCACGCTTTACCGGCTCGTGCAGGAAGGACTCACGAACGTGTCGAAGTTCGCGCGCAGCGCGCACGTGGAGATTTATCTGGCGCGCGCGCCGCAGGAAATCGTCGTGACGATGGCCGACGACGGACCGGGCGTCGATCTCGCCAAGCCGCGCAAGGGGCTCGGCCTGATCGGTATGCGCGAGCGCGTCGAGGCGCTCGGCGGGGCGTTTCAGATCGCGAGCGAGCCGGGCGCGGGCTTTCTGTTTTGCGCGCGCGTGCCGGCTCAGGCGGGGCTGCCGTTGCCCGCGACCGCCGACGAAGCGAAATCGGCGAAGTGAAGCCCCAGCCGGTTCGCGATTTGCGCGAGCTGCACGCCGTTATCCGCGCCGAACTTCTGACGGATCACGGACTGATGATTCGCGACCGTCTTCTGACTCAAGCCCAGCCTCTCCGCGATGCTCGGCAGCGTATAACCCTGCACCAGCAGACGCAGCACCTCGAACTCGCGCGCGGATAACTGGCGTCCTTCCTGAATGCTTGCCCGCAGCGCGAGCGCCTGCGAAACGTCGGAACTCAGATACGATACGCGCCGCGCGACGGCGCGCACCGCTTCGACGAGCACATCGGGTGCGCTCGCTTTCGTCACGTAACCGCGCGCACCGGCATCGAGCGCGCGGCGCACGAAAATCGCTTCCTCGTGCACGCTGAAGATCAGCACATGCGCATGCGGCTCGCGCGCCAGCATGCGCCGCATCGCTTCGATGCCGCTCGCGCCGGGCAAGGCGAGATCCATCACGACGACATCGGGCTGCAATGCGCAAAACTTCTGGTAAGCCTCCGCCGCATTGGCCGCTTCGCCCGCGACGTTCACGTCCGGACTCAGTTCGAGCAGACGCTTGTAGCCCTCGCGCACGACGGCGTGGTCGTCCACGAGCAACACGGAGATGTCGGCGGTCATGGCTTGTCTTCTCCTTCTTGTGAACCACTTCCGGAAGTCTCCGCCGCGATGCGCTTCGAATTCGCATCGTTGCGGAAGATGATGGGTTGCGCCTCGACTTCCTGTCTCGCCGATGCCGCGCGCACCACTTCGATCACGCGCTCGTGATGCGGAGACTTGTCGCACACCGGGTCGGCATTCGCGGGATCCTGCGTCAACAGATAGGCCTGGCAGCGGCAGCCGCCCATGTCGATCGCCTTCTCGTCGCAACTGCGGCACGGCTCCTTCATCCAGCCGAAGCCGCGAAAGCGATTGAACGCATCGCTTTCGTACCAGATGTCCCTGATCGGCATCTCGGTGACGTTCGGAAACGTGAGGCCCGGCAGCGAGCGCGCCGTATGACACGGCAGCGCTGCGCCATCCGGCGCGATGCCGAGAAACACCGAGCCCCAGCCGTTCATGCAGCGCTTGGGTCTGCGCTCGTAGTAATCCGGCACGACGAAAAAGATCTTGCACTTGTCGCCGATCTCATTGCGATAGCGCTCGACCACGGCTTCCGCGTCGTCGAGTTGCGCTTTGGTCGGCATGAGTTGCGCGCGATTCGTGTGCGCCCAGCCGTAGTACTGCGTGTTCGCGAGTTCGAGATACTCGGCGCCCATTGCGAGCGCCATGTCGATGATGCGTCCGATATGCGGCAGGTTATAGCGATGCAGCACGCAGTTGAGCACCATCGGAAAGCCGTGTGCCTTGATGAGGCTCGCGACGCGCTTCTTGTAGTCGAAGGTTTTCGTGCTGGAAAGAAAGTCGTTGAGCTCCTGCGACGAGTCCTGAAACGAAAGCTGAATGTGGTCGAGTCCGGCGTCCTGCAATGCGCCGATGCGCTTCTCCGTCAGTCCGATGCCCGACGTGATGAGGTTCGTATAGAAGCCGAGCTTGCGCGCCTCGCCGACGAGCGTTTCGAGATCGTCGCGCAAGAGCGGCTCGCCGCCGGAAAAGCCGAGTTGCGCCGCGCCCAGCGCGCGCGCCTGACGCAACACGTCGATCCATTGATCCGTGTCGAGCTCGCGCGTGTGATCGGCGTAGTTCACCGGGTTGTAGCAGAACACGCAATGCAGCGGGCAGCGATACGTCAGCTCCGCGAGCAGCCACAGCGGCGGCGCGATCGGCACGCCTTCGTGCTCGGGCCTCGCAATCGGTTCGGACAAGTCGGTCATGATGCTACTCCAGCCAGCCTCGCGCACGCGCGCCGGCAATGAACGCCCGCACGTCGTCGCCGAGGCCGGTCGCGTTGAACGCCTGCTCCAGATCCGCGACGAGCGCCGGAATATCGCGCGTGCCGTCGCAGCGCAGAAGAATCTCCGATGCGCTCTGATTGAGCTTCACCATGCCCTCCGGATAGAGCAGCACGTGCGCGTTCTGCGCCGGCTCCCATTGCAGACGGAACAGGCGTTTCAGTTTCGGACGCAGCGAGTCGTCCGGTGCCTCGACGGCTTCCTGCCTGCGTTGAGTCGGGTTCGTATCGCTCATTGCGCAAAGGCCTTTTCGATCGAATCGAGCATGGTCCAGAGGATATCGAGCTTGAACTGCAGGATATCGAGCGCGCGCTGCTGATCCTGGCGCGTCGTGAAATGCGCGAGCGTCACTTCGAGCCCGTGTTCGACATCGCGCTGCGCCAGCGACACGCGCGAGCGGAAATACGAAAGCCCTTCCGGCTCGATCCAGGGGTAGTGCTCGGGCCACGTCGCGAGGCGGTCCTTGTGGATCTGCGGCGCGAACATTTCCGTCAGCGACGAGCACACGGATTCCTGCCACGGCGCGCGCCGGGCGAAGTTCACATAAGCATCGACGGCGAAGCGCACGCCCGGCGTCACGAGTGCGAGCGACCATAGATCGTCGCGCGAGAGGCCGACCGCATCGCCGAGACGCGCCCATGCCTCGATGCCGCCCGGCTGATCGCCGTAACCGTCGTGATCGAGAATGCGCAGCACCCAGCGGCGGCGCGTGTCGCGATCGGGACAATTCGACATCACCGCCGCATCCTTCAGCGGAATGTTGATCTGATAGTAGAAGCGGTTCGCGACCCAGCCGCGTATCTGCTCCTTCGAACAGCCGCCGCTGTTCATCTTCACGTTGAACGGATGATGAATGTGATACGCCGTGCCCTTCGCGCGCAACTGCGCCTCGAATTCATCGCGCGTCCACGCGGGGCCGTCGTCTTTCACTTTCGTGAAGATCGGGCCTGTGGTCGGGTTGAGCATCGGATCGGACATCGGGCGGTCTCCAGTGCCTGGTGCGGAAAGGGTCATAGCTCGAAGGTCATGCCGTCGTGCGCGACTTCGATGCCGTGCTCGGACAGAATGCGCCTTTCGGGTCCGTCCTCGATGAGGATCGGATTCGTGTTGTTGATATGGATCAGCACACGGCGCACGCTCGCGCGATCGATCGAATCCAGCACGTCGATCATGCCGCCCGCGCCGCTCTGAGCGAGATGGCCCATGTCCTTGCCGGTCTTTTTCGTGAGGCCGAGGCGGATCATTTCATCGTCGGTCCATACGGTGCCGTCGACGAGCAGCAAGTCCGCCGAGCGCATCGCATCGAGCACATGCGGCTCGAGCGCGCCCAGTCCCGGTGCATAGAAAGCGCGCTTGCCTGTCGTGGTATTCGTGAACACGAGGCCGATGTTGTCGCCCGTTTCCGGCGCATCGCGATGCGGCGAATAAGGCGGCGCCTTGCTCGACAGAGGCAGCGCGCCGATCGTCACGCGCGGCAGTTCTGGCACGGAAAACGATGCGCCGTCGAGCGCGATGCGCCTGTGCTCGACACCACAGTAATGCGAAAGAATCGACGTGATCGGAAAGCCCGTCGAGAGGTCCTGCCACACGGCGTCGGTCGTATAGAGCGGCAACGGCGTGCCGCGCTCGCGCAGCATCAGGAGACCGGTAACGTGATCGATCTGCGCATCCATCGTCACGACAGCGGCGATACCCGTGTCGCGCACGCGACGCGCGGGCTGTAATTCCGGATTCGCCGCGATCTGCGCCAGAATGTCCGGCGATGCGTTGACGAGCAGCCAGTCCTCGCCGTTATCGGTAACGGCAATGGACGATTGCGTGCGCGCGCGCGCCGTGATCGTGCCGCGCCGCACGCCGTCGCAATTGCGGCAGTTGCAGTTCCATTGCGGAAAGCCGCCGCCCGCCGATGAGCCGAGCACGCGAATCTTCAAGGCAGCATCCTCCGCAAGAGACCGTCGCGATCGATCAGTTGATGCTTCATCGCGCCGAGAAAATGCAGGACGATCAACGCGGCCATGATCCACGCCAGGTACTCGTGAATGCCGAAGAAGATCTCCCGCAGATGCTTGTCGTCCGAGCCCCATTGTGGCAGCGCAATGCCCCAGAACTTCGTGCCGAACTTGTTGAACGACGAGCCGAGATAACCGGTGAGCGGCATCGCCACCATGCCAACGTATAAAAGAGCCTGCGTAATGCTCGCGGCGGCGCGTTGCCACGTTCGCATCGGCGGCAGAGGCGGCTGGCGATAGGCCAGACGTGCCAGGATGCGGAGCAGCACCAGCAGGAAAACGGTGATTCCGAGCGACTTGTGGAAATTGACGAGGTCCGACTTGAACGGCAGCCCGCGCGGCAGGCCGACCATATAGAAGCCGATGCACAGCATCGCGATGATTCCGATCGCGATGAGCCAGTGCAACGCGATCATCGGGCGGGCGTAACGCTCGCTCGCGGCATCGATGATGCTGGCGTCGCGCGACGTTGCCTGGGTCCGCGCGGTGCTCATGGCGTGTCTCCCGTGAAAATGGTTTTCGTTCCTGAAGATGCACTCTGCATTTTTCTCGCCCGGCTATGAATTGGCGATCAGCAATTCCCCCCGTCCGTCCACTGCGAGGTCGCCGGCGTAGCGTCGCGGCAACATCTTGCCCGCGAGTTGTGAAAAGGGCGAGATCTCGCGCGCGAGCATGCGCGAAAACAGCAGCCAGAACACGTCGAAGCCGCGGCCGCCTTCGGTGAAGGTCGGTGGAATGCGCGATGGCGCATCGGTCATGTTCATCAGCAACACCGTGCCGCGCCGCATGCCGTATCCCAAGTGTGCGCCCACTTTCGCGCCGATGCAGACCGAGCCCGCGACGAGCCGCGACGCGGCGAAATCGCCCGCATCGCCGGCGACGAGCACGGTGCCGCGCCGCATGCGGTCCGCGAGCCGCGCACCCGCGTTGCCGTGAATCGCGAGCGTGCCGCCCGTCATGCCTTCCATGTCGCCGGGCAGCGCGCCGGCGGCGAAATCGCCCGCATCGCCGTGAATCGACAGTCGCCCGCCCTGCATCTCGCATGCGGCGAACGCGCCCGCATCGCCTTGAATATGCAACCCGCCGCCGGACATCTTCATGCCCGCATAGTCGCCCGCGCTGCCGTGCACGGTGAGCGTGCCTTCGGTCATGCCCGCGCCGATGCGATCGAGCCACGGCGCGTCGCCCTCGATCGTGAGCGCGGGCGCGTCGGTGTGCTCCACGGCGATATCGAAGAGATCGCCGATTGCGAGCGTTTCGCCGGCGCCTTGCAGTACGACTCGCGGCAACTCTGTCCGCGACATGACCGCAAGCGTCGCAGGAAGTAATTTCGACCCGTCGACACGAAAGCCCGGCGCATTTTTTACGCGCAACGTGATCGCGTTCATGCGCGGCTCCCGTCGATGTCCTTCGACAGTTCGTGCAGCTTGAAGTGATACGGTCCGAGCTTGCCGCCGTAGTTGCCCGCGGACACGCGCAGCACGCCGCCCGCGCGCCCGATCTTCGTCGCGGCGGCGATGCCTGCCGTCATCGCCGCGCCGACGTCGGCATCGGTGAGACCGTCGATCACGATTTCCAGCACGCACGCGACGTCCGGCGTGAGTTCGCTTTTCTTCGACAGACCGACGAGCGTCGGGCAGAAGGCGTCGTTCGTCGATGCCGTCGCGCCCGCATACTTCGAGCCGATCTTCGATCCCGAACGCACGACGCCGCCGGGAAACGGCGTGATGATATTCGGCAACGCGTGCATCGCGCTGACGGCGGATTCCGCGGCATGGAGCGCGCTGTCGAGATCGCGCGCGAGAAACAGCAGATTGCCGCCGCCGACCGCTTTCACCGTCGCGGTGAATTCCTCGCAGACGAACTCGCCGTCCATCACGGGCACGCGCCAGTAACGCGTGCCATCGAGCATTTTCGATATCTGATAGCCATCGCCGAAGAAACGCAGGCCAGCGCCGAGCGGCGCATTGTCCGACAGCGGCGCGCGCGTGGTCGCGGGATCGATGCCGCCGTAGACAGCCGTCGTCGGGCAGGTCAGCACGCACTGGCCGACGCGCCGCGCGATCTGCTTCGCCAGTTCCTTCGACGATATCGCGAAGATCAGCACCGCGACGCCCGGTCTGCCATCGGGCGTTTCATCGCCGGCCAGATCGCGCTCGATGCCCGCCTCGCAGCCGCAATCGATGACCGACGTCGCGAAGCCCGTCAGCGAGCTGGCCGCATGGCGCGCCCACGTCGGGGTATGCGCGGTGATGACGAGCCGCGTCGCTTTCATCGGGAAGGCTTCGGCGAAGGTGTCGTCGATCTGCGTGTCGTTGATGCGCATGCGTCAACCTCCGCTCGCCGCGAAGCACGCGACGGGCAGGAGCCGCCCGCCGTTGCAGCATGCGCAGATTTCGTCGTCGCCGATGGCGATGTTCTCGAAGCGCGTCGCGAGATGTTTCTGCGCGTATTCGCGCACGCGCTTCTCGATCGCGCGGTCGTATTCGGGGCTCACGTAATGAATGCCGCCGCTGGGCGTCGCGAGCAGCGTGCCGTCGCGCGCGATCAACCGGCCGTCCTTGAAGACGTAAGCGGGCGACGTGAACATGCGTTCGCGATCGGCGTCGTCGCGATACACGGCGATATCCGCCGCCGCGCCCGCGCCGAGATGGCCGCGATCCTTCAGGCCGAGCAACTTCGCCGGACCGGCGCGCGTGATGATCGCGATGTCGTAGAGCGAGAACTCGCGCGCGATGCCGGCGAGCGCGCTGGCCGTCTTCGCATCGGCGTGAAGCTTGTCGAGCTGCTCGTCGCGGAAGGACTTGTCCATCAGCAGGCGGATCAGATGCGGATAGCTCGTGAAGGGCGCGCCATTCGGATGGTCGGTGGTCATCGACACGCGCCAGGGATCGTCGACGAGCAGGAAGATTTCCAGCCCGATGATCCATTGCAGTGCGTTCACGAAGCTCTGCTCGCGATACTTGAACGGCACGACGCCGCAGCCCGCGTCGCATTCGATATCGCCGAGCACCCATTTGCGCGGCCGGGCCATCGGTGCGTTCTTGAACTGCATCATCGTGTCGCCCGATGCGGTGACCGTCTGACCGAAGATGATCTGGCCGACATCGATCGTCACGTTGGGCCGCGCGTTCACCGCTTCGGCGATCGCGCGCGCGCCCGACGAGAACTTGCGCGAACCTTCGGTGCCGTAGCTGTGGAACTGGATATGCGTCAGATGAATGGGCAGGCCGTCGGCTGCGTCCATCGTCCTGATCGTCGATTCGATGTTGCCCGGCACGCCGAGATTGCTCGCGTGGACATGAAGCGGATGCGGCACGCGCAGCTCGGTGAGGGCGCGCGTGAGGGTCTTCAGGACATCGCGCGGGGTGATGCCGTAATGCACGTGCCGCTCATCGAGATCGAGCGAGCGCTGATTGAACTTGAACGCCGAGATGCCGCCGGGATTCACGACTTTCACGCCGAGCGCCTTGCTCGAATCGATGGTCCAGCCGACGTAATCGCGCACGCGTTCGAAGTCTTCGTTCGCGGCGAGCATTTGCAGGAAGAGCTCGTCGTTGCCCATCATCACGTAGGCGCCGTGATCGATGATCGGTGTGTCGCCCATTTCCAGATGCGCGTGGCGCGCGTTCGACGCGATCATCGCCGGCTCGAACGCGGCCGTGTAGCCCATTTCCGCATATCGATAGCCGGCGGCGAGCGTGCCCGGCGTGCACACGCCGCACGAAGGCAGACGCATGTAGCGGCCTTCGTTCGGACGATCGGGCACGGCGCGCGGATCGTCGCGATGATCTTCGGGCAGCAGCAGACGCGACAGATTCGTCTTGCCGCCGCCGATGTGCGAATGCAGGTCGATGCCGCCCGCCATCACGATCATGCCGGTGGCGTCGAAGTCGTGCTCGATGCTTTCGTTCGAAGCCGGGTCGACGATGCGGCCATCGCGGATATGAATGTCGCGCTTCTCGCCGTCGATGCCGTTCGCCGGATCGTAGAGCGTGCCGCCTAGCAGGCGCGTGACGCTCATCGCGGCCTCCGCGCCTGCGCGAGTTGCGACGCGATCGAAGCGAGCGTCGGCAATGCGTAGTCGCGCGCGGCGGCGAGCGGCGCGACCACCGATGTATCGACGCGAAACAGGTGCCCGCCGCTGTCGATGCCCGGCGTTGCGACCGGAATGAACACGGTCGGCGCCTTGCGCGCGGGCACCGTGGTCGCCGGATGGGCGAGGACGATCGCGGGCACGTTTTCATCGAGCGATGCGGGCAGCGGCTCGGGCGCGAAGCTCGACACCCACAGGAGCGCATCGATTTCGCCGCGTTGCAACAGCGTATCGGTGCGATAGCGATGCGCGTCGTGATCGGGCGCTGCGCCGTACGCGATGCGCGTGCGCAGCGGCAAGCCCGACAGCCACGTGATCGTCTGATTGACGGACGCCGCGCCGTCGTCGCCGGTCAATGCGAGCGCGCCGGCGCGCGCGGTGCGGTTGATCGCCTTGACGATGCGCTGTAGCGCTTCGATCGCGAGCGCCGCGTGCTTCGTCGGCAGCGTCGAAGGCTCGTAGATGAAGGCGGTGTATTTCGCTGCGCGGATGCGCGCGGTGAGCGCGACGAGCTCGGATGTCGGAATCGCGCGTCCGCCTTCGACGAGCGCGGACCATAGCGCGAGCGTATCGAAGGGATCGGTGTTTTGCAGGATCGATTCGGCGTGCGGGGCCGCTGCCTGGTCGACGTCGCATCCGACGAATACGATGCTGACGTCGCGGCCGGGGTCCGCGATGCGTTCGAAGAAGCGTGGATAGCGCTGCGACGGCTCGCACGCGAACACGACGACGAGATCGGCGCGCGAGCGGATTTCCGACAGCGTCGTGAAGAACGAGCCGCGGTCTTGCAGCGCGCGATTGCTGTCGGCGAGCGTGTCGCCGTGCAGATGATCGAGAATCGCGCCGCACTGTGCGGCGAGTTCATAGAGCGCGCGTGCGCCGGCTACGTCGGTCGCGAGTCCGCCGAAGAGCGGCCGATGCGCGTTCGACAGGATCGCCACGGCTTGCGAGAGCGCCGATTCTGGATCGGTGATTTGCCCGTCGATTGTGGGTTTGCGGTTTGCATCGCTCGGATCGAAGTGGGCAAGGGAGTTTTTTAGGCGCGGGCAGGCGGTGTGAGGGGCTGCGAGGCGCTGATCGGCGGATGGCGCGAGCGTGATGTCGTCGCATAGCAGAGGGCAGAAGGGGCAGGTCCAGGAGGTGGCGGCTGCCGCCTGGGCGTTGGTGAGCGTTGGTGGGGGAGCGTGCATGGTCGTGCTCTGGAGCAAGGTTTATGCCGGTTTTGGGTTTTGGCCTTGGTCTCGGTCTCGGTCTCGGTCTTGTTTCGCCGGATCCCGTATTCGTGGTGGTCTATTAGCA